>NZ_JBHVGU010000001.1:0-293856 GCF_042800575.1 Streptomyces sp. NPDC057616
GCCACCCGTTACGACAAACTCGCGATCGTCTATCGCTCTGCAGCCGTACTGGCGGCCGTCATCACTTGGCTACGAAGTTGAGAGACACGACCTAGCCTCCGGCGACGTCCTGGACTTCACCGACGCGAGCAGGATGGAGAGCGCGTTCCAGGGGAACGTCAGCGACCTGTCCTCCAGAGCGACCAGGCCCCGCCGAACTCCTCGGGCTTCGTGACGGACACCGACTGCTCCGGCGGAAGCTGGTACTGCCTGGACCGTGACACCGGGCTCGTCGGCATGGTGGCCTGGCACAACACCTTCACCACCGGCATGGCGGACGGCACCTGCAGGAACGTCGTCGACGGCGGCGCGAGCACGGTCACCGTCTCCGGCGGCAGCGCCTCGCTCACCATCCCGGCGAAGAGCACGGTCGCCTTCTACGACGCGTCCTGCACGTGCACCGTCGGCTGCGACGACCCGGGAGGCGGGGGCGGTTCGTCCGGCTCCACGGTGAGCGCGACGTTCGACGAGTACGCCCCGACGACGTCCGCCTCGAAGGCGGTCAAGCCGGCTCCGGGAACGTGACCTGGGAGCCCGGGACGAACCGCTCGTACACGACGGGCGGTTCGTCCGGCTACACCACGAGCGACACCTGGAAGTAGGGCCTCAGCAGCTCGACTTCCCGGCGTAGATCGCCAGCGCCGTGTTGGCGCCCAAGGTGGCGGTGAACTGCCCACTGGAGTTCACCGCCACCGACGTGTTGTTCTGCACGTTGCAGTACGTTCCCGCCGGCAGGGACGTCTGGTAGGTCCGGGTCAGCGAGCTCGTCTCGTGGTTGATGGCGACATAGCCCTTGCTGCCGCGGCCGAAGCCGATGGCGTCGTTGCCGTCGTCCCACCAGTTGCTCAGGGCCTGGCCACGGGTGGCGTTGCGGAAGGCCACCATGGACTTGATCTCCGGCCAGGCGTGCTGGCACTTCCAGCCGTCCTGCCAGCAGGCGGTGACGGTGCCGCCGTTGGGCGGGCCGGCGTCCGCGTCGGACCACTCGTAGCCGGAGTTGATGTCCGGGGCGCCGTAGGGGTAGGCGAGCATGAAGACGTTGGCCAGGGTGTAGTTGGCGCCGTCCTTGTAGTTGAGCGTGCTGCCGTTGCGCTCGGTGTCGTGGTTGTCGACGAAGACGCCGGCCACCGAGCTGCTCATGTAGCCCCAGCCCTCGCCGTAGTTCTTCAGGTAGGCGAGGTTCTCGTTGTTGAAGACGCGCTTGAGGTCGTAGGCGTAGCGGAACTCCTGGACGTCGCCGTTGCCGGTGTACTCGGTGGGCTGGACGGCCTCGCCGGCGCCGTAGATGACCTCCTGCTTCCAGTACGCGTTCGGGTTGGTCAGGCGGGACTTGATGTTCGCCAGGTCGGCGGCGTCGATGTGCTTGGCCGCGTCGATGCGGAAGCCGTCGACGCCGAGGGAGAGCAGGTCGTTCATGTATCCGGCGATGGTCTTGCGGACGTACTCCTCCCCCGTGTCCAGGTCGGCGAGGCCCACCAGTTCGCAGTGCTGGACGTTCCAGCGGTCCTGGTAGTTGGAGACCTGCGAGGTGCAGTCGTCGAAGTCGTAGGAGGAGTAGAGGCCGGGGTAGTCGTACTTCGTGTACGACGACCCGCCCGTGCCGGTGCCGCTGCCCGCGGACATGTGGTTGATGACGGTGTCGACGACGACCTTCACGCCGGCCGCGTGGCAGGTGCTGACCATGTTCTGGAAGGCGGCGCGGTCGCCGAGGCGGCCCGCGATCTTGTAGCTCACCGGCTGGTACGACGTCCACCACTGCGAGCCCTGTATGTGCTCGGCGGGCGGGGAGACCTGGACGTATCCGTAGCCGGCCGGGCCGATCGTGCTGGTGCACTCCTTGGCGACCGAGGCGTACTTCCACTCGAAGAGGACGGCGGTGACGTCCTTGGTCCCGGGGGGCGAGGCGTGTGCGGCCGTCGGGGTCATGACAAGGGCGGCGGCCGAGAGGGCGACCGCCGCGGAGAGCGTTCTGCGTGCCATGTGGGGGCTCCTTCACCGTTGAAGGCTCTTGCTGCAAGTTTTCAACCAACTTGCGGTGACGGAGATGTTAAAGGCCCGCTGCCTGAAAAGGCAGCGGGCCGTGTGAAGTTGATGCAAGAAATTTCAGAGGCGGGTGGTGAACCACACCGTGGTGTCCGCGGGCACCTTCGTCTCGCCGTCCGCCTCGGTCACCTCACCGCTGGCGAGCAGGACGCGGCCGTACGCCGGAGTCGTCACCGACTCGCCACCGGTGTTCGCGACGCACACGAACTCCCCGCGCCGGAAGGCGAGTACGCCCTCGGGGGCGCGCAGCCACTCCACCGCCTCGCCCGCACCCAGGTCGGGGTGCTCACGGCGGGCCGCGAGGGCGGCGCGGTACAGCTCCAGGGTCGAGCCCGGCACGCCCTGCTGCGCCTCGACGCTCAGCTCGCCCCAGCCCGCCGGCTGCGGCAGCCAGCTGCCACCGCCGCCGAAGCCGTACGACGATCCCTCGCGCGTCCACGGGATGGGCACCCGGCAGCCGTCGCGGAAGCCGTCCTGGCCGGCGCCGCGGAAGTACGCCGGGTCCTGGCGCACCTCGTCCGGCAGGTCGACGACGTCCGGCAGGCCGAGCTCCTCGCCCTGGTAGACGTAGGCGGAGCCGGGCAGCGCCAGCATGAGCAGGCTCGCGGCGCGGGCGCGCCGCAGGCCCAGCTCGCGGTCGCCGGCCAGGCGGATCTGGGTGCCGAGGCCGGGCGGGTTGGCGAAGCGGGTGGCGTGCCGGGTGACGTCGTGGTTGGACAGCACCCAGGTGGCGGGGGCGCCCACCGGGCGCATCGCCTCCAGCGTGCGGTCGACGCACGCGCGCAGCTCCTCGGCGTCCCAGGCGGTCGACAGGTACTGGAAGTTGAAGGCCTGGTGCAGCTCGTCGGGGCGGACGTAGTTCGCGGTGCGCTCGACGGTCGGCGTCCATGCCTCGGCGACGAAGATGCGCTCGCCCGCGTACTCGTCGAGGACGTGCCGCCACTGGCGGTAGATCTCGTGCACGCCGTCCTGGTCGAAGAAGGGCATGACATCGTTGCCCAGCAACTTCAGCTGGTCGTGGGCGCCGAGGTCGGGCAGACCGGGTGCCTTCACCAAGCCGTGGGCGACGTCGATGCGGAAGCCGTCGACGCCCATGTCCAGCCAGAAGCGCAGGATGGAGCGGAACTCGTCGCCCACCGCCGGGTGGTCCCAGTTGAAGTCGGGCTGCTCGGAGGCGAAGAGGTGGAGGTACCACTCGCCGGGAGTGCCGTCCGGCTCCGTCACCCGGGTCCACGCCGGTCCGCCGAAGATGGACTCCCAGTCGTTGGGCGGCAGTTCGCCGTTCTCGCCCTTGCCGGGACGGAAGTGGTAGCGCTCGCGCAGCGGCGAGCCCGGGCCCTCCCGCAGCGCGCGCTTGAACCACTCGTGCTGGTCGGAGGAGTGGTTGGGCACGAGGTCGACGATGATGCGCAGACCCAGCTCGCGGGCGTCGCGGATCAGCGCGTCCGCGTCCAGCAGGTTGCCGAACATGGGGTCGACGGCACGGTAGTCGGCGACGTCGTAGCCGGCGTCGGCCTGCGGAGAGGCATAGAAGGGGCTGAGCCACACGGCGTCCACGCCGAGGTCGCGCAGGTACGGGAGTCGGGAGCGTACGCCTTCCAGGTCGCCCATGCCGTCGCCGTTGCTGTCGGCGAAACTGCGCGGATACACCTGGTAGATCACCGCGTCTCTCCACCAGTCGCTGCGCTTGGCTTCGGCGGAGTGCGGGGCCGGGGCAATGGCGGAGTGCTGCTGGCTCATGGCGTCCTTGGTACGTAACGGGGTCATGGGGTCGGGTGGAGATACATCGGTGGGACGAGACGGTCGCGGTGACTGCGGGGTCGGATGGGCACCGCGACCGTCTCGGTTCTCTGGGGCGGCCGGGCCGGCGTCAGCCCTTCGTGCCGCCGGCCGTCAGGCCGGTCACCAGGTTCTTCTGCACGAGGTAGAAGAACGCGGAGACGGGTATCGCGATCAGCACGGCGGTGGCGGCCATCAGGTTGCGCTGGGCGTCGTGCTCGCTGACGAAGGTCTGCAGGCCGACGGCGAGCGTGTACTTCTGGTCGTCCAGCATGAACGTCGTGGCGAAGGCGACCTCGCCGAACGCGGTGATGAAGCTGTAGAAGGCGGCGACCGCCAGACCGGGCTTGGCGAGCGGCAGGATCAGTCGCGCGAACGTCCCGAACGGGGAGAGCCCGTCGACGCGTCCGGCCTCGTCGATCTCGAACGGGATGGTGTCGAAGTAGCCCTTGAGCAGCCATGCGCAGTACGGCACGGCCGTCGAGCAGTAGACGAGGATCAGCCCGAGGTAGCTGTCGATCAGGCCGAGGTCGGACAGGATCTGGTACATCGGCACCATGAGCACGGCCACCGGGAACATCTGGGTGACCAGGAGCACCCACATGAACTTGCGGTAGGCCGGGAAGCGCATGCGCGAGACCGCGTACCCGGTGGTGGCGGCGACCAGGACGCCGAGCACGGTGGTGCCGAGCGAGACGATCAGGGAGCTCTTCAGCCAGTCGAAGAAGCTCGTGTGCTGCAGCACGAAGGAGTAGTTGGAGAGCGTCATCTTCTTCCAGATGCCGCCCGGGTGGAGGTAGTCGTCCTTGTCCGGGCCGAGGGACAGGAAGACCAGCCAGACGATCGGGAAGAGGGCGATCACGCTCCCGGCGATCAGGATGCCGTGGGAGGTGAGGGACGCCGCGAGGCTGCGCCGGCCCCGGCGCCGGGCCGTGGGCGGGCGCTTGGCCTGGCCGTCGTCGGTCACCGCGGCTGAGGTCGCGACAGTGGTCGTACTCATGGGAACTCCTGCCTCAGATCGCGAGCTGCTGCTCATTGCGGTTCAGCCAGCGGCGGTAGAACGAGGTGAAGACGATCAGGATGGCCAGCAGCAGGATGCCGTAGGTGGCCGACTGCGCGAAGTCGCGTGGCTGCTGCCCGAAGCCGAGGTAGTAGGCCCAGGTGACCAGGATCTGGGCGTCCGGGGCCGAGTTCGCGCCGAACAGAAGGAAGATGACGGCGAACTGGTTGAAGGTCCAGATGATGCCGAGCAGGACGACCGTGGAGCTCACGGAGCGCAGGCCCGGCAGGGTGACGTGGCGGAAGCGCTGCCAGGCACTCGCGCCGTCCATCTCGGCGGCCTCGTACAGGGAGGCGTCGATGGATTGCAGGCCGCCGAGGAGCGAGACCATCATGAACGGCACACCGCACCAGGTGTTGACCATGATGGCGGCGAACCGCTGCCAGAAGGTGTCCTCCAGCCAGGACGGCGCCGGCAGGTGCAGGGCGTCGAGGAAGGTGTTGATGATCCCGCCGTCGGAGAGCATGATGCGCCAGCCGAAGACGGTGACGAACGTGGGGACGGCCCAGGGCACGATGAGCAGGAGCCGGTAGAGGGTCCGGCCGCGCAGCTTCTGGTTGAGCAGCAGCGCAAGGCCGAGGCCGATCGTGTAGTGCAGGGCGACGCACAGGGCCGTCCAGGCGACGGTCCAGATGAAGTGCGACCAGAAGCGGTCGTACGACAGCGGGCCGAAGAGGATGTCCTTGTAGTTGTCCAGCCCGATGAACTTGTACGTGGCGTCGATGTGGTTGACGCCGATCGTCCGCGCGGTGTTCAGGCTGTTGGCGTCGGTGAGGGTCAGGTAGAGGCCGTACACCAAGGGGTACAGCACCAGGACGCCGAGGACGATCACCACCGGGGCGATCATCGCGTACGCGTACCAGTATTTCTGATAGCTGTGCTTGAGGCGCTGGCCCAGCCCGGGCCGTGGCGCGCGGTCACCGTGGCGTTTGCCGGTCGCGCGGTCGATGGCGACTGTCATGTTCGGCACCTTCTGGAAGTTCTACGGCTCTGAGAAGCGGCTGGGCGCAGGCGGATGGCCGTCGGATCCGTTCCCCACAACGAATCCGACGGCCACGCGGGGCTTACTTGCTGAAGTCGGGCACCAGCTTGGCGATGGCGAGTTCAGCGTTGCTCAGACCCTTGTCCAGGGACTCCTTGCCACCGGCGATCTTCGGCAGCTCGGTGTCCAGCGGGCCCCACAGGGAGCTGTACTCCGGCAGCGCGGGCCGCGGCTGGGCGGCGGGCAAGACCGTCTGGTAGCCGGCGATACCCGGGTCGGCCTTGACCTCGGCGGTGTAGGCGTCGTCGCGGGTGGGCAGCGTGGAGTTCTTCAGGGCGATCTCCGTCTGCGACTTGGCGGAGGTCATGAAGTTGACGAACTTCAGCGCGGCCTTCTGGTGCGCGGAGTCCGAACCGGCGTAGACGGACAGGTTGTGACCGCCGGTCGGGGCGCCGCCCTTGCCGGTGGAGCCGGCCGGGATGTTGGCGATGCCGAGGTTGGACTTGTCCTTGAAGGCCGAGCCCTTGTAGAAGTTCGTGATCTCCCAGGGGCCCTGGATGATCGAGGCGACCTTGCCGCTGACGAACGCGTCCTGGATGTGGGCGTAGGCGTCGGCGGTGGTGTCGGCCTTGTGCAGGCCCTGCCCCTTGAACAGGCTCAGCCAGGTGCCGTAGGCCTTCTGGGCCTCGGGCGAGTTCACGGTGATCTTCTTGGCGGAGGCGTCGACCGTGTCGGTGCCCTCGCCGTAGAGGAAGGTCTGGGCGTAGTAGGCCTGGGTGGAGCCCCAGTAGCCGTAGACCTTGGCCTTGGAGTCGATCTTGGCGGCGTCGGCCTTCAGCTCGTCCCAGGTCTTCGGGGCCTCGGTGATGCCGGCCTTCTTGAAGAGGGCCTTGTTGTAGACGAGCGCGAGGGTGTCGGTGACCAGCGGGACGCCGTAGGTCTTGCCCTCGTACTGGGCCTGCTTGATCAGGCTGGACTGGAACTTGTCCTTGTCCTTGAGCGCCTCGGTGCCGTCCAGCGGCAGGAAGTAGCTCTTCTTGGCGAAGGCGGGGGTCCAGCCGACCTCGGAACGCAGCACGTCCGGGGCGCCCTTGGAACCGGCGGCGGTGTCGAACTTGTTCTGCGCCTGGTCGAAGGGGACGTTGACGTAGTTGACCTTGATGCCCTTGTTGGCGGCCTCGAACTGCTTGACCAGGGCCTTGTAGGTCGGCGCCTCATTGGTGGCGTTGGAGGTGTCCCACCAGGTGATGGTGACCGGGCCGCTGTTCTTGTCGCTGCCGCTATCACTGCCGCCGCAGGCCGTCGCCGCGAGGGCGAGGGACGCCACCAGCGCGGTGGCCGCTATGCCACGCCGCATGAGTTCTCCTTGAGGGTGAAAGCCCGTGTGGTGGGAGCGACCCCGTCCGCCGCTCCCGTCTTGCCGACTGCGCCGTTGCGGCCGCCGGGCGAGTGGGAACGTAACAGCGATGCAAGCGTTGCGAAAGACCTTGCAGAAAAAAAGTGCAAGCGACGACGGAAGTTACGTCGCCGTGACCCCTCCTCGACCGCCATGAGACCCATGTTCTACGGGGCTGAGCGGGGACGGACCGGGTTGTGCAAGACTCTGCAAGCTCTTGCCATCCTGCTCCGGCACGGGAATCATCCTCTTGCGGGACAAGGGGCACCGACCAGAACTGAGGGACCGCGATGACGATACGGCCGGTACAGTCCGGTGCCGTGACCACACGGCTTGCCGACATCGCTGCTCAGGCGGGGGTGAGCGAAGCGACCGTCAGCCGCGTCCTCAACGGGAAGCCGGGCGTCGCCGCCACCACCCGCCAGTCCGTGCTCGCCGCCCTCGACGTACTGGGCTACGAGCGCCCGGTCCGTCTGCGGCAGCGCAGCGAGGGCCTGGTGGGCCTGATCACCCCGGAGCTGGAGAACCCGATATTCCCCGCGCTGGCGCAGGTGATCGGCCAGGCGCTGACCCGGCAGGGCTACACCCCGGTCCTCGCCACCCAGACCCCCGGCGGCTCGACCGAGGACGAGCTGACGGAGATGCTCGTCGACCGCGGCGTCGCCGGCATCATCTACGTCTCCGGACTGCACGCGGACACCACCGCCGACATGGAGCGCTACGACCGCCTGCGCGCCCAGGGCGTGCCCTACGTGCTGGTCGACGGCTTCTCGCCGAAGGTGCAGGCGCCCTTCATCTCCCCCGACGACCGCGCGGCGATGACGCTGGCGGTGACGCACCTGGCCTCGCTGGGGCACACGCGGATCGGGCTCGCGCTCGGACCGAAGCGGTTCGTGCCGGTGCAGCGCAAGATCGAGGGCTTCGTCCGCGCCGTCCAGGACCAGCTCGGGCTGAGCGCGGAGGCGATCGAGACGGAGCTGGTCCAGCACTCGCTCTACACGCTGGAGGGCGGCCAGGCCGCCGCCACCGCGCTGATCGGCCGCGGCTGCACGGCGGTGGTGTGCGCGAGCGACATGATGGCGCTCGGCGCGATACGCGCGGCCCGGCAGCACGGCCTCGAAGTCCCGCGCGACATCTCGGTGGTGGGCTTCGACGACTCCCCGCTGATCGCCTTCACCGACCCGCCGCTGACCACGATCCGCAAGCCGGTCCCGGCGATGGGGCAGGCGGCGGTGCGGACGTTGCTGGAGGAGATCGGCGGGACGCCTGCGCCGCACAGCGAGTTCGTGTTCATGCCGGAGCTGGTGGTGCGCGGTTCGACCGCTTCGGCACCTGGGGACCGGAATCGTCCCTAGGGTGGAGATTCCGGGGTTTTCCACCCTTCGCCGGGAGTAGGCGCGGGCGTCTCGGCGTTGTAGAACATGCGGGCCGAACCCGACCGGAGGATGATCGGTCGGGCAGGACGTTTCTGGCAGACTTTGTGCCCATGGGTGATCCGACCGTGACCAGTCTGGAAGACCGTGATCAGACGGCCGTTCCTGACTCCCTCACGGCCGCTGGGAGCCCGGGTCTGCTGCGCCGGCTGCGCACCCCGCGCCGGCCCCGGCTCTGGTTCGAGATCCTTCTGATCGCGGTGAGTTACTGGACGTACTCGCTCATCCGCAACGCGGTCCCGGAGCAGCGCGGCAAGGCGCTGCGCAACGCCGGCTGGATCTGGAAGACCGAGCACCAACTGGGCATCGCCGTCGAGGAGTCGGTCAACCATGCGGTGAACTCCGTTTCCTGGCTCATCGTCGGCATGAACTACTACTACGCCACCCTGCACTTCGTGATCACGCTGAGCGTGCTGGTGTGGCTCTTCCGCAGTCATCCCGGGCGCTATGCGGCGACCCGGCTGGTGCTGTTCGCGACCACCGGTGTGGCCCTGGTCGGCTACTACCTGTATCCGCTCGCACCCCCGCGGCTCATGAACGGCAGCAGCTTCATCGACACGGTGATGGTGCACCGGACCTGGGGCTCGATGGCGTCGGGCGATCTGAAGCACATGTCGAACCAGTACGCCGCGATGCCGTCCATGCACATCGGGTGGTCCGTGTGGTGCGGGCTGACGATCTTCTTCCTGGCCAAGGTGCCATGGGTGCGGGTGCTCGGGCTGCTGTACCCCGTGGCCACGCTGATCGTCATCGTGGCCACGGCGAACCACTTCTGGCTGGACGCGGTGGGCGGACTGCTGTGCCTCGCCTTCGGGTTCGGGGTGTCGTGGGCCTGGTACGGGGTCCTGCCGTACGCGCTGCCGAAAATGCCGCCTTCCGAGGTGCCGCGTTAGGTTGTCGGGCGGGTGCGGCATGGGAGGTGGCCGGTCGCGCGGTTCCCCGCGCCCCTGAAAGCCCTCAGCCGCCGCGGTGCGTCACGTGGCCGCCCGTCACGGTCAGGCGTACCGGGGCCTGCGCCAGTTCGTCCGGTGGGGTGTTCACCGGGTCCATGGCCAGGGCCGTCAGGTCCGCCCTGTGGCCGGGCGTGATGCGGCCGGCCGTCGCGCTCTCGCCCGCCGCCTGCGCGGCGTGGGTCGTGCAGCCCTCCAGTGCTTCCAGGCCGGTCAGGCCCGCTCGCGCCGAGGCCGCCCCGCGCGGGGCCCGGGCGGTGGCCAGGACGGCGCGGGCGTCGTAGTGGGCGATGGGCCAGTCGGAGCCGAGGGCCACCGTCGCGCCCGCGTCGCGCAGGTCGCGCAGACGCCAGGCGTGGGCGGCTCGGGCGGTGCCGAGGCGACGGGACCACTCGTCGCTGCCGTCGGCGCGGGTGTAGGCGGTGTGCGGCGGCTGCATCGACGCCGCCACGCCGAGCTCGGCGAAGCGCGGGAGCAGGTCGTCGGGGGCCGTCTCGATGTGCTCGATGCGGTGCCGGTGGCGGCCGTCCGGGCCGAGGCCCGCGACGACGTCCAGGGCGTGGCGGACGGCCGCGTCGCCGATGGCGTGCGTGGCGGTGCGGACACCGGCCGCGTGCAGGTGCCGTACGGCGGCGGCGTACGCCTCGGGGTCCGGCCAGAACGCCTCGGTGCCCTGCCCGTGGCAGTCGGCGTGCTCCAGCCAGGCCGTGCCGCCCTCCACCGTGCCGTCCATGAAGAACTTGACCCCGCCGACCTGCCAGTGCCGTCCCCCGCGGCCCTGTGCGCCGACCAGCTCCCGCAGGCCCGCCTCGTCGACCCCGGGCATGCACCAGGGCGCGAACCGCAGGCGCACCGGCAGGACCGTCTCGCGGGCCACGGAGGCGACCAGCTCCTCGTCGCCGCCGTCCATGACGTGCGCCCCGGTCAGCCCGGTCGCCGCCATCTCCGACAGCAGCTCCACCAGGCGGGCCCGGCGGGCCGCGTACGACGGCCGGGGCACCACACCGGCCAGCAGGTCCATCGCGGCGTGCTCGACGAGGTGCCCGGTGGGGTGGCCGTCGGCGTCGCAGACCACCTGGGCGCGCTGGGCGAAGGTGCGGGGCCCGGTCACGCCCGCCGCGTCGAGGGCCGCGCCGCTCGCGAGCGCGGAGTGGCCGTCGTAGAGACGCAGGAAGGCCGGTGCTCCGTCGAGGACGTCCTCGATCAGGGCGCGGTCGACGGGGCGGCCCTCGAAGGCGTTGTGGTCGAGGCCGTGGCCGACCACCCAGCCGTCGATCCGCTCGGCCCGCGCGAGCGCGGCCTTCAGGCCCGCGAGGTCGGTCACCCCCGACAGATCGGCCCCGCTCGCCATCTCCAGCCCCCACACAGGGTGGCTGTGCGCGTCCACGAGTCCCGGCACGAGGTGCGCCCCCCGCAGCGACACGACCTCGGTGCCGGGCCCGCGCCAGTCGCGTACGTCGGCCTCGTCACCGACCGCGGCGATCACCCCGTCGCGCACGGCGACGGCGGTGGCGTACGGCCGGGCGGGGTCGAGGGTACGGACCTCGGCGCCGGTGAGGATCAGGGCGGGGCTGGACATGCGGGGTGAACTCCCTTGTTCGATGCGGTCGTTCGGCTTTCGGTACGGCTTGTTCGGTACGGCTATCCGGTTGTTCGGTACGGCTATCCGGCCGGCTCTGCCGCGAAGTCGGCGTACACCCGCGGCCGTTCGCGGCGCAGCCACCACGCCAGGACGAGGCCCGCGAGGAAGACGGCGGGCGCCGTGACGACCAGGACGGTGTCGACGGTGGCGGAGGCGCCGGTGAACAGGTCGACGTGGGTGATGACGAGCGCTATGGCGGTGGCGAGCAGGACGGCGGCGGTGACGGGCGCGACGACCGTGCGCAGGACGCCCTCCTGGTGCCGCACCCGCCGGAAGTAGCAGGGTACGGCGATCGCGGCGAGCAGCTGCAGGATGAACAGGCCGATCATTCCCGGGGTGTTGACCCACAGCAGCAGCTGCCCGTACGGGTCGGCGCCGGCCGCCCAGAAGGCGAGGACGACGATCGCGCCGAGCACGGTCTGCGCGACGCCCGCGACGTACGGGGAGCGGTGGCGGTCGTGGATGCGGCCCAGCCGGCGCGGCAGGACGCCCTCTTCGGCGAGCGCGAGCACGTAGCGGTTGATCGCGTTGTGGAAGGCGAGCAGGGAGGCGATGACGCTCGTGACGATGAACAGGTGCATCAGGTCGGCCGCCCAGCCGCCGACGTAGGTGGTGATGGCGGAGAAGAACAGGCCGCCGGGGTCCTTGGCCGCGGCCGCGAGCACCTCCTCGTCGCCGAAGGCCTGGATGACGATCCAGACCATGAACGCGTAGAAGAGGCCGAGGAATCCGACGGCCGCGTAGGTGGCGCGGGGCACTGTGCGGTTCGGGTCGCGGGCCTCGCGGCGGTAGATCACGGTCGACTCGAAGCCGGTGAACGCGGCGAAGGCGAAGGCCAGGACGACCGCGGTGCCGGGGACGAGGACGTGGCCCGGCGCGAAGGAAGCCCCGGACAGCCCGTGCGAGCCGCCCTTGACGAGCACCCCGCCCGCGAGGAGCGCGAGGATGCCGGTCTCGGCGACGAGCAGCACGCCGAGCAGCTTGGCGCCGAAGTCGATCGAGCGGAAGCCGCCGTAGCCGATGAGCAGGAGGCCGGCGAGGGAGATCGGCAGCCAGGGCACGTCGGCGCCGAAGAGGGCATGCAGGGTGTCCTTGGTGGCGGAGGCGAGGAGGCCGTAGACGCCGATCTCCATGCCGTTGTAGCCGACCAGGGCGAGCAGCGCGGCGCCGATGCCGACCGGGCGGCCGAGGCCGCGGGTGATGTACGCGTAGAAGGCGCCGCCGCTCCGCACATGACGGCTCATGGTGGTGAAGCCGACGGCGAAGACGGCGAGCGTGATGCCCGCGACGAGGTATCCGGCCGGGGCGCCGATGCCACCGAGCAGGATCGCGAGCGGGGCGACACCGGCCATGACGGTGAGCGGGGCGGCGGCGGAGACCACGAAGAAGGCGATGTCGGCGGTGCCGAGGGAGCCGGAGCGGAGGGTCGCCGCGGCGGGCGGCGTGCTCTCCTCGGAGGCGTCGGGGCTGGTGACGGACATGGGGAGTCCTTCGGGCGCGGCGGACGGGGAGGGTTCCGGTGACCCGTAAACCTAAAGGCTTTCGGTTTCGGCAATGTAGCCTCATCGTGGGCATCCGGGAAGCCCCATCTCGCACCTCCAGGGGAGAACACACGCATGGGACGGCCGCGCACACCGCTCCTCGACCGTGAGCGCATCACCACCACGGCACTGGAACTCGTCGACGAGCAGGGCGACTTCAGCGTGCCGCAGATCGCGAAGCGGCTCGGGGCGCAGACCGGTTCGGTGTATCACCATGTGGACGGCCGGGACGGGATCGTGGAGCTGCTGCGCGAGCGGGTCGCCGACTCGATCGACCCCGGCACGCTGGACGTGGCGCCGTGGGACGCCGGTCTGGAGGGGTGGGCGCGCTCCTACCGCGCCGCCTTCGCCGCGCACCCCAGGGCGATCCCGCTGCTGATGACCTCGCCCGTCCGGGCGCCGCGGGTGCTGGAGCAGTACGAGCGGGCGGTGAACCTGCTGCTCGACGCGGGCTTCGCGCCGGCCGACGTGATGGTGCTGATCATCGCCCTGGAGAACCTGGTGCTGGGGTCGGCGCTCGACCTGGCGGCCCCGGAGACGATGTGGGTCCTCGACGACGCGACGGCGACACCGCGGCTGGGCGAGGTGCTGGCGGCGGTCGGCGAGGGACGGGCGGACCGGGCGTTCGAGGTGGGGCTCGCGGGGTTTCTCAGCCATGCCCGGACGCTGCTCCTCAGCCCATCCGGCGCGTGACGTCCGGCGCGTGACGTCCAGCGCGTGACGTCCAGCACTTGACCTCCAGCACTTGACCTCCGGCGCTTGAAGACGAGGCCGTGCACCGGGCGGCTTCGACCGCCGGAGACCTACGCCCCGTAGAAGAGTTCCTCCACCACGGTCCTCGCACGCCGCGTGGAGCGCCGGTACGCGTCCAGCATGTCGCCCACGTGCCCGTCGCTGTAGCCCAAGTACCGCCCCACCGCGGCCAGTTCGCGCCCGTCGGACGGGAACGTGTCCCCGGCGCGACCGCGCACCAGCATCACCGCGTTGCGCACGCGGGTGGCCAGCACCCAGGCCTCGTCCAGGATCGCGGCGTCCTCGGCGGAGATCAGCCCGGCAGCGCACGCCGCCGCGAGCGCCTCGCGCGTGCGGGTCGTCCGCAGGCCCGGCTCGGCCCAGCCGTGCTGCAACTGGAGCAGCTGGACGGTCCATTCGACGTCGGACAGGCCACCGGGCCCGAGCTTGGTGTGCAGCTTGGGGTCGGCCCCACGCGGCATCCGCTCCGTCTCCATGCGCGCTTTCAGCCGCCGGATCTCGCGTACCGCGTCCTCGCCGAGCCCTTCCGCCGGGTACCGCAGCGGGTCGATCAGCTCGACGAAGCGGCGGCCCAGCTCCTCGTCCCCGGCGACGGGTTCGGCCCGCAGCAGCGCGTGCGACTCCCAGACCAGCGACCAGCGGCGGTAGTAGGCCTCGTAGGAGTTGAGTGTGCGCACCAGCGGCCCGGACTTGCCCTCGGGGCGCAGGTCGGCGTCGATCAGCAGCGGCGGGTCCGCGCTCGGGATCTGCAGCAGGCGGCGCATCTCCGAGACGACCCGGTTCGCGGCGTCGGAGGCCGCCCGCTCGTCGGCGCCCTCGGGCGGCTCGTGCACGAAGAGCACGTCGGCGTCGGAGCCGTAGCCCAGTTCGTGCCCGCCGAAGCGGCCCATTCCGATGATCGCGAACCGGGTCGGCAGGGTGTCGCCCCAGCCCTCGCGCACGACGGCGCGCAGCGTGCCCGCCAGCGTCGCCGCCGTCAGGTCGGAGACCGCGCCGCCGACCCGGTCCACCAGGGCACCCTCGTCGGCCTCGGCGGGCCGGGTCTCGGTGCCGTAGGAGCCGACGATGTCGGCGGCGGCCGTGCGGAACAGCTCCCGGCGCCGTACACCACGGGCCGCGGTGACCGCCTGCTGCGCGTTCTCCGCGCGGCGCACCGCGGCGAGGATCTCCTGCTCCAGGTGCTCCCGCCCGCGCGGCGTGAGCCCGCCGCCGTCCCCGTCGCCGAGCAGGGCCACCGCCTCCGGGGCGCGCATCAGCAGGTCGGGGGCGAGGCGGCCGGCGGACAGCACGCGCGCGAGGTTCTCGGCGGCGGCGCCCTCGTCCCGCAGCAGCCGCAGGTACCAGGGGGTCTTGCCCAGGGCGTCCGAGACCTTGCGGAAGTTGAGCAGGCCCGCGTCCGGGTCGGCGGAGTCCGCGAACCACCCCAGCAGGACGGGCAGCAGGGTGCGCTGGATGGCCGACTTGCGGGTGACGCCGGAGGCCAGCGCCTCCAGGTGGCGCAGGGCGGCGGCGGGGTCGTTGTAGCCGAGCGCGACCAGCCGCTCGCGGGCCGCCTCCGGGCTCAACCGGGCCTCGCCGGGCGCGAGTTGGGCGACCGCGTCGAGCAGCGGGCGGTAGAAGAGCTTCTCGTGCAGCCGGCGTACGACGGCGGCGTGGCGCCGCCACTCGCGGTTCAGCTCGGCGACCGGTTCGACGCGCAGGCCGAGCGAGCGGCCGATGCGGCGCTGGTCGGCCTCGTCCTCGGGAACGAGGTGGGTGCGGCGCAGCCGGTAGAGCTGGATGCGGTGCTCCATGGAGCGCAGGAAGCGGTACGCCTCGTCGAGCTGCACGGCGTCGGCCCGTCCGACGTAGCCGCCGGCCGCCAGCGCCTGGAGCGCGTCGAGGGTGGTGCCGCTGCGCAGGCCGGCGTCCGCCCGGCCGTGCACCAGCTGGAGCAGCTGCACGGCGAACTCGACGTCCCTGAGGCCGCCGGGGCCGAGCTTCAGCTCGCGGTCGATCTCGGCGGCGGGGATGTTCTCGACGACGCGGCGGCGCATCTTCTGCACGTCCGCGACGAAGTTCTCGCGCTCGGCCGCCTTCCAGACGAGGGGTTCGAGGGCGGCGACGTACTCCTCGCCGAGCTCGATGTCGCCGGCCACCGGGCGGGCCTTGAGCAGCGCCTGGAACTCCCAGGTCTTGGCCCAGCGCTGGTAGTAGGCGAGGTGGCTGGAGAGCGTGCGCACCAGGGGGCCGTTCCTGCCCTCGGGCCGCAGATTGGCGTCGACGGGCCAGATGGAGCCCTCGACGGTCGTCTCGGAGCAGACCCGCATCATGTGCGAGGCGAGCGCGGTGGCGGACCGCAGGGCCTTGGCCTCGTCCGCGCCGTCGACGGCCTCGCCCACGAAGATCACGTCGACGTCGGAGACGTAGTTGAGCTCGTGGCCACCGCACTTGCCCATCGCGATGACCGCGAGCCGGCACAGCGCGGCATCCTCGGGCGCGGCGGCGCGGGCGATGGCCAGGGCCGCGCGCAGGGTGGCGGTCGCGAGGTCGGCGAGCTCGGCCGCGGTCTCGGCGACGTCGGTGGTGCCGCACACGTCACGGGCGGCGATGGACAGCAGGCAGCGGCGGTAGGCGATGCGCAGCGAGACGGGGTCGTCGGCCCCGGACAGGCCGCGCTCGAACTCCTCCACCCCCGGGTGCAGGTCCCGCGGCTCGTAGGTGACCAGCGCCTCCCAGTCGCGCGGGTGCCGGGCCAGGTGGTCGCCGAGAGCGGCGGAGGCGCCGAGCACCCCGAGCAGGCGGTCGCGCAGCGGCTTGGCCGCTATCAGCGTGTCCAGCAGCTCGCGGCGCGTGGGGCCGGGCTGGGCCTCCAGCAGCCGTACGAGACCGAGCAGCGCGAGGTTGGGATCGGCGGTCGCCCCGAGCGCCTCCAGCAGCACCGGGTCGCTGCGTACGGGCGTCAGCTCGTCGCTGTCCAGCAGCCGCTCGGCGGCGGAGGGGTCGGTGAAGCCGTGCCGCAGCAGCCGCGAGAAGGTACTGCTCCTGCGCCCCGGCACCGTCATCCCCGGTCCTCCCGTCGGATCAAGGTCGTACTGGCCCGAGCCTAGCCGGAGACCAGGACGGAAGCGCCGGGGCGGGGGTCCGGTTTCGATGGGTGGAACGGGCGAAGCCGGCCGCCCCGGCCTCAGCGGGCCACCACCACCGTGGCCGGACGGGACGGGTCCAGGAGGACCTGGTCGCCGGGGGCGCGACCGGGGGACGGGCCACCGACCGACGGCACGGCCACGACAGGCACGAGCGGCTCGGCGAGCGGCACCAGGACCTGCCGGACAGTGCCGGGTCGGCCGCCGCCGCGGGCGCCGGCGTACTGGACGTCGAGGCACAGGGCGCTCAGCCGGGCGAGTGCGTCCCGGACGTCCGTGCCCCGCTCGACCCCGGGCAATGCGGCCCGGCGAGGGGCGGAGCCGTCGTGGCGCGCGCACGCGCGCGTAGCGGGCGGCGGCACGGGCCGGCCGTGCGGTTCGGACAGGGTGAGCCGGGTGAGGTCGCCGGCCGCGTTGTTCGTGGCGTCGACGCGGATGACGTCGCGGCGCAGCCACTGCAGCGGGTTCCCGTCGAGGCCGGCCCGCACCCAGCCGGCGGTGTCGACGAGGAACCCTGTTTCGACGGCCGGTTCGTCCGGCGGCCACAGGCGCGGCAGGTGCGCGCGGGAGGCCCGTTCCGTGCGGGCCCCGGGCCAGTGCCGCAGCACGACCAGAAGCCGGTCGCCGGGCCGCCCGAAGCGGTACGGGCGCCCCGCCGTCACCGGGTGGCTGCCGGCCGGCGTGACCGCCGCGCGCGAGGCGCCGGAGAACTCGATGCCGCCGCGGGCGCCGAAGGTGAAGCGCACGGCCGAGAACGCCGCCTTGCCGTCCGTGGCCGCGGAAGCGGCGGACGGGCCGTCGCAGCCGGTGGTCAGCAGAGCGGCGGTCAGGGCACCGGCCCCGGCGGCGGCCGCCGCGGCGCGGCACGGACGTGAACGGATGTACCGCATGGGATGCCTCCTTCGGGCCTGCGGCCGCAACGGCCGTACCCCTCGACCGTGCGCGCACCAAGGCCCCGAGCCCATTCGCCATTTGACGAATCCCGGGCTGGCGGCGGGTGGAGGCCCTACATTGCGAACAGGACGAAGTCCGGCCCCGGGAGGCCGACATGACCACGGCACAGGCTCATCTGCGGCACATGGCGGACGTGCTGGACGGGGCCCGGCACGCTCCCTCGGACGCGGTGCCCCCGGAGTCCCTGCTCACCGGCATGCAGCGCCTCGTCCCGTGCGACTGCGCCTGCTTCTCCGAGCTGGACGTCCCCACACGCATCCACGTCAACGAGCAGGAGACGCCGTACGACAACTGGGGCGGCCTGGGCTGGGACGCCGATCTGGCGGGCTACTGGCGCTGGCGCCACCAGCACCTGCAGTGCCTGTGGGTCGAGGGGCCGCACGCCGCGCCTGAGGTCACGCAGATGACGGACTTCATGCCGGTGCGCGAGTTGATGAACCTGCCGATCTACAGCGAGGCGCTGAGCCCCTTCAAGTGCATCGCCGCCGTCGCCCTGCCCACCGCACCCGGCCGTACCCGCGTCTTCCAGTTCCTGCGCGAGGAGGCGAAGCCGTTCAGCGAGCACGAGATGACCACGCTCCGGCTCATGGCGCCCCACCTCTACGAGATCTACCGGGACGCCGCCCGCCGGCGCCGGCCCCCGGTCCACCTGACCGTGCGCGAACTGGACGTCCTGCGCTGCGTGGCCCGCGGCCTGAGCACCGGGGAGATTGCCGCGCAGCTCGTCGTCGCCCCGAGCACGGTCCGCAAGCACCTGGAGCACGTCTTCGCGCGCCTCGGCGTCTCCAGCCGTACGGCCGCGGTGGCCCGGGTGTTTCCCGAGGTGGTGGCCGTCTGACCTGGGACTTGGGCGCGTCTTCGGGTTCTCGGTGGCGCTCCGCGCCGATTTCGGCTTCGGTGAGGGGGAGCCGTGCCGTCGTGGACGGTGGCGATGCGCGTGAGGGACATGTCAGTGATCCAGGCAGTGACCGACGCACGACAAAGGAGTCGTTCGATGGACATGAGTCTCGAAGTGCTGTTGATGCCCGTCTCGGACGTGGACCGGGCCAAGGAGTTCTACCGGGACAAGGTCGGTTTCCATGTGGACCTCGACGGTGAGGTGATGCCCGGCGTGCGGATCGTGCAGCTGACGCCGCCCGGGTCGGGGTGCTCGATCGCGCTCGTGGACGGCCTTCAGGTGCCGACGGGCACGCCGCAGCCGGGGACGTACCACGGCATGCAGCTGTGCGTGACGGACGCGAAGGCCGCGTACGAGGAGCTGACCGCGCGCGGCCTCGACGTCACCGAGCCGCAGCAGTTCGCGCCGCAGGACGGGGCCACCTTCATGTACTTCAAGGACCCGGACGGCAACGGCTGGGCGATCCAGGAGTACCGGCGCCGGGAGAGCGAGCCGCTGCACCGGGTGCTGGCCGAACAGGCCGCCCGGCAGGAGTAGTTGAGAGCGGAACGAGTCACCGGGGAGTAGTTCACCCGCTCTTCACCGGGCGGGTTGGGTGACGTGGGGAGGGGGAATCTTGGCGTGTGCATGCTCTGTCCGCACCGCCGCCCCCGCCCTTCCCCCCTCCGGAGGTTGATGTGTCCGGCAGTACAGCACGCTCCGCCAGCCCCACGTACCGTCGCGGCCGCGCGGCGGTCGCGTCCGCCCTCGCCCTCGCGGCGGCGGCCGCCGGCCTGTGGACAGGCCTCGGCGGCTCCTCGTCGGCCGCGTCCGGCGTGCCGGCCCCCGACCACGTGGTGGTCGTGGTCATGGAGAACCACGCGTACAGCCAGGTGATCGGCTCCTCCAGCGCCCCGTACATCAACTCGCTCAAGACCGGCGGCGCGGTCCTCACCCAGTCGTACGCCCAGACCCACCCGAGCCAGCCCAACTACTACGCCCTGTTCTCCGGCTCCACCCAGGGCGTCACCGACGACAGCTGCGTCACACCGGGCTTCTCCTCGGCCGCCAACCTCGCCTCGGAGCTGATCGCCGCCGGAAAGACCTGGGCCAGCTACAACGAGTCGCTGCCCAGCCAGGGTTCGACGACCTGCAGCAGCGGCAACTACGCGCAGAAGCACAACCCGTGGTTCGGCTTCTCCAACGTACCGACGTCGTCCGCGAAGACCTTCGCCCAGTTCCCGACCGACTACTCCACCCTCCCCGACGTCTCCTTCGTCACCCCCAACCTGTGCAGCGACATGCACGACTGCTCGGTGTCGACCGGCGACACCTGGCTGAAGAACAACCTGGGCGCCTACGCCACCTGGGCCAAGACCCACAACAGCCTGCTCGTCGTCACCTTCGACGAGGACAACAGGCTGGCCGGCAACCGCATCCCGACGGTCCTGTACGGCCAGCCGGCGACGGCCGGGTCGAGCAGCGCCACCACGTACAACCACTACAACCTGCTCCGCACGCTGGAGGACTCGCAGGGCCTGACGACCCACGCGGGCAACGCCTCCTCCGCGTCCGACATCACGGGGATCTGGGCCTCCTGAGATGTACGTAGCGGACAGCCGCGCAAGCACTCCTGATGCGCCGGCGTCCGCGGACGGCGCCGTCCGGCCACTCGCCGGGCGGCGCCGCGCCGCGGTCGCCCCCACGGTCCTCGCGCTCGGCTCGGTCAGCCTGATCACGGACGTCTCGTCGGAGATGGTGACGGCCGTCCTCCCCCTCTACCTGGTGGCGGGCCTCGGCCTGTCCCCGCTGGGCTTCGGGCTCCTCGACGGGATCTACAACGGCTTCTCCGCGCTCGTCCGCCTGGTCGGCGGCCACCTCGCCGACCGCGGCGGCGGCCGCCACAAGTGGGTGGCGGGGCTCGGCTACGGCCTCTCCGCCCTCTGCAAGCCGCTGCTCCTGCTCGCGCACTCCCTGACGCCGATCGGCCTGATCCTGGCCGCCGACCGCACCGGCAAGGGGCTGCGCACGGCCCCGCGCGACGCGCTGATCTCCCTGTCGTCCACGCCGCACAACCGCGGCCGCGCCTTCGGCGTGCACCGCGCGATGGACACGGCGGGCGCGCTGCTCGGCCCGCCGGCGGCCTTCCTCATCCTGCGGGCGACGGTGGACGGCTACGACGCCGTGTTCACGGTCAGCTTCTGCGTGGCGGCGCTCGGCGTGCTGGTGCTGGTGCTGTTCGTGCCCGGCACCTCCGCCGCGCCCGCGGTGGATCAGGCGGTGCGCCCCACCCTGCGCGCCGCCCCTGCCCCGCGCGCCGCCCCCACCCTGCGCGCCGCCCCCACCCTGCGCGCCGCCCTCGGCCTGCTGCGCCGGCGCGACCTGCGCCGCATCACCGTCTGCGCCCTGCTGCTCGGCCTGGCGACGGTCAGCGACTCCTTCGTCTATCTGCTCCTCCAACGCCGGCTCGGCGTCCCCGACCGCTGGTTCGCCCTGCTCCCGCTGGGCACCGCGGCGGCCTTCCTGCTGCTGGCCGTACCGCTGGGCCGGCTGGCCGACCGGGTGGGCCGCCGACGGATCTTCCTGGCCGGCCACGCCGCGCTGCTCGCGGTGTACGCCCTCCTGCTCACCTCCTGGCACGGCACGGCCCTGCCGTACGCCGTCCTGCTCCTGCACGGCTGCTTCTACGCGGCGACCGACGGCGTGCTGATGGCGGCGGCCTCGGACGGCGTGCCCGAGGAGCTGCGTTCGTCGGGTCTCGCGGTGGTGCAGACGGGGCAGGCGCTGGCCCGCTTCGTGTGCTCGCTGGGCTTCGGCGCCGCGTGGACCCTGTGGGGCGACCGTACGGCGCTGCTGGCGTCGACGGCCGCGCTCGCGCTGTGCTTCGCGTTCTCCCTGACGGCCCTGCGCCCCGCTCCCCCGGAGGCCACCGCATGACCGTACGCAACCGCATCCTGATCCTGCTGTCGGCCGTGGTGGCGCTCGCGGCCGTCGCCGTGGCGTCGATCCTGCACGCGTCGGCGCGCGCGGACCGCAGGGACCAGGCCCAGCCCGGCGGCCCCCGCGTGACCTCGGGGACCGTCAGCCTTACCGCCCCCGGCAGCATGGTCTTCCGCAACCTGGCCTGGGGCCCGCACCGCGACGAGCTGACGGCCGTCCCGGCGGCGGACCCGTCCGGCCCGCGCACCGCATCCGGCGTCAAGTGCCTTCGTTTCCACGCCGCTTCGGGCACGGGAGTGTGTCTGCAGGCGGTGCACGGCGCCGTCTCGGACACCTACCGCGCCCTGATCCTCGACGCGCACCTGAAGGAGAAGGACCGCTACGACGTCCCCGGCATCCCCTCCCGCGCCCGCGTCTCCCCCACCGGGCACTTCGCCGCGTGGACGGCGTTCGTCGGCGGCGACTCGTACGCGGGCACGAACTTCTCCACCCGCGCGGCCATCGTGGACGTACGGACGGGGAAACTGACCCCGTCCCTGGAGGAGTTCCGGATCGTCAAGGACGGCCACGACTACCACGCCGCGGACGTGAACTTCTGGGGCGTGACGTTCGCGAAGGACGACCGCACCTTCTACGCCACGCTCGCGACGAAGGGCCGGACCTACCTGGTCCGCGGCGACGTGCGCAGGCGCACGGTCACCACGCTGCACACGAACGTCGAGTGCCCGTCCCTCTCCCCCGACGGCACCCGCATCGCCTTCAAGAAGCGCGTTCCGGGCCTCCCGAAGGACGCCCCGTGGCGGCTCTACATCCTCGACCTGCGCACGATGCACGAGACCGCACTCGCCGAGTCCCGCAGCGTCGACGACCAGGCCGTCTGGCGCGACTCCAGGACGCTGGTCTACGCCCTGGCCGGCGACTACGGGGCCGACCTGTACGAGGTCCCGGCGGACGGCACGGGGCCGGCACGGCGCGTCGGCAGGGCGGCGGTGTCCCCCGCGTACGTCGGCTGACCGCGCGCCCGGGGACGCCGGGCGGGGCACAGTGGAGGGATGACCGCAGACGACCGGAAGACGATGGCCGGGGCCCGGGTGATGCCCCGGCTCCCCGCGAGCGACCTGGAACGGGCCCGGCGGTTCTACGCCGAGAAGCTCGGCCTCGACCCCGTCGACGAACGGCCCGGCGGACTGCTCTACCGCACCGCGGGCACGGAGTTCGTGGTGTTCCAGTCCACGGGCGCCTCGCCCGGCACCTTCACGCAGATGGCGTGGGAGGTCGACGACCTCGACGCCGTCGTGGCCGAACTCAGGTCACGGGGCGTGCGGTTCGAGGACGTGGACGTCCCCGGCCTGCGCACCGTGAACGGCATCACCGAGGTCCAGGGCCACTATCCGAGCAAGGGCGCCCGCGCCGAACGCGCGGCGTGGTTCCGCGACAGCGAGGGCAATCTGATGGGCATCGGCCAGCCGCTCCGCTGACGCCCTTCACTCACCGCCCCGACGCCCGCGGGCGTCCCACGCCTCCTGCACGGCGATCCACACGAACGCCAGCGAAGCGGCCAGCCACATCACGTCACTCCACGAATCCCCCAGCAAGTAGTGGGAGAAGACGGCGGCGCCGCCGAAGCCGACCACCGCCAGAACAGACCTCGCCAGGCGCCGCCCGGCCGTCCCTCGTCCACCCGTCATCCTCAACTGAGTAGCACGAAGCCGCACTTCACTACCGAGATCACCGCGACCTGTGACAATCCCGGCAAACTATGGACACGTCAACGCGGCGCCCGCCGGATGAAGGACGGGAGCGCCTTCGCCGCCTTCGTGGCCTTTTGGCCTTCGTCGCCGAGCTGCCGGATGCCGGCCCGGTCGGCTGCGCCGTCGGGACGATCGACGACCACGCCCCGAGCCCGCGCAACCGTCACGGCCTGCGCGGGAGATCGCCAACGTCGTCACCGCACCGGACCTCCGCGGCCGGGAACTCGCCCGCACCTGCGTGAGCGCGCTGCCGACCTGGTTCACCGACGAGACGGCCGCCACGACGGTCCGCCTGACCGCCACCACCGACGGCGAGACCCTCTACCGCGCCCTCGGCTTCACCGACCCCCGCGACCGATCCTCCAGACACGCCTGACCCGCCCCTGACCTGCCGAGATCCCCGAGCAGGGGGCCAGGCCGCCCAGGCTCCCCGCGAGATCAGGGAACCTGACCGCCCGTCCCGGCCCAGTCGGCGCCTTCCGCGCCGGAGGCCGGGACGGCGCGCAGGGCGATGTCGACCGTGGCATGCAGAGCACCGCGGTCCGCGCCCGCGGCCGCGTGGACGGCATTGCCTTCGCTGACGACCATGACGTAGCGGGCCAGGGTGACGGGATCGGTGTCCGCCGGCAGGTCGCCCGCCGCCACCGCCTCGGCGAGGCGTGCGGCCAGTGCCTGCTCGCCGGCGAGACGGCTGTCGGCGAGGAACCTGGCGATGTGGCCGTTCTCGCCGCCCTCGGCCAGGCCTCCCTGCACCGACAGGCATCCCGGCGGGCGGTCGGCGCGGGTGAGCGCGTCGGCGTTGGCCCGGAGGAAGGTCTCGATGACGGCGTACGCGGTGGGCTGTGTGAGCGCCTCGCGCGCGTAGGCCATGTCCGCCAGCGCATAGCGGGTGACGGCACGGCGGAACAGCTCCTCCTTGTTGCCGAACGCCGCGTACATGCTGGTCCGGTTGATCCCCATGGCGTCGGTGAGATCGCTCAGCGAGGCGCCTTCGTACCCCCGACGCCAGAAGACCTCGATCGCGCGGTCGAGCGCCGCGTCGGCGTCGAAGCCACGAGGTCTGCCTCGTCCCGCCATCCCCACACCCCCGTCATCAGGTGCCGTCAATCTTAACCGGCCGGTACGGAAATAGCCCGGGAGGAGCCGCTGTTCTTCAGTACCGAACGGTACAGAAAAAGACCGCGATTCCTTCAAGGAGACCTGATCATGGGACAGCTCGACGGCAAGACCGCTCTCGTCACCGGTGCCACCTCCGGCATCGGCCTCGCCGCCGCACGGCGGCTCGCAGCCGAGGGCGCACACGTCTTCCTCACCGGCCGCCGACAGCAGGCCCTGGACGAGGCGGTCGCCTCGATCGGCGACCACGCCACCGGGGTACGCGCCGACGTCGCGAACCTCGACGACCTCGACCGGCTGTTCACGGCCATCGGCGGACGGGGAGGGCTCGACATCGTGTTCGCCAACGCCGGCGGCGGCGAGTTCGCGGCACTGCCCGACATCACCTGGCAGCACTACGCCGACACCTTCAACACCAACGTCGGCGGCACCCTGTTCACCGTGCAGAAGGCGCTGCCCCTGCTGAAGCAGGGCTCCTCCGTCATCGTGACCAGTTCCAACATCGACACCAAGGGCGCCGCGTCGTTCAGCGTCTACGCCGCCACCAAGGCCGCGCTGCGCTCGCTGACGCGCAGCTGGGCCGCCGAGCTGGTCGGCCGCGGCATCAGGGTCAACAGCATCGCGCCGGGTCCGATCGAGACGCCGGGCCTGAGCGGTCTGGCGGGCGACGCCGAAGCCGCCGAGCAGTTGCTCAAGGGCCTGGCCTCCGGCGTGCCGATGAACCGGCTCGGACGCCCCGACGAGATCGCCGAGACCGTGCTGTTCCTGGCGTCGGACGCCAGCGGCTACATGACCGGCGCCGAGATCTACGTCGACGGCGGCGCCAGCCAGATCTGACCGTCATGATCCACTGACCCCGCCACCGTGCACCACCGCCGGGGCGCCTGCCGTGACCGACCGGCCCGGCACGCGCCCCGGCGACCACACCGTAGGAGCTTCATGCACACCGTGACCGACCTGCTGGCCGCCAATCTGCACGAGGTGTTCGGCAACCGCGACGCCCACTCCCGCCGCGCCGCGATCGAGCGGATCTACACCGAGGACGTCGTGTTCACCGATCCGGAGGGCGCCGTCACAGGCTGGGACGCGCTCGAGGAGAAGGCGCGCGCCCTGCTCGACAGGGTGCCGCCGTCCTTCCGCTTCACCGAGGACGGCGAGCGCTACGCCGGACCCGGCGACGGGGCTCTCGCCTGGGCGTTCGGCCCCGAAGGGGAACCCGCGGCGCGGGGCATCGACGTCATCACCGTGCGCGAGGGCAGGATCGCCACACTGCTGACACTCTTCGCCGCCTGACAGGGCGTCACAGGGGACCGGCTTGACGCGACGGGGCCGACAGTCTGTGACCATCGGCCCCATTCACCGAAACGGCGGCGAACGCGCGCCTACAGCACCGGCAGGTTCTTCCGCAGCTCGAACGCCGTCACCTCGGAGCGGTACTCGTGCCACTCCGCCTGCTTGTTGCGCAGGAAGAAGTCGAAGACGTGCTCGCCGAGGGTCTCGGCGACCAGGTCGCTGCGCTCCATCAGGGCCAGGGCCTCGCCGAGGTTCTGCGGGAGGGGCTCGATGCCCATGGCGCGGCGCTCGGCGTCGGAGAGGGCCCAGACGTCGTCCTCGGCGCCCGGCGGGAGTTCGTAGCCCTCCTCGATGCCCTTGAGGCCGGCGGCCAGCAGGACGGCGTAGGCGAGGTAGGGGTTGGTGCCGGAGTCGATGGAGCGGACCTCCACGCGCGCCGAACCGGTCTTGCCCGGCTTGTACATCGGGACGCGGACCAGGGCGCTGCGGTTGTTGTGGCCCCAGCAGATGTACGACGGGGCCTCGCCGCCGGCGCCGGCCGTCCGCTCCGAGCCGCCCCAGATGCGCTTGTAGGAGTTCACCCACTGGTTGGTGACCGCGGAGATCTCCGCCGCGTGCCGGAGCAGACCGGCGATGAAGGAGCGGCCGACCTTGGAGAGCTGGTACTCCGCGCCGGACTCGTAGAAGGCGTTCCGGTCGCCCTCGAACAGCGACAGGTGCGTGTGCATGCCGCTGCCCGGGTACTCCGAGAACGGCTTCGGCATGAACGTCGCCTGCACGCCCTGCTCCAGCGCCACCTGCTTCATGACCAGGCGGAAGGTCATGATGTTGTCGGCCGTCGAGAGGGCGTCGGCGTAGCGGAGGTCGATCTCCTGCTGACCGGGGGCGCCCTCGTGGTGGGAGAACTCGACCGAGATGCCCATCGACTCCAGCATGGTGATGGCCTGGCGGCGGAAGTCCATGCCGATGTTCTGCGGGGTGTGGTCGAAGTAGCCGGAGTTGTCGGCCGGGGTCGGGCGCGTGCCGTCGAGCGGACGGTCCTTGAGCAGGTAGAACTCGATCTCCGGGTGGGTGTAGAAGGTGAAGCCCAGGTCGGAGCCGCGGGTCAGGGCGCGCTTGAGGACGTAGCGCGGGTCGGCGAAGGACGGGGAGCCGTCCGGCATGAGGATGTCGCAGAACATGCGGGCGGTACCGGGGGCCTCGGCACGCCAGGGCAGGATCTGGAAGGTCGAGGGGTCCGGCTTGGCGATCATGTCGGACTCGTAGACCCGGGCGAAGCCCTCGATCGCGGAGCCGTCGAATCCGATGCCCTCGTCGAAGGCCTGCTCCAGCTCGGCCGGGGCCACGGCGACGGACTTGAGGAAGCCCAGCACGTCCGTGAACCACAGGCGTACGAACCGGATGTCGCGCTCCTCCAAGGTCCGGAGCACGAACTCCTGCTGCTTGTCCATCTTCCGCTTCCCCATCCTTGCTGGTCAGGCCGCCTGTCTCCCTGTCCCGCAGGAGGCGGTCGGGCACCTGAGCATCACACCACAACAGCATTTCATGCGCGTTGCCGACCTTGATCGACGTGGACGGCGCGGGTCTGAATCCCTCGCATACGGCGGGTGCACGGCTCCGCTGCCCATCTTGCCTGCTCGGACCGCCATCCGTAATGCCCCGCCCCACCTCGCACGTGAGGAGCGCCACGCCGTTTTAATTTGCATCTCAGATGCAAGTTTAACTAGCGTGCGGTCGTACCGAGTTCACGAGGAGCCCCGATGCTTTCCGAACCAGCCGCCGCCACCGTCCGCGCCACCCTCCCCGCCGTCGGCGCGTCGCTCGCCGAGATCACGGAGCGGTTCTACGCCGGGCTGTTCGCCGCCCGCCCCGAGCTGCTGCGCGACCTCTTCAACCGCGGGAACCAGGCCGCCGGCACCCAGCGCCAGGCGCTGGCGGGCTCGATCGCCGCCTTCGCGACACACCTGCTGGAGCACCCGGACCGGCGGCCGGACGCGATGCTGTCCCGCATCGCCCACAAGCACGCCTCGCTGGGCGTCACGCCGGAGCAGTACGAGCTCGTCCACGAGCACCTCTTCGCCGCGATCGCCGAGGTCCTCGGCGAGGCCGTCACGCCCGAGGTCGCGGCCGCCTGGGACGAGGTCTACTGGCTGATGGCCAACGCCCTCACCGCCATCGAGAGGCGGCTGTACGAGGAGTCCGCCGAGACCGGCTGGCGGCGCTGGGAGGTCGTGGAGCGGTTCGCGGAGACGGCGGACGTCGCCACGTTCCGGCTGCGCCCGGTGGACGGCGGGGAGGTCCCGGGCTTCCGCGCGGGCCAGTACGTGTCGGTGCGCGCGGAGCTCGCGGACGGGGCCCGTCAGATACGGCAGTACAGCCTGTCCGGGGCGCCCGGCTCGACGGTCCGCCAGATCAGCGTGAAGCGGGTGCCGGGCGACGGCGCCGCCCCCGACGGCGAGGTCTCGAACCACCTGCACGCGCGCGTGCGGGAAGGTGACGTCCTGGAGCTGTCCGCCCCGTACGGCGACCTCGTCCTCGACGACGGCGACGGCACGCCCCTGCTGCTCGCGTCCGCGGGCATCGGCGTGACCCCGATGGTCGCCATGCTCGCGCGGCTCGCCGAGACCGGTCACCGCACCCCGGTGACCGTCGTCCACGGCGACCGCTCCCCCGCGGACCACGCCCTGCGCGTCGACCACGAGGCGTACACCGAGAAGCTCCCGGACGCCTCCGCGCACTTCTGGTACGAGGCGGACGCGGCCCCGGGCACCCGCACCGGCCTCGTCGACCTCACCGACGTCGCCGTCGCCGAGGGCACGCGCGCGTACCTCTGCGGCCCGCTCCCCTTCATGCGCGCGGTCCGCACCCAGCTCCTCGAGAAGGGCGTCGCCCCGGCCGACATCCACTACGAGGTCTTCGGCCCGGACCTCTGGCTGACCCGCGCCTGACCCGCCCCGAGCCCCACGGCCGGCACTCCCTGCAGGGGGCGCCGGCTCGTTCGGTCGCGTCAGGTGCCGGCTGCGTGCCGTACGCACGGGACCCGCGTCAGCGGACCGTCGGCAGTCCCAGCAGCAGCGTCCCCGTGGGGGCCGCCACGATGTCCTGCACCGTCACCGGGTCCAGGGAGGCGAAGAACGCCTCCTGGGCGCGGCGGAGTTCGCCGCGCAGGCGGCAGGCGGGGGCGAGGGGGCAGGGGGTCGCGCCCTCGCAGTCGACGACGTCGCCGTCGCCCTCGAAGGCGCGGACGACCGCGCCCACGGAGGCCGCGCGGCCCTTCGCGGTGAGCGAGAGGCCGCCGCCCCGGCCGCGGCGGGCGTCGAGCAGCGCCATGTGCTGGAGTTCGGCCACGACCTTCGCCGCGTGCGTGTAGGGCACGTCCATGTCGGCCGCGACCTCACGGGTCGTGGGAGTGGCCTCGTCGGCGACCGCGAGCCGCATGAGCACGCGCAACGCGAGGTCGGTGGATCGGAGCAGCCGCATACCACCAGCCTAAATAATGTGCATCTCGGGTTCAACTTATCGGCGCTGCGGTCACCGGCCGGATCCTGTCGGGTTCCTGTCGATCCGGCCATTCCTGTGACCTGCCCGTGGAACGTCCCGCCCGCCCCATTACCATCAGCGAACCCGACCGTCCCTTTCCCCCGAAGGACACTCCATGGGCTCCGCCAACAAGACCACCGGTGCGGCACGCAAGGCGCGGATAGAGGAGATGCGGCGCGCCGAGCAGTCCCGGCAGCGGCGCAACCGGATCCTGACGGTCGCCGCGAGCGTGGTGGTCGTCGCCGGGCTCGTGGTGGGCGGCGTCTACGTCGTGAAGTCGCAGGACGACGGCAAGAAGGACACCGCGGCCGACTCCAAGGCCCAGGGCTCGGGACACTTCGTCACCGGCGCGGACGGGGTGCGCACCTGGACGGGCAAGCTGACCCGCAACCACGTCCAGACGGCCGTGAAGTACCCGATGCACCCGCCCGTCGGCGGCGACCACAACCCGGTCTGGCTCAACTGCAACGGCGACGTCTACACCAAGCCCGTCAAGGACGAGAACGCCGTGCACGCCCTGGAGCACGGCGCGGTGTGGGTGACGTACACCGACAAGGCGGCCAAGAAGGACGTGGCGACGCTCGCGGCGAAGGTCAAGCAGACGCCGTACTCGCTGATGAGCCCGTACGCCGACCAGTCCGCGCCGATCGAACTGTCGGCCTGGGGGCACCAGTTGAGCGTCAAGAGCGCCGACGACCCGAAGGTCGGCGCCTTCTTCGAGACGTACGTGCAGGGCAAGCAGACGCCGGAGCCGGGTGCCTCCTGCACCGGCGGGACGATGTGACGTGAAGGCGTACATCGGCTGGATCACCGGGGCCGCGGCGGCCGTGCTCGTCGCGGCCGGCGCGATCACCTACGCGGTCGCCGAGGACGGCGGCGACTCCGCCCCGAGCACTCCGGCCGCCGACTCCGCCGACGCCGGTTTCGCCCGCGACATGGCGGTGCACCACCAGCAGGCCGTCGAGATGTCGTACATCGTGCGGGACCGCACGAAGAACACCGAAGTGCGGCGGCTCGCCTACGACATCGCGCAGACGCAGGCCAACCAGCGCGGCATGCTGCTGGGCTGGCTGGATCTGTGGGAGCTGCCGAAGGTGTCGGCGAAGCCGCCGATGGCCTGGATGGGCATGGGCGACATGCCCGAGCGCGGCGACGGCTCGCTGATGCCCGGCATGGCGACGAACGCGGAGCTGAAGAAGCTCGGCACCCTCAACGGCAAGCAGGCGGAGATCCTCTACCTCCAACTGATGACGGAGCATCACAAGGGCGGCATCCACATGGCCGAGGGCTGCGTGGCCAAGTGCACGGTCGGCGTGGAGAAGAACCTCGCGCAGGGCATGGTGAACGCCCAGCAGTCGGAGATCGAGCTGATGGCCGGCATGCTCAAGGAACGTGGCGCACAGGCCCGTTCGTAACGCCACCGAAGGAACGAAAGCCCCAAATCGCCCAACCTGACGGTTCCTTGGGCTTCTCTTGGCTTACGCATCACCCTGGCATGAACGGTTCATCGCAAGAGTTGCCCCTATCGCTTGATCACTGCCCGCGCCTCCGCCGCGGTGCCGGGCACCAGGGGCAGGCGGCAACCGACACATGCGAAGAACCGCATCGCAGGGGGTTCTATGAGATCCAACCGCGCCACGATGCGCGCCGCGAGCATGGCAGCGACACTGCCCATGATCGCCGGCGCGCTGGCGCTCGGCATACCCGCGGCGCACGCCGCGGACAACCCGGGCCGGCAGACTCTCGCGGGCACCAAGCCCGCGTGGGCGACGGCCAAGGCGGACAAGGGCGCAACGTCCAACAGCGCCCAGGTCTCCGCCCGGGTCTATCTGGCCGGCAAGAACGCGGCGGGCCTCGCCGCGTACGCGAAGGCCGTCTCCGACCCGAGCTCGGCCTCGTACGGCAAGTACCTCAGCGCCAAGAAGGCGCAGTCCCGCTTCGGCGCGACCAAGGCCCAGGTGGCCGCGGTCACGTCGTGGCTGAAGTCCGCGGGCCTGAAGGTCACGGGCGTCACGCAGCACTACGTCTCCGTCACCGGTGACGTGGCCGCCGCCGAGAAGGCGTTCGGCACCCAGCTGCACAACTTCACCAAGGGCTCCAAGACCTACCGCGCGCCGTCGAAGACGGCCTCGGCGCCCGACAGCCTCAAGGGTGCCGTCCTGACCGTCACCGGTCTGGACAACGCGCCGCACAAGGCGAACCACAAGGACCAACTGCCCGGTCCCGGGGCGGTGTTCAAGAACTCCGGGCCGTTCTCCTCGTACTACGGCTCCAATGTCGCGAGCACGCTGCCCGAGGCGTACGGTCACAAGATCCCGTACGCGGTCAAGGGGTACACCGGCAAGCAGCTGCGCGCCGCCTACGGCGCCGGCTCGTACACCGGCAAGGGTGTCCGTGTCGCCATCACGGACGCGTACGCCTCGCCGACCATCGCCTTCGACGCACAGACCTACGCGAAGGCGCACGGCGACGCCACCTGGAAGACGGGCCAGCTCAGCCAGGTGCTGCCCAAGAAGTACACGCACACCGGCGCCGACGAGTGCGACGCCTCCGGCTGGTACGGCGAGGAGACCCTGGACGTCGAGGCCGTGCACGCGGTCGCGCCGAACGCCAACGTCACGTACGTGGGCGCCTCCTCCTGCATGGACGACGACCTGCTCGACTCGCTGAGCAAGATCGTCGACAGGCATCTGGCCGACATCGTCTCCAACTCCTGGGGCGACATCGAGGCCAACCAGACGCCGGACCTGGCGGCCGCGTACGACCAGGTCTTCCAGTTCGGCGCGGTCGAGGGCATCGGCTTCTACTTCTCTTCCGGCGACAACGGCGACGAGGTCGCCAACACCGGCACGAAGCAGGTCGACACCCCCGCCAACTCGGCCTGGGTGACGGCGGTCGGCGGTACCTCGCTGGCGGTCGGCAAGGACGACAAGTACCTGTGGGAGACCGGCTGGGGCACGGAGAAGGCCAACCTCGCCACCGACGGCAAGAGCTGGGTCGGCTTCCCGGGCGCCTTCACCTCGGGCGCGGGCGGCGGCACCAGCAAGACGGTGCCCGAGCCGGCGTACCAGAAGGGCGTCGTGCCGAACGCGCTGGCCACGGCCAACAACGCGGCCGGCAACCGGGTCGTGCCTGACATCTCGGCGATCGCCGACCCCAACACCGGATTCAAGGTCGGCCAGACGCAGACCTTCCCGGACGGGTCGGAGCAGTACAGCGAGTACCGCATCGGCGGCACCTCGCTCGCCGCTCCGGTGATCGCGGCCGTACAGGCCCTGGCCCAGGAGGCGCGCGGCGGCAAGGCGATCGGCTTCGCCAACCCGACGATCTACTCCAAGTACGGCTCGAAGCTGTACCACGACGTCACGGACAACCCGGTCGGCTACGACCTGGCCGTCGCCCGTGTCGATTTCGTGAACGGCGTCGACGCGTCGGGCGGTCTGTCCACCTCGGTCCGCTCCCTCGGCAAGGACAGCTCGCTGTCCGCCGTGAAGGGCTACGACGACGTCACCGGCGTGGGCACGCCCGCGAACGGCTACGTCAACTCGTACAAGGGTCACTGAGGCGCCGCCGGCAACGGCAGCCTGAGGGGGCGCGGGGTGGCTTCACCCCGCGCCCCTTCGCCGTGCCCGGGCCGCCCCCACCCCCCGCACCGCGGATTGTGTCGCTCTGACGATTACACTGGGGGCGTGCCTGAATTGAACTTCTGGTCGATCTATCAGCATGGCTTCGCGCGCGTCGCCGCGTGCACGGGCCACACCGTCATCGCGGACCCGCCCGCCAACGCGGAGGCGGTGCTGCGCCACGCGCGCCGCTGCTCCGAGGAGGGCGTCGCCGTCGCGGTCTTCCCCGAACTGGTGCTGTGCGGCTATTCGATCGAGGACCTGCTGCTCCAGGACGCGCTGCTCGACCAGGTCGAGGGGGCGCTCGGGGACGTGGTGGCCGGGTCGGCCGGGCTGCTGCCGGTGCTGATCGTCGGGGCCCCGCTGCGCCACCGCAACCGGGTCTACAACTGCGCGGTCGTGGTGCACCGCGGCCGGATCCTCGGCGTCGTGCCCAAGTCGTACCCGCCGTACTACCGCGAGTTCTACGAGCGCCGGCAGATCGGCGACGGCGCCGACGAGCGCGGCGGCTCGATCCGGGTCGGCGGCGAGAGCGTGCCGTTCGGCGTGGACCTGCTCTTCGCCGCCGCGGACGTCCCCGGTCTCGTGCTGCACGCGGAGATCTGCGAGGACATGTGGGTGCCGGTGCCGCCCAGCGCAGAGGCCGCCCTCGCCGGGGCGAGCGTCCTGGTCAACCTCTCCGGCAGCCCGATCACGGTCGGGCGGGCCGAGGACCGCAAGCTGCTGTGCCGCTCGGCGTCCTCCCGCTGCCTCGCCGCGTACGTCTACGCGGCGGCGGGCCTCGGCGAGTCGACCACCGACCTGTCCTGGGACGGCCAGGCCATGGTGTACGAGAACGGCGTGCTGCTGGCGGAGACCGAGCGCTTCCCGCTCGGCGACAGCTACGCGGTGGCGGACGTGGACCTCGACCTGCTGCGGCAGGAGCGGATGCGGATGGGCACGTTCGACGACAACCGCCGTACGCACAAGGCGCGGACGGACGACTTCCGCACGGTCTCCTTCGCACTCGCCCCGCCGCTCACCGACCTGGGGCTGCGCCGCCGCCTGGAGCGCTTCCCGTTCGTGCCGGCCGACGCCGAGCGGCTCGCCCTGGACTGCTACGAGGCGTACAACATCCAGGTCGAGGGGCTCCAGCAGCGCCTCGCCTCGATCGGCGGCCCGAAGGTCGTCATCGGGGTCTCCGGCGGTCTGGACTCCACGCACGCGCTGATCGTCGCCGCGCGCGCGATGGACCGCGCGGGGCGCCCGCGCAGCGACATCCTGGCCTGGACGCTGCCCGGCTTCGCCACCAGCGACCACACCAAGGACAACGCCCACAAGCTGATGAACTCGCTGGGCGTCACCGCCGCCGAACTGGACATCACGCCCACCGCGCGGCTGATGCTCCAGGAGATGGGCCATCCGTTCGCCACCGGCGAGCCGGTGTACGACGTCACCTTCGAGAACGTCCAGGCCGGGCTGCGCACCGACTACCTGTTCCGGCTGGCCAACCAGCGCGGCGGCATCGTGCTCGGCACCGGTGACCTCTCGGAGCTGGCGCTCGGCTGGTCCACGTACGGCGTGGGCGACCAGATGAGCCACTACAACGTCAACGGCGGCGTGCCGAAGACGCTGATCCAGCATCTGATCCGCTGGGTCATCAGCAGCGGCCAGTTCGACGACGAGACCGGCAAGACGCTCGCCGCGATCCTCGACACCGAGATCAGCCCGGAGCTGGTGCCGGGCGAGGAGATGCAGTCGACGGAGTCGAAGATCGGGCCGTACGCGCTGCACGACTTCACACTCTTCCACGTGCTGCGGTACGGGTTCCGGCCGTCGAAGATCGCGTTCCTGGCGTGGCACGCCTGGCACGACGCGGAGGGCGGTGCCTGGCCGCCGGGCTTCCCCGACGCGAAGCGGGTCGCCTACGACCTCGCGGAGATCCGGCGCTGGCTGGAGGTGTTCTGCCAACGCTTCTTCGCCTTCGCGCAGTTCAAGCGCTCGGCCATGCCGAACGGGCCGAAGGTGTTGGCGGGCGGTTCACTGTCACCGCGCGGCGACTGGCGCGCGCCGTCCGACAGCAACGCACGGGCCTGGCTGCGGGATCTTGCCCGCTTCGACGACCCTACGACTTGAGCGCGTCGACGAAGGGGGCCCAGGCGGCGGCGGTGATGAGGAGCGCGGGGCCGCCGGGGTCCTTGGAGTCCCGGACGGGGACGAGGCCGGGGATGTGGGCGGCGACCTCGACGCAGTCCCCGCCGTCCCCGTTGCTGTAACTGCTCTTCATCCAGAGCGCGTCACTCAAGTCGATCCGGGTGCTTGCCATTTCGATAATCCTCTGCGGCGGCCTTGATCATGGCGAGGGACGTGTCTGGCGACAACGCGACGGCCCTGAGCCGATCGTATGCCTTGCGGTACTGCTTCACGAGGGCCGGATCGTCGATGGTGTCCCCGCTGTAGGACGCCTCGCTGTAGATCAACGGAGGGGCGTCCGGAAACGTCATGACCTTGATGGAAGCTGCCATCAGGGGATACGCGCCGCACGTCCGCGGAACGATCTGCGGAGTGATCCGGCGCCGACCGGCCAGCTCCAAGATCCGGTCGAGCTGCGCAGCCATCTCGACCGGCTGCACGATGGCGTCGGTCAGCAGCGACTGGTGCAGGATCGCCCAGTACTCAGGGACGGAATGGTCGTCCTCGAAGAGGCGCGCCCGCTCGAGCCGGGCCCGCACCCTCTCCTCGATCCGTTCCTCGGCGGCCGCCGGATGGGCGGACCGGACGAGTGTCCGCGCGTAAGGAGCTGTCTGGAGCAGCCCGGGGAAGGTGCTGGGGCACCACTCCTCAATGGATTCCGCGTACTTCTCCGCCTCCAGCACCCGCTCGAAGTACGCGGCGTGCGGCCCCCGCCTGGCCCGCCGCACATCCTCACAATGCCGCTCGAAGTACCCGTCGGTCCCCAGCACCCCGTCCACGTGCCGCGCCAGATCCATGGGCATGCGCCGCTTGCCGTGCTCGATGTCGCTCAAGTACGACTTGCCGTAGAAGCTGCCCTCGACCAGCCGCTCCAGTGACAGCCCCGCCGCCTCCCTCTTCCACCGCAACTCCTTGCCGTAGAAGTCGGGGACGCTCATCGAACCGTCGATGTCCTTGCGCCGGACCACACGCTCACCGCCGTAACTCGCCCTGCCGATTCCGCCGTTCGCGTCGCGGACGCGAATCCCCTTCCACGCTAGCGACCTTGGCGACACTCTGTGAGGTATTCGTCACACACCGCACAGAAGGCTGACACCCCCTATGCCCGACCATCCCCCCACCCCGTACGACGTCACCCTCTGCATCGAGAACCTGCGCGCCGCCCTCGCCCTGCACGGCATCACACTGCCGTCCCTCCGCGCGGACCTGCCGAGCTTCGCGGGCGCGTACGCCCCGCCCGCCGGCCTCGTCGCGCTCGGAAACTGCAACACCGCCACGGCCCAGGCGCTCGCCACCGCCCTCCGCACGACGGCAGCCGGGCGATGACGTTCGAACTCAGCCTGCTCGCGACCCCGAAGGCGGTGCCCGAGCTGCGCCACCACCTCCGCTCGCTCGGCTTCGAAGTCCGCCTGTGCGCGACAGAGTTGGTGACGAACGTGATCGACCATGTCGGCGCGGGCACGCCGGTGACCGTGCGCGTGACCGGCACGCCGCACGGCCACACCCGCGTCGAGGTCACCGATCCGGACCCCCGTGCGCTGCCGACCCTCCTGTCCGCCACCGGAACAGCGGAGTCCGGCCGCGGTCTGGCCCTGGTGGACCAGCTCTCCCGGCGTTGGGGCGTGGAGCAGGCGGCGGACCGCAAGACGGTCTGGTGCGAGCTGGCCGGACCGTAGCGGCGAGAGCTGCGCTCAGGACGCTTGCCCACGGGTGGGTGCAAGCGTGCTCCAGCCGGATTCCAGCAGTTCGAAGGCGCGGGTGACGGCCTGGCGGGGGTCGTCATGGCCCTGGGCGGCACGGGGTGCTTCGAGGGCGAAGTGGGCGAGGGCGGTGCAGGCGGGATCGTCCGCGGGAAGTCCGCTCTCCTCCGCGATGACGTGCGCCAGGGCGGCGGTGTGGCGCAGCCACATGTTCTGCCGGTAGTCGCGCAGGGCGGGGGTGTCGTTCACCAGGCGCAGGAAGGCCGCGAAGCGGGGGTCGCCGTCCGCGGTGAGCATCCGGGAGCGCAGTGCGTGCTCGCGCAGCGCCGCGGGCACGGTCAGGCCCTCGGGCCGTTCACGTACCGCGGCGAGCAGGGCGGTCTCCACGTCGTCCTCCTCGTCGAAGACGAGGGCCTCCTTGACCGGGAAGTGCTTGAACAGCGTCGTGGTGGACACGTCGGCGGCGTCCGCGATCTCGCGGATGCCGACGTCGTCGTATCCGCGCTGGAGGAACAGGTGCAGCGCGGCGTCAGCGATGGCCCGGCGGGTGGCTGCCTTCTTGCGCTCGCGGCGGCCCTGGGGCGCCGGCGCGGCGGTGGATCCGGTGTCGGTCGTGGTGTCGGGCATGCCCGTAGCGTACCGCCAAGGTGATACCACTTCAAAAGTTGAGTCGTTGCACTTATTGAGTCGGTGTGCTTTTCTTTGGACTCCCCTCACCCACCGGCAGCCGCGGCACAGCCGTGTGCACGTCACGAGCGGAGACCACCATGAACACCACCCACGCACCCCGCATCGCGGTCATCGGCGCCGGCCCGGGCGGCCTGACCTGCGCCCGCATCCTCCAGCGGCACGGCATCACCGCCACCGTCCACGACCGGGACGCCGGTCCCGGCACCCGCAACCAGGGCGGCACCCTGGACCTGCACGCCGACAACGGCCAGATCGCCCTGCGTGAAGCCGGGCTGCTCGACGCCTTCTTCCGGCTGGCTCGCCCCGAAGGGCAGGAGATGCGCCAGCTGGACACGGCCGGCACGATGCTCTTCCACCATCTCCCCGAGGAGGGCGAGCAGTTCAAGCCGGAGATCGACCGCGGCCAGCTGCGTGACCTGCTGCTCGACTCCCTGCGCCCGGGCACCGTGCGCTGGGGCCACACCCTCGAGGAGGTCTCCGGCCCCGCCGGCGGACCGCGGACCCTGCACTTCACGAACGGCACCACCGCCGAGGCCGATCTCGTCATCGGCGCGGACGGCGCCTGGTCCACGGTCCGGCGAGCCGTCTCCCGCGCCACTCCCGAGTACAGCGGCGTGAGCTTCCTCGAGGCCCGGTTCGACGACGTCGACGACCGGCATCCTCGCATCGCCGAGCTGGTCGGTCAGGGCAGCGCCGCGGCGGCCGACGGAGAGCGGGCCCTGTTCGCCCAGCGCAACAGCGGCAACCACATACGCGTCTACGTCATCCAGCGCGTCCCCGCCGACTGGATCACCGCCGCCGGCCTGACGCCCGAGGACACCGACGGCATCCGCCACGTCCTGCTGGAGCGCTACGCCCACTGGTCGCCCCGTATGCGCGAGTTGATCACCGGCAACGACGGCCCCTACGTAGACCGCCCGATCTTCGCCCTGCCGGTGCCGCACACCTGGGACCACCACCCCACCGTCACCCTGCTCGGCGACGCCGCCCACCTCATGCCGCCGCTCGGCGTCGGCGTCAACCTCGCCATGCTCGACGCCTGCGAACTCGCCCTGGCCATCGCGCACACCGACACCGTCGACGAGGCCGTCCGCGCCTACGAGAAGACCATGGTGCCCCGCTCCACCGAGACGGCCCGGCTCCTCGACGGCGCGGCCGCCGGGCTGCTGTCCACGGAACTGCCCGACTTCGCCGGCGCGGACCGGGACTGAACGGCCGGACCGGAGCGGGCCGTCGGAGCGGTCCGTCGGGGCCGGTTCAGCGGTGAGCGCACCGACACGACGGGGCCAGGAGGCGGAGCCCAGGTCAGCGGTGCAGCATCCCCGAGCGTTCCGGTACATGCGCGGCGACCACGCGGCCCACCCGGACGACCTCCCGCCGCCGGTCCACCGCGTACGCCGCGCCCGCCACGCCCAGTCCGAGTACCGCCAGCGCCGCGCCCGTCAAGGCCGGGGACGTGACGCCGAAGCCGGCCGCCAGGGCCAGGCCGCCGATCCAGGCTCCGCCCGCGTTGGCCAGGTTGAATGCGGCCTGGTTGGCGGAGGACGCCAGGGACGGGGCCGCCGAAGCCTTCTCCATGACCATCAGCTGGAGGGGCGAGCCGGTGATGAAGGCCGCCGCGCCGAGCAGGACCACGGCGAGGGCCGCGCTCCACTGCGCCGACATCAGCAGCGGGAACAGGCCGAGGACGGCGGCCAGAGCGAGCAGGCCCCCGAACAGCGTCCCGCGCAGGGAGTGGTCGGCGAGGCGGCCGCCCGCCAGGTTGCCGATCGTCGCGCCGACGCCGAACAGGGCGAGCAGCAGCGTCACGCTGGTCTCGGCGTAGCCGGCGGCGTTCGTGAGCATCGGCGTGACGTAGCTGTAGGCGGCGAACAGAGCGCCGAACCCGGCGACCGTGGTGCCGAGCGCCAGCCAGACGGGCAGGGAGCGCAGCGCGGCCAGCTCGCCGCGCAGGCCCGCGGCGGGGGCGGGCGTGTGGTCGTGCGGGATCAGCAGCGCGAGTGAGGCGATGGCCGCGAGGCCGATCGCGCCGACGGCGAGGAAGGTGGCCCGCCAGCCCAGGTGCTGGCCCATGAGCGTGGCGACGGGGACGCCGGCGACGTTGGCGACGGTGAGCCCGAGGAACATCAGCGAGACGGAGCGCGCCTTGCGCTCCGGCGCCACCATGGTCGTCGCGACGACGGCGCCCACGCCGAAGAAGGCGCCGTGCGGCAGCCCGCTCAAAAACCGGGCGGCCAGGAGCGAGTCGGGGCCGGGGGCGAAGGCGGACAGGGTGTTGCCCACCACGAACAGCGCCATCAGGCCGATGAGGACGGAGCGGCGGGACATCCGGGAGGTGACCGCGGCCAGCAGCGGGGCGCCGATGACGACGCCCAGCGCGTACGCCGAGACCAGGTGCCCCGCGGCAGGGATCGAGATGTGCAGGTCGTCCGCGACGTCGGGCAGCAGTCCCATCATCACGAACTCGGTCGTGCCGATACCGAAAGCGCCGACGGCCAGAGCGAGCAGGGCCAGGGGCATGGAGGAGCCTGTTCCTTTCGGAGAGCAGAGGTACGTGTGTTCCACAGTCTATGTTCAGTTGCGGAACAAACTCTGCCAGGCTCAGAATTCCCAGGGGTCAGGAGCCGGTGTCCAGGTTCACACGAGCGGCGATCGGAAGGTGGTCGCTGCCGGTCGCGGGCAGCGTCCACGAGCTCACCGGCTCGACGCCCTGGACCAGGATCTGGTCGATCCGCGCCATCGGGAACGAGGCCGGCCAGCTGAACCCGAAGCCGCTGCCCGCCGCGCCCTGCGTGGAACGCATCTGCGCCGTCACGCCGTTCAGGGAGCGGTCGTTCATGGTGCCGTTGAGATCGCCGAGCAGCACCTTGCGCTTCAGCGGCTCGTCGGCGATGGCCTCGCCCAGCGCGTCGGCACTCGTGTCGCGCTGGCGCGCCGTGAACCCTGCCTCCAACTTGACGCGGACGGACGGGAGATGGGCGACGTAGAACGCGACCTGTCCCTCGGGGGTGGCGATCGTGGCGCGCATCGCCCGGGTCCAGCCCAGTTTGATGTCGACGGCCTTGACGCCGGTCATCGGGTACTTGCTCCACAGCCCGACCGTGCCCTGCACCGAGTGGTACTTGTACGTCGGGGCCAGCGCCCGCTCGTAGACCGGGACCACCGACGCCTTCAGCTCCTCCAGGGCCACCACGTCCGCGCCGGAGGCGGCGACGTCGCGGGCCGTGCCCGAGGGATCGGGGTTGTCGGCGTTGACGTTGTGCGTGGCGACGGTGAGGTCGCCGCCGCCGCCGGTCTTGTCGGTGAGCAGGCCGCCGAAGAGGTTCAGCCACACGGCCACCGGCACCACCAGCGCGATCAGCGCGGTGGCCGACTTGCGTACCAGCCCGATCAGCAGCAGGACCGGGATCAGCAGGCCGAGCCAGGGCAGGAAGGTCTCGGTGAGACTGCCCAGGTTGCCGACCCTGTTGGGGATCCGGGCGTGCAGCAGCATCACGAGTGCGAGGAGGACGGCCACCGCCGCCGTCACGATGCCGCGGCGCCAGATTCTGGGATCGCCCCGCCAGCCGGAGAACAGGCGGTTCAGCAGGCGGCGGAAGCGGTCACCCCGGCGCTCGGGCCCCGAGCCGCCGTTGTCGGTCTCCGTCATGTACGCCTGCTGCGCCATACCGCGTCGCCTCACTGCCTGCCATGCCCACCGTCCGTCCCCCTGTCTACGACCCTAGGGGATGTTCGGCTTCGATCTCGCCGTCCCGTGACGGCCGTACGGGCTGTGGGACGAAGAAGTCGGGGCGGTGAGTTCCGCATGCGCGGACGGAAAGCGTGCTCTGTGACGGAACGCGCACATACCGGCGGGCCGGAGGTCAGCTGACGGGCCGTAGACCTTCGAGGAGTGTGTCGACGATCTCCTCCGAGAGGCCCTCGGGCAGGTCCGCGTCCGGCCGCATGACGCTGCGCAGCAGCATCGGGCCGACGACGATGTCGTTGAGCAACTCGACGTCGACGTCGGCCCGGATCTCGCCGTTGGCCTGGCCCCGCCGCAGCACCTCGACCTGGAGCCGGCGGCGCGGTTCGACGACGGCGGCCTGGTACGCCCGCCAGATCCGCGGGCTGCTCTTCATCTGGGCGAAGACGTTGTGCAGCAGCGCCGACGACCGGGTCATCACCCCACGCCGGCGCAGCTGTTCCAGCATCGCCACCAGGTCGTCGCGCATCGAGGTGCCGGGCAGCTCGGGGTCCGGCGGCTCGGCGGCGCGGATGACGTCGACGAAGAGCTCCTCCTTGCCGTTCCACCGGCGGTAGATGGTGGCCTTGCCGACGCCCGCGGTGCGGGCGATGCGCTCGATGGAGAGCTCGGCCAGCGGCACGCCGTCCTCCAGGAGCTTCATCACGCCTTCGACGATGGCGCGCTCGACGGCCTCGCTGCGGGGGCGGCCCCTGGTGGGCGCCCCGGGATCGGCTTGGCTGTCGGCGAGGCTCACGTGACTGCGTCCCTTCGGTGTGCTGGTCCGATTCTCCCTTGTGTACGGCACCCCCGAGCAGGCCGGAAGGAGTTATTCCGCCGCTGCCACCAACTCCTGCTGCTCCTCGCCCTTCTGAGGCGCCGCCGGCTTGCCCGGCAGGAAGAGGAAGACCACGAGCGCGCCGAGCAGCGCGACGCCCGTGCCGCACAGGGCGGTGACGTGCATGGCGTGCAGGAAGGCGTCGTTGGCCGGGGTGATGAGGCCCTTGCCCTGCGGGCCGAGCTTCGCGGCGACGCCGAGCGTGGCCTCGATGGACTCGCCGGCGGTGTCCCTCAGCCCCTTGGGGAGGAGGCCCAGCTTGTCCTCGATGCCGGTGCGGTACGCGGTGGACAGCACCGAGCCGAGCACGGCGATGCCGAGCGCGCCGCCGACCTGGCGGAAGGTGTTGCTGAGCGCGGAGGCGGAGCCGGCCTTCTCGCGCGGCAGGGCCTGCATGATGACCACGCTGGTCGGGGTCATGACGTGCGCCATGCCGGCACCCATGAGGAAGAAGACGACCTCCAGGACCCAGATCGGGGTGTCCGCCTCGAAGCCCGCGAAGGCGGCGAGCATGCCGGCGAGCAGCAGCAGACCGCCGCCGGTGGTGGCCTTGTTGCCGAAGCGGTCGACGACCAGCCGGGCCCGCGGCGCGAAGATCATCTGCGCGGCGGCCAGCGGCAGCATCAGCAGACCGGACTGCAGCGGCGAGTAGCCGCGCACGCTCTGGGTGTAGAAGACGGAGAAGAAGGTCACGCCCATCAGCGCGAAGAAGACCAGCGCTATGGCGGCCATGGCGGCCGAGAACACCTTGTTCTTGAAGTACGTGACGTCCAGGGACGGGTGGTCGCTGCGCTTCTCGAACACCACGAACAGGGCGAGCACGAGAATGCCGGCGCCGATGGTCGACAGCACGGTGGTGTCCGTGAAGTCGGCGAGCTGGCCGCCCTTGATGATGCCGTAGACGAGCAGGACGAGGCCGACGACGGACAGGACCACGCCGATCGGGTCGACCCGGCCGGGCCGGGGGTCGCGGGAGTCCGGCACCAGCCAGACCATCAGCGCGAGCGCGAGCAGCACGATCGGCACGTTGATCAGGAAGACGGAGCCCCACCAGAAGTGGTCGAGGAGCAGACCGCCGGTGATCGGGCCGATGGCGATCGCGAGGCCGACGCCGCCGGCCCAGATGCCGATGGCCTTGGGCTGCTCGTCGCGCTCGAAGACGTTCATGAGGACGGCGAGGGTGGCCGGCATGACGAAGGCGGCGCCCATCGCCATCAGCGCGCGGAAGGCGATGAGCTGGGCCGGCGAGCCGGACTCGGCGGCCAGCGCGGATCCGATGCCGAACACGACGAGACCGCCGAGCAGCACCTTCTTGCGGCCCACCCGGTCGCCGATGAGGCCCGCGGTGAACAGCAGGCCCGCGAAGACGAGCGTATAGGCGTTGATCGCCCACTCCAGCTCGCTCTGCGTGGCGCCGAGGCCGATCGGAGCCGGGGTGGAGATCGTCTTGATCGCGACGTTCAGGATCGAGTTGTCGAGCACCACGATCAGCAGGCTCAGCATCAGCACGCCGAGGATCGCCCAGCGGCGCCGGTGCACCTCTTCGGGGATCCGGCCGGCGGTGGCAGGAGGAGTGGTCATGGCCACCAGGGTAGATAATTAGAATACGAGACCGTACCGTATCGAAATTATTTTACTCAGCCCTTACACGGGCCGACCGCCGCGTGCAGCATGCGTGACGTAGGTCCCCTTGGCTCGGGCTGGCACGAGGTGCCACCATGGACGTGATCCGGGGACGCCGTCAGGGCGCCTCGAGATGACTGAAGGAGCCGTTGTCATGACGCAGCTCTCGGCTGCCCAGCCTGCGCAGAACAAGCCCTCCGACGGCAGCAAGGCGCTGTACGGGGGCAAGAGCACGCGCCGTATCACCGTGCGCGACATCGCTCTCGCCAAGGAGCGCGGCGAGAAGTGGCCCATGCTCACCGCCTACGACGCGATGACCGCGTCCGTGTTCGACGAGGCCGGCATCCCGGTGCTCCTGGTGGGTGACTCGGCGGGCAACTGCCACCTCGGGTACGAGACGACCGTCCCCGTCACCATGGACGAGATGACCATGCTGTCGGCCGCGGTGGTACGCGGCACGCAGCGCGCCCTGATCGTCGGCGACCTGCCGTTCGGCTCCTACCAGGAGGGCCCGGTGCAGGCGCTGCGCTCGGCGACCCGGCTGGTCAAGGACGCCGGTGTCGGCGCGGTCAAGCTGGAGGGCGGCGAGCGCTCGCACGAGCAGATCCGCCTCCTGGTGGAGTCCGGCATCCCGGTCATGGCCCACATCGGCCTGACCCCCCAGTCCGTCAACGCCATGGGCTACCGCGTCCAGGGCCGCGGCGAGGAGGCCGCCCAGCAGCTGCTGCGCGACGCCAAGGCCGTGCAGGACGCGGGCGCGTTCGCGGTCGTGCTGGAGCTGGTCCCGGCGGAGCTGGCGGCCGAGGTGACGCGGGTGCTGCACATCCCGACGGTCGGCATCGGCGCCGGTCCCGAGACGGACGCGCAGGTCCTCGTGTGGACCGACATGCTCGGCCTGACCCCCGGGCGGGTGCCGAAGTTCGTCAAGAAGTACGCCGACCTGCGCGAGGTCATGGGCAACGCCGTGAAGGCGTACGCCGAGGACGTCGTCGGCGGGACCTTCCCGGCCGAGGAGAACTCCGTCCACTGAGCCACTGCGGCACCAAGGCAGCCCGCCGATCGTCCCCCGTCGGCGGGCTGCTTCTTTGCCGGCCTCTCCTCCCCGTCGGCGGTCTGTCGGTGCTCGTCGGTGCGTGTCGGTGGCCTGTCGGTCGTTTGTCGGTGGGGCCTGGCACCGTTCCGGACATGACGCGAATCGACAACAACGCCAGTGGCGGCGGCATGGCCGTCACCGTGCGGGGGATGGTCAAGCACTACGGCGAGACCAAGGCGCTGGACGGCGTCGACCTGGACGTGCGCGAGGGCACCGTGATGGGTGTGCTCGGGCCGAACGGGGCCGGCAAGACCACCCTCGTGCGGATTCTGTCCACCCTGCTCGCGCCGGACGCCGGCGAGGCGACCGTCGCCGGGTACGACGTGCTGCGCCAGCCGCGGCAGCTGCGCCGGGTGATAGGACTGACCGGGCAGTACGCCTCGGTCGACGAGAAGCTCCCGGGCTGGGAGAACCTCTACATGATCGGGCGGCTGCTCGACCTGCCGCGCAAGGACGCCCGCGCCCGTGCCGACGAGCTGCTGGAGCGGTTCTCCCTCACGGACGCCGCCAAGCGGCCCGCGAGCACCTACTCCGGCGGTATGCGCCGCCGGCTCGACCTGGCCGCCTCGATGATCGGGCGCCCGGAGGTCCTGTTCCTCGACGAGCCCACCACCGGGCTCGACCCGCGCACCCGCAACGAGGTGTGGGACGAGGTCAAGACCATGGTCGGTGAGGGCGTGACCGTCCTGCTGACCACCCAGTACATGGAGGAGGCCGAGCAGCTCGCCTCCGAACTCACCGTCGTGGACCGCGGGAAGGTCATCGCGGGCGGCGCCATCGACGAGCTGAAGGCCAAGGTGGGCGGACGGACGCTGCGGGTGCGGCCCGCCGACCGGCTGCAGCTGGAGCCGCTCGCCGGCGCCCTGGACGGGCTCGGCATCACGGGCCTGGCCACCACGACCGTCGACGCCGACAGCGGCACCGTACTCGTCCCGATCCTCAGCGACGAGCAGCTGACCGCCGTGGTCGGCGTGGTCATGGCGCACGGCATCACGCTCAGCTCCATCACCACCGAACTGCCCAGCCTGGACGAGGTGTTCCTGTCCCTCACCGGCCACCGCGCCAGTGCCCCCCAGGACGCCGTTCCCACCGAGACCCGCGAGGAGGTCGCCGTATGAGTGCCGCAACCGCCACCGCTCCGGTCGCCGACGCCCGTATTTCGCTGCGCGGCCACCTGCGCCACACCGGCGCCCTGGTCCGCCGCAACCTGCTGTGGATCAAGCAGGACCCGGAGTCGATGTTCGACGCGATCCTGATGCCCGTCGTCTTCACCCTGCTGTTCGTGTACGTCTTCGGCGGCTCGATCGGGCAGGCCCTGGGCGGCGGTCAGGACGGGTACGTCCAGTACGTCATCCCGGGCATGATCGCGATGATGAGCATGACGCTGTCCCAGGGCGTCGGCACCGGCTTCAGCCAGGACTTCAACTCCGGTGTCATGGATCGCTTCCGGTCTCTGCCGATCGGCCGCGGCTCGGTGCTCTTCGCGAAGATCTCGGTCGAGCTGGTGCGGATGCTGTTCGCCACCACCGTGCTGATGATCGTGGCCGTGCTGGTCGGGTTCGACATCCACCACTGGGGCGGTCTGTTCGCGGCCGTCGGCCTGTCCGCGGTGTTCGCCTCCTCGATCATGTGGGTGTTCCTCACCCTGGGCGTGGTCCTGAAGAACGCGCAGTCCGTGCAGGCGATGGGCTTCCTGGTGCTGTTCCCGCTGCAGTTCGGCTCCTCGATCTTCGCGCCGACGAAGTCGATGCCGGGCTGGCTGCAGGCCTTCACCGACTACAACCCGCTGTCCACGCTCGCCGACGCGGCGCGCGGGCTGATGGTGGGCGGCCCGGTCGCACACGACCTGTGGGTGACCCTTGGCTGGTCGGTGGCGATCACCGCGGTGGCCGCGCCGTACGCCATCCACAAGTTCCGTACCAAGAGCTGAATCCACAACTGCCTTACCAAGAGCTGACGTTCACCCCCGGAGCTCAGACCAGGGCGGTGGCCTCCTCCGTGGAGAGGCCGCCGCCCTCCGCGTACGCGGCCTCGTACGCCGCGTCGTCCAGGGCGGCCCGGGTGGCCGCCTCGGCCCTTTCGCGGGCCTCGCGCTCCAGGTACGAGGGGACGTGCCCGGGCGGCAGGAACCGCTCCGCGGCGCCGAGGCAGCGGGCGGCGTCGGGGGCGCGGCCGCCGCCGTCCAGACCGGCCAGGGCGATCGCCGCGATCGTCAGGTAGGTGGAGCGCATGGACGGGGCGATGGCCTCGGAGAGCGGGTCGCCCGCCCGCGCGAGGGCCCCCCGGATCTTGTGCAGGGCCTCCTCGTGGCGGCCGTCGGCGCCGTCCAGCCAGGCCTCCGTGCCCAGGATGAACGCGTCGAAGACGACGAAGTGCGCGATCTTGAACTGCTCGCGCAGCAGCCGGAGTTGCTCGCGCGCCTGCGGGATCCGGCCGGTCATTCCGTAGCGGCCGGCCAGGAACAGCCGGGCGGCGGGCATCGCCTCGTTGCCCGAGCCGTCCTGCTGGGCGATCACCTCCAGCAGCAGCCGCTCGCCGCGCTCGGTGTCGCCCGCCTCCAGCAGCGCGGCGCCGAGCCGGGCGGTGAGCACGGCCACCTGGGCCCGGGCGCCGAGGCGCTCGGCGTGCTCGATCGCGGACGTGTAGTCGCCGGCGGCCGCCTGCCACTTGCCCCGCTTCTCGTTCGCCTCACCGCGCGCGGAGAGCGCCTCGGCCGTGCCCCACAGGTCGCCGATGCGGCGGTAGATCTCCAGTGCCTCGTCGGCGTCCCTGATCGCGTCGCCCGCCCAGTCGCTGCGGTTGGCGAGCAGGTTGGCCCGCATGTGCAGGCCGGCGGCGAGCTCCCACTCGTAGCCGGGCGTGGCCCGGCAGGTGCGGACGGTGGCCTCCACCAGCTCGCGCAGCTTCGTCATGTCGCCGGTGAGCATGACGGCGAAGAACCAGAGCGAGCCCGGGCTGCGGCAGGTCTGCGGCAGGCCCGGGGCGTAGGTCTCGGCGATGATGCGCAGCTTGGTCTGCGCCTGCGGGGTCTGCCAGACGTCCAACTCGGTGTCCATGCAGGCGAGATGGACGAGGTGCAGGCCGCGCCGGGCCTCCAGGAGCAGTTCGCCGCTCCACGGCGGCGGGGTGTCCGTGCAGCGCTCCCACACGGCGACGGCGGGTCGGACGGGCTCGGTGAAGGGGTCGGGGCCGAGAGCCTGGACCTCGCGGGACCAGTTGCGGGCCTCGATGCGCAGGTCGCGCATCTGCCAGTACCAGGCCAGCGACAGCACCAGGCAGATCGCCTCCTGCTCCTCGCCCTCGGCGACGGCGTGGCGCAGCGCGGTGCGCAGGTTCTCGTACTCGCGCTCCAGCAGGCCGATGGCCCCGCGCTGGTCGGGGCCGCGCAGCAACGGGTCGGTGCGGCGGGCGAGTTCGCGGTAGTACGTGCGGTGGGCGGCCCCGGCCTCGGCCTGTCCGCCTGCCTGGGCCAGCCGCTCGCCCGCGTACTCACCGACCGTCTCCAGGAGCCGGTAGCGCATCTCGCCGTCGCCCGAAGGGGCGGCCACGACGAGGGACTTGTCGACGAGCGAGCCGAGGGCCTCCAGCGCCGCGGGCCCGCACACGGCCTCGGCGGCGGCGAGGTCGCAGCCGCCGGCGAACACCGACAGCCGGCGCAGCACCTCCCGCTCGTCCTCGTCGAGCAGGTCCCAGGACCAGTCGACGACCGCGCGCAGCGTCTGCTGGCGGGGCAGCACCGTACGGCTTCCGGAGGTGAGCAGGCGGAAGCGGTCGTCGAGCCGGTCGGCGATCTGGCGCGGCGTGAGCATCCGCAGCCGGGCGGCGGCGAGTTCGATGGCGAGCGGCAGTCCGTCCAGGCGCCGGCAGATCTCGGCGCACGCCTCGGGGTCCTCCTCGACGGCGAAGCCCGGCCGGGCGGCGGCGCCCCGGTCGGCGAGCAGGCGCAGCGCCACCGGTTCCGGCAGCGGTTCCACCGGGCGCAGCAACTCCCCCGGTACGCCGAGGGGTTCACGGCTGGTGGCGAGCACCGTCACCTCGGGGCAGCGCTCCAGCAGCGCCTCCACGAGCCGGGCGGCGGCGTCGACGACGTGCTCGCAGTTGTCCAGGACGATCAGCATGCGGCGCCTGCCGCAGTGCTCGGCGAGCCGCTCCAGGGGGTCGTCGTGCCGCTCGCTGCCGGCGGCCCGCATCGCCTCGGCCCCGGCGCCGTACAGCACGGTCTCGCGGGCTCCCAGGGCGGTGAGGACGGCTTCCGGCACGGCCTCAGGGTCGTCGACGGGGGCGAGTTCGGCCAGCCACGCCCCGTCCCGGGCCGCGTCGGACACGGTCTCGGCGGCCTCCTGCGACAGCCGCGTCTTGCCGGCCCCGCCGGGGCCGAGCAGCGTCACCAGCCGGGCCGTGGCGAGGTCGCCGCGGATGGCATCGATGTCGGCCTCCCGGCCGACGAAGGAGGTGAGACGGGCGCGGAGGTTGCCGGGGCGCGGAGCCTGATGCGGGGTGGGCGCACCGACGGCCGGCCGCTGCTCACGACGCACGGGAGCGGCCTTGGGGCTCGCGCCCAGCAACTCGGCGTGCAGGGCCGCCAGTTCGGGTCCCGGATCGGAGCCCAGCCGGTCCGCCAGCAGCCGCCGTACGTCCTCGAAGGCGGCCAGCGCCTGGGCCGTGCGGCCCGCGTCGCGCAGGGCGCGCAGCCGCAGCGCCTGGAGGGGCTCGTCGAGCGGGTGGGTGTCGCACAGGGCGGTCAGCTCCGGCAGGGACTGCTCGGCGTGGCCCAGGGCGAGGGCGGCGCCGTGGCGGGCCCGCAGGGCGTCGAGGCGGCGGGTGTCCCAGCGGGCGGCCTCGGCCGCGCGGTCGGGCAGGTCGGCGAGCGCGGGGCCGCGCCACAGGCCGAGGGCGTCGTCGAGGACGACGGCGGCCTTGGCGGGGTCGCCGTCGGCGAGTGCGCGGGTGCCCTCGCCGGTCAGCCGCTCGAAGCGGTGCAGGTCGACGTCGTCGGGCCGGGCCGCGAGCCGGTAGCCGCCCTCGTCGGAGGCGACGGCGTCCGCGCCGACGGCCCGGCGCAGCCGCCCGACCAGCGCCTGCAGCGCGCCCGGCGCGTCGGCGGGCGGATCGCCGTCCCAGACCTCGTCGAGCAGCAGGCTCACCGGCACGGTGCGGCCGGCCCGCAGGGCGAGCACGGTCAGCAGAGCACGCAACCGCGCCCCGCCGACCTGGACGGGGGTGCCGTCGGGGCGGAGCGCCTGGGTGGTGCCGAGGATGCGGTAGCGCACGGGGTCCATTGTCTCCGTAGACGTCGGGGCCGGTCACGGGGTTCGGGCGGGCGGTGCGGCGCGCGGCCCGGAACGCGTGGCGCCCGCGACGGCCGCCGGGGCCCCGACCGCCCACCCTTCCACGGAACCCCCGCACCACCGCGAGACGTTTTCCCCGTGCGCCCGGTACCGTCGGGCAGTCCCACCGCGGGAAAGTATCGTCCAGGGAGCCCCATGACCACCGCCACCACCAGCCGCAGCGACCGGAGGGTCAGCCCCGTCTTCCTCGGGATCCTGGCCGTCACGGCGGTGACGGGATGGGCCACCTGGACCGGGTTCGCCGCGCAACCGGGCCTGGCCGTCTTCCTGTTCGTGACGGCGGCCTGGGTCGTCTCGCTGTGCCTGCACGAGTACGCGCACGCGCGCACCGCCCTGCACAGCGGCGACATCACGGTCGGCGCGAAGGGCTACCTCACGCTGAACCCGATGAAGTACACGCACGCGCTGCTGAGCATCGTGCTCCCGGTGATCTTCGTCATCATGGGCGGCATCGGCCTGCCCGGTGGCGCCGTCTTCATCGAGCGGGGCCGGATCCGGGGGCGCTGGCGGCACAGCCTGATCTCCGCGGCGGGCCCGCTGACGAACGTCCTGTTCGCGGCCGTGTGCACGGCACCGTTCTGGCTGCACGCCCTGGACGGGGTGCCCAGCGACTTCCGCTACGCCCTCGCGTTCCTCGCCCTGCTCCAGGTCACCGCGGCGATCCTGAACTTCCTGCCGGTGCCGGGCCTGGACGGCTACGGGATCCTGGAGCCCTGGCTGTCCCCCGGCCTCAAGCGCCAGGTGGAGCCGTTCGCGCCGTTCGGCCTGCTGTTCGTGTTCGCGCTGCTGTGGGTGCCGTCGATCAACGCGGTGTTCTTCGACCTCGTCGACGCGATCCTGCGCGGGCTCGGCGTCAGCGACTGGGACACCTCGTTCGGCTACGGCCTCTACCGCTTCTGGTAGGCGCCCCGGGACCGCCTGACGTAGTACAGGCACATGTTGCTGGACAGTCCCGCCAGCAGGATCCACACGATCCCCAGCCAGCTGCCCTGCGCGAAGGAGACCACGGCCGCGGCCACGGCGAGGACGAAGACGATCAAGGCATAGACGCCAAGGCGGGGCATGTCGTTCGGCTCCTGTCGGCGGGCTCGGGAGAACACCGCTCCTGTTCGGGGGGACACTGCTACGGCTCCAGTGTCCCCCACGCACTCACACGTCCGTCACACGGAGTCCGGCGTGCGCCTTGTAGCGGCGGTTCACGGAGATCAGGTTCGCGACCAGCGACTCGACCTGGTGGGCGTTGCGCAGCCGGCCGGCGAAGACGCCGCGCATGCCCGGGATGCGGCCGGCGAGCGCCTGCACGATCTCGACGTCGTCGCGCACCTCGCCGAGCACCATCACGTCGGTGTCGATCTCGGCGATCTCCGGGTCCTGGAGCAGCACGGCCGACAGGTGGTGGAAGGCGGCCGTGACCCGCGAGTCCGGCAGCAGGGCGGCGGCCTGCTCGGCGGCGCTGCCCTCCTCCGGCTTGATCGCGTACGCGCCCTTCTTGTCGAAGCCGAGCGGGTTGACGCAGTCGACGACCAGCTTGCCGCTCAGCTCCTCGCGCAGCGCCTCGAGCGTCTTGCCGTGGCCGTCCCACGGCACGGCCACGATCACGACGTCGCTGCGGCGCGCGCACTCGGCGTTGTCGGCGCCCTCGACACCGTGCCCGAGCTCGTCGGCGGCGGCCTGCGCGCGCTCGGCGGCCCGCGAGCCGATGATCACCTTCTGCCCGGCCTTGGCCAGCCGGTAGGCCAGTCCCTTGCCCTGCGGCCCGGTCCCGCCGAGGACTCCGACGACGAGTCCGGAGACGTCGGGGAGGTCCCAGGGGTCCTTGGCGGGGGCCTTCGCAGGGGTCTGTGCAGCACTGTCGGTAGAGGTCATGGGCCGACTGTACGTCCGGCCCGGGCGGCCCCGCCGGTCAGAGCCCGTTCACCGGCTCCCGGGTGAGGCGCGTCACGGGCAGCCGCCGCAGGACGATCCGCTCGTACGCCCCGAAGTCCCCCGTCTCGTGGAGGAGTCCGACGGTGGAGGCGTCGATCCGTACGAGGTCGGAGTAGGCGGCGGGCAGTCCGTCGACCGTGCACACCGGGCGCCAGGTGATGCCGCCGTCCGTGGAGGCGCGCACGGTCATCAGGGCCCGGGCGGACGGGCAGGCGGGGCCGGAGAACAGCAGGACGTCCGGGTCGCGCAGCTGCAGGAGGCTGCCCTGGCAGACGGGGCCGTCGAGGCCGGCCTGCGGGCGGAAGCCGGTGCGCAGGGTCAGCCCGCCGTCGCCGGAGCGGGCGTCGGCACGGTTGCCGGGCGAGGCGGAGTCGGTGCGGGTGTTGAAGTAGACGCGGCCGTCGGGGAGTTCGGCGGCGGTGGTCTCGTTGGCGTTGATGTAGCCGTCGGGGGTGTCGTCGACGTAGCCGAGGGACCAGGTCGCGCCGCGGTCGTCGCTGAGCAGGCAGTGGCCGCCGTTGTACCTGCCCTCGTCGCCCACGTCGGTGCCGGCCGGCGGCAGGGTGTGGTTGCCGGGGACGACGACCCGGCCGGTGCCCAGCTGGATGCCATGCCCCGGCGTGGTGGCGTACCAGCGCCAGCCCGCCTTCTTCACCTGCGGGGTGATCTCCGTCAGGCCGGTCCAGGTGAGCCCGTCGTCGTCGCTGTGCTGCACCCAGACGCGGCGCCCGTCGGCATCCTTCACCTTGCCGCGCACGATCAGGTCCTCCGAGGCGGTGGCCGCCGAGCGGACGTGCACGAGGAGGATGCGGCCGGTGTCGAGGACGACCGGGGCGGGGTTGCCCGCGAGGTCGGTGCCGTTGCTCGCGGCGACCTGCAGCGGGCCCCAGGTGCGGCCGCCGTCGGTCGAACGTCTGAGCACGATGTCGATGTGGCCGTGGTCGCTCGCGGACGTCACCCGGCCCTCGCAGAAGGCGAGCAGGGTGCCGTTCGCGGTGCTGACCACGGCGGGGATCCGGTAACTCGCGTATCCCTCGCGGCCCGCGCGGAAGGGGACGGTGGCTTCAGTCATTCGCCTCCTGTCCCCCGGGCAGGCGAATTGGGGGTGAACTCCCGGTCACGGGTGCCCGTTGGGTGCAGGATGCGTCCGCATGGATGCCGTACGGGTCGCGCTGCTGCGCGAAGTCCTCGCCGGAACCGAGTGGTTGGGCGCCACCCGGCGCTTCGCCGGGGCGCTGCGCGGCTCGGTGGTGTCGCACGGCGGGGGGCTGCTGCTCGTCGGCACCGAGGAGTACGAGCCCTGGCACCTCGCCGCCCATCTGGTGGACGAGGCCGCCTGGTCGGGCACTCCGGAGCTGACCCCGACCCTGGTACGGCACGACGCGCGTCCCACCGATCCCGCGCACCTGGCGGTCGGGCTGGGCCGGCTGGCCGCGGCCCGGCGCGGCGAGACCCTGCTCGTGGTCTCCCCGGGCGGACCGGACGCGCTGCTCCTGGAGCGGGTCCACGACGCCCGCCGGGCCGGCACGACGGTCCTCGCGCTGGGCGCGGACGAGAACGACCTCACCGGGATGGCCCACGAGTGCCTGGCGGTCCCGGCCCCGTCCGAACTCGACCTCGACACCGTCCAGCACCTGGTCAGCGCGGCGGCCGGGGAGAACGCCCTGCCGTCCCCGCGCGGCCGGCGCCGCCTGCGGGACCGCCTGGCCCGCCTGGCGGACCACCTGACGGCCCCACCACCGGCGGGCTGGTAGCCCCGCGGGCTCCCGGCGAACCGGACCCCGGCGCACGGATGCCCGGGGCGTCCAGCCCCTGCGGCCGCGGCAGCCGAGGGCCACCACGCCGTCACCCGGAGCGGCGCGTCAGCCCATCCACCAGGGCTCCCCCACGAACCGGCCCCCGGCGACCGGACGCCCAGGGCGTCAGCGCGGAGGCGGGCGACGCCGGTCGCGGCGCACCGGCCCCGCGGCCGCGGCAGCCGAGGGCCGTCTTGCCCTCGCCCGGCGCGGCGAGCGTGCCGGCGAGCGGAGCGACAGGGCTTCTGCCGTGCCGAAAAGCAGTTGCCGTGGGGGGCGGCGCGGCCGAGCATGGCCGCTCGTGACCGCCGACTCCTCCGAACCCGCCGCCCCCCGCTCCTCCCGGCTGCGCGCCCTGCTCCCGGACCTCGCGCCCTGGCGGGCCTCCGCCGACTTCCGGCGGTTGTGGGTGTCGGGGACGGTCTCGAACTTCGGGAGCTTCCTGACGTTCGTCGCGGTGCCGGTGCAGCTCAAGGAGCTCACGGGGTCGGCCGCGGCGGTCGGGGCGATCGGGGCGGTGGAGCTGCTGCCGCTGCTGGTGTTCGGGCTGTACGGGGGTGCGCTCGCCGACGCGCTGGACAAGCGGAAGCTGATCGTGTGGACGGAGGCGGGACAGGGCCTGCTGTCCGCGGCCCTGCTGCTCAACGCCCTGCTGCCGCACCCCGCGGTCTGGCCGCTGTACGCCGTGGCGGCCCTGTCCTCCGCGCTGGTCTCGGTGCAGCGGCCGGCCCTCGACTCGCTGTTCCCGCGGATCGTGGCCCATGAGCACCTCCCCGCCGCGGCCTCCCTCAACTCCCTGCGCTGGACGGTCGGCGGCGTCGCGGGCCCGGCGGTGGCGGGCGTCGTCGTGGCGTACGCGGGACTCGGCTGGGCCTACGGCGCGGACCTGCTGACCTTCGCCGTCTCCGTCGCCCTGGTGGTCCGCATCGCCGCCTCCCCCGCCGCGCACGAGGCCGCGAAGCCGTCGCTCCGTGCGATCGCCGAGGGCGCCCGCTACGCCTGGAGCCGCAAGGAGCTCCTCGGCACCTACGCCGTCGACCTCGCCGCGATGTTCCTGGCGATGCCGCTCGCGGTGCTGCCGTTCCTCGCGGACGAACTGGACGCCGACTGGTCGCTGGGCCTGATGTACGCGAGCGTCCCCTTCGGCTCGCTGCTGGTGAGCCTGACCAGCGGCTGGACCTCACGGGTGCACCGCCACGGCCGGCTGGTCGTGCTGTCGGCCGCGCTGTGGGGCCTGGCGATCGCGGCGGCCGGCGTCGTGGGCGACGTATGGCTCGTCCTGCTGTTCCTGACCGTGGCGGGCGGCTGCGACATGGTCAGCGGGATCTTCCGCGGGGCCATGTGGAACCAGACGATCCCGGACGAGCTGCGCGGGCGGCTCGCCGGGATCGAGCTGCTGTCGTACTCGGTCGGCCCGACGGTCGGCCAGGTGCGGTCGGGCGGTTTCGCCGCGTGGTGGGGCGTACGGGCGTCCGTGTGGTCCGGCGGCCTGCTGTGCGCGGGCGCCGTCGGCCTGCTCGCGCTGTGCCTGCCGAATCTGATGACCTACGACGTCCGCACGAACGAGCACGCGTCGCGGCTGCGGGCCGGCCGCACGGCGGCCGTGGCGGCCGATGCGCCGTCGGACGGCGCACCGGCCCAGATCTGACCGGCCGTCGCCCGGCAGCGGTGTCCGGTCAGTCGTCGTCGGGGCGCCCGGCCGGGGCGTCGGTCCACTTCGGGTCGTTGTCCCACTGGAGGTTGCGCTCCCGGGCCGTCTCCATCGCGTGCTCGGCCTCCTGCCGTGACGCGTAGGGCCCGAACCGGTCCTTGGCGGGGCACTCCGGCCCCTCCTCGACCTTCTTGTGCTTCAGGCAGTAGAACCATTCGCCCGGCTTGCCGACCGTGCGCTTCTTGAACAACGCCATGACCTGCTCCTCTCGCCAAGCACATGTTCCCCCACAGCGGCTCGTTAGACTCGCTGGCATGTCTGGCCAGTCGCTGCTCGTACCAGGGGACCTGTCCCCCACCCGTTCCGTGCCCGGAAACATCCGCCGCCCCGAGTACGTCGGCAAGCCCGCGCCGACGCCGTACACCGGCCCGGAGGTGCAGACGCCCGAGACGATCGAGGCGATGCGGATCGCGGGCCGGATCGCCGCGCAGGCGATGGAGGAGGCCGCCAAGCTGATCGCGCCGGGCGTCACCACCGACGAGCTGGACAAGGTCGCCCACGCCTACATGTGCGACCACGGCGCCTACCCCTCCACGCTGGGCTACCGCGGTTTCCCCAAGTCCCTGTGCACCTCGGTCAACGAGGTGATCTGCCACGGCATTCCGGACTCGACGGTGCTGCGCGACGGCGACATCGTGAACCTCGACGTGACGGCGTACATCGGCGGCGTCCACGGCGACAACAACGCCACGTACCTGGTCGGGGACGTCGACGAGGAGAGCCGCCTGCTGGTGGAGCGCACCCGCGAGTCGCTGAACCGCGCGATCAAGGCGGTCAAGCCGGGCCGCCAGATCAACATCATCGGCCGCGTGATCGAGTCGTACGCCAAGCGCTTCGGCTACGGCGTGGTCCGCGACTTCACCGGCCACGGCATCAACTCGTCGTTCCACTCGGGCCTGATCATCCCGCACTACGACAGCCCGCACGCGACGACGCTCATCCGGCCCGGCATGACCTTCACGATCGAGCCGATGCTGACGCTGGGGACGCACGAGTACGACATGTGGGACGACGGCTGGACGGTCGTCACCAAGGACCGCAGGCGGACGGCCCAGTTCGAGCACACGCTGGTGGTCACGGAGACGGGCGCGGAGATCCTCACCCTCCCGTGACACCACGCGCCGGGAACCCGCTCCTGCCCGGGGCGGGTTTTTTCCTGCGCGTTTTCCCGACACCATGTCGGGAACCTTACCGACGAGAGGTCGGGAAGCCCTCGACCGAGCATTGACTTAGGTTAGCCTTACCTTAGAAGATGAGGCGCATGGACCCCTTCTCGACCGTCATCCGCAGCGCCTCCCACGAGCAGCACACGGAGGCCGAGAGCTCGACGTTCATGAGCGACCTGCTGGGCGGCCGCCTGGGCCTGGCCGCCTACGCGCGCTACACCGAGCAACTCTGGTTCGTGTACGAGGCGTTGGAGTCCCGCACGGAGCGACTGGCCGCGGACCCGGTGGCCGGCCCCTTCGTCCGCCCCGAGCTGTACCGGCTGGCCGCCCTGGAGCGCGACCTGGAGCATCTGCGCGGGCCGAACTGGCGGGCGGGACTGTCCGCCCTGCCCGCGACGCGGGCGTACGCGGCGCGGGTACGGGAGTGCGCCGAGCGGTGGCCGGGCGGGTACGTCGCCCACCACTACACCCGCTACCTCGGCGACCTCTCCGGAGGGCAGATCATCCGCGGCAGGGCGGAGCGGACGTGGGGCTTCGCCCGCAAGGGCGACGGCGTGCGCTTCTACGTCTTCGAGCGGATCGCCAACCCGGCCGCCTTCAAGCGGAGTTACCGCGAGCTCCTGGACGCCGTCCGCGCGGACGACCTGGAGAAGCAGCGCATCGTGTCGGAGTGCCGGCGGGCCTTCGGCCTGAACACGGAGGTCTTCCGGGCGCTGGGCGAGGAGTTCCCGCTCAGCGCGTAGCCGTCACCGCTCCGGCTGGCGCTCCAGGTACACCCGGCCGCCGATCTCCACCCAGCCGTAGGGCTGCGGGGCGGTCAGGATCTGCGAGCCGGCGCCCTGCGTGATGTTGAGCGCCCTGCCCAGCCGGACGGTCAGCAGCAGTGCGGCCGCGCCCGTCGCCTCGTCCTCGTCGATGCCGTCGTCGCGCCCGGGGAAGGCCCGCGCCCGCACCCGCCCGGCGGGCTCGTCCTCCCAGGCCCAGGCGTAGATCCACTCACCCTTCGGCGGCACGGGCAGCTCGTCGACCTCGGCGGCCGTGGCGTACTGGCGCAGCGTCCGCGGCGGCGCCCACTCCGCGCGGGCCTCGATCCAGCAGAACTCCCCGTCCTGGCGGGCCCCGACGACCCCGGCGGGCGTCACCAGCTCGGGCACGTCGAGCAGCCAGGCCGCTCCGACGCAGGGGTGCCCGGCGAAGGGCAGCCGCAGCGTGGGCGTGTAGATGTCGACGACCCCCCGCTCCGGGTCGTCGACGAACACGGTCTCGCTGAACCCGAGCTTCGCGGCGAACGCCTGCCGTTCGGCCCGTCCGGGCATGACGGATCCCTCACGGACGACGCCGAGTTCGTTGCCGTAGCCGCCGTTCGGAGCGCAGAAGACGCGCAGCACGTCGTAATCAGTCACCCGGGCATTGAAACACTGCGCGGGCCGCGAGGGCGTCCCAGGCCGCGGGGCCGCCGGGCAGGGGCAGGAACCGGATGGCGCCCGCGATGTACGGCAGGGTCGCGAGCGTGTCGCCGTACGCCCGTTCCAGCGTGCGGCGCCGGCGGTCGACACCGGGGCCGGCGGGCCGGCGCGCGAGCCCGGCCATGCGCCACTCGTGCCCCTCGGCGACCTCCGCGACGTCCCGCCGCCACTGCTCCTCGTCCACCAGCCGGGTCAGCTCCACGCACTCCGGGACCCGGTCCTCCGCCAGCGCCGCCACCGCACGGTCGTGGCCGTCGAGGATCAGCCAGCCGTCGAGACAACCCCAGCCGCCCGCCCGGCCACTCCCGGACGAAGTCCTCGGTCCGCACGCCCGGCTGGAACGCGGCCCGTGCGGACAGCCCCCAGCGCCCGTCCCGCAGGGGCGTGCCCTGGGCCTCCTCCAGCCAACGCGCGTACTGACCGCAGCGGCGGCAGCGGTGAGCGGTAGCCGTCGAGACGGTGGAGATACAGATCGGGACAGCATCCCCCGCCCGCCGACCGGCCCAGCAGCACGGGGCGGTCCTGCATCCGCAGCACCAGCCGTCCCGGCCCGAGCAGTTCCCTGTGCCCTCCGTCCACGGGAACACTCTCCGGGACGATCCCACCTTTGACTTTCCGTTGACCCGTCCTTGACGTTCGTTTTAGGCCGGCGTGATCGCCCCGTGCCCTTACAGCGTCCATGAGAGCTGAATCACCGTATGGGTGGGTATCACGCAGGCAAGCCTTAGATAAGTTAGGCGAGCCTCACCATCCTTCGTGAGCCCGGACCTCGATTTTTCGCCAGCCTCAGGAGCGTGCATGCGAGCCGCCAGACTCTCCGTCGTCACCGCCGTCACCGCCGTGACGGCCCTGACCGCCGTCACGGGATGCACCCAGAAGAGCAAGGCCGACGGGGACGCCGCGATCAAGGTGACGGCAGCGGACTCCACCTGCGACACCTCCTCGAAGTCGGTGCCGGCCGGCCAGGTCACGCTGAGCATCGAGAACAAGGGCTCCAAGGCGACCGAGGTCGAGATCCTCTTCCCGGACGACCGGATCGTGTCGGAGAAGGAGAACATCGGCCCGGGCACCAAGTACTCGCTGACCGCCGAGGTGAAGGCCGGCTCGTACGAGATCGCCTGCCGGCCCGGCATGAAGGGCCACGGCGTCCGCCAGAAGCTCACCGTCACCGGCTCCGGCGCCGCCGCCAAGCGCGACCCGCGGCTGGACAAGGCCGTCGCCGCCTACCGCGAGTACGCGCAGGAGCAGGCCGACGCGACCATCCCGAAGGTGGAGACCTTCGCCAAGGCGATCAAGACCGGTGATCTCAAGGCCGCCCAGAACGCCTACGCCCCCTCCCGCGTCGGCTGGGAGCGCACGGAGCCGATCGCCGAGTCCTTCGGCGACATCGACCCCAAGACCGACACCCGCGCCGACGGCCTGGAGAAGGGCCAGAAGTGGACCGGCTGGCACGCGCTGGAGAAGGCGCTGTGGCAGGACAAGAAGATCGGCGCCGCGCAGAAGACGCTCGCCGACCAGCTGGTCACCGACCTCAAGGACTGGCAGCAGCGGGTCGGCAAGGCCGAGATCACCCCGACCTCCATGGCCAACGGCGCCAAGGAGCTGCTCGACGAGGTCGCCACCGGCAAGGTCACCGGCGAGGAGGACCGCTACTCGCACACCGACCTGAGCGACTTCAAGGCCAACGTCGAGGGCGCGCAGCAGGCGTACGAGCTGCTGAAGCCGGTCGCGCAGACCAACGACAAGGCGCTGACCACCGAGCTCGACAAGCAGTTCGCCACGCTGGACAAGACGCTCGACAAGTACCGCACCGACGCGACCTCGGACGGGTTCGTCTCGTACGACAAGGTCACCGAGGAACAGCGCAAGGAGCTCTCGGACGCGGTGAACGCGCTCGCCGAGCCGCTCTCCCAACTCGCCGCCGCCGTCGCGAAGTAGGGACGCACCGACATGACGGACACCCAGGAAGCCACCACCGCCGACGCCGACCGCAAGCCGTCGCGGCGCTCGCTGATCGGCTGGGGCGGGGCCGGGCTCGCGCTCGGTGCCGCCGCGGCCGGCGGCGGCGTCGCGATGAGCCGGGTCGGCAACGACGTGGACCCGGCCGCCGCCGAGACCGGCGCCGCCATCGCGTTCCACGGCGCCAACCAGGCCGGTATCGCCACGCCGGTGCAGGACAGACTCCACTTCGCCGCGTTCGACGTGCAGACCGAGGACCGCGCCGAGTTCGTGCAGCTGCTGAAGGACTGGACCGAGGCCGCGCGCCGGATGAGCGCCGGGAAGGCGGTCGGCGACGGCGCGTACGGCGGTCTCGCCGAGGCGCCGCCGGACGACACCGGTGAGGCGCTGGGCCTCAAGCCCTCGCGGCTGACGCTGACGATTGGCTTCGGGCCGTCGCTGTTCGCCAAGTACGGCGAGGCGTTCGGCATCAAGGACAAGCGGCCCGAGGCCCTGGTGGACCTGCCGCAGTTCGCCGGCGACAACCTGGACAGGACCCGTACCGGCGGCGACCTGTGCATCCAGGCCTGCGCGGACGACCCGCAGGTGGCGGTGCACGCGATCCGCAACCTGGCCCGCATCGGCATGGGCAAGGTCAACATCCGCTGGTCGCAGCTCGGTTTCGGCAAGACCTCGTCCACCACCCCGGGCGCGCAGACCCCGCGCAACCTGATGGGTTTCAAGGACGGCACCCGCAACATCGCGGGCACCGAGACCGACCGGCTGAAGAAGTTCGTGTGGGTCGGCGACAAGGACGGGGCGGACTGGATGACCGGCGGGTCCTACCTCGTCGCGCGCCGCATCCGGATGCACATCGAGACCTGGGACCGCACCTCGCTGCAGGAGCAGGAGGACGTGTTCGGCCGCGACAAGGGCGAGGGCGCCCCGGTCGGCAAGGCCAAGGAGCACGACAAGCCGTTCCTGAAGGCGATGAAGCCCGACGCGCACGTGCGGCTCGCGCACCCCGACTCCAACGACGGGATCACGATCCTGCGCCGGGGCTACTCCTTCACCGACGGCACCGACGGCCTGGGCCGGCTCGACGCCGGTCTGTTCTTCCTCGCCTACCAGCGCGACGTGCGCAAGGGGTTCATCCCGCTGCAGCGCCGGCTGTCGGCGCAGGACGCGCTCAACGAGTACATCCAGCACGTGGGTTCGGCGGTCTTCGCGGTCCCGCCCGGCGTCCGTGACAAGGACGACTGGTGGGGCAGCACGCTGTTCTCCAAGGAGGCGTAGCCCGTGTTCTCCAACTACCTGATCGGTCTGCGCGAGGGTCTGGAAGCCAGCCTCGTCGTCTGCATCCTGATCGCCTATCTGGTCAAGACGGGCCGCAGGGACGCCATCCGGCCCATCTGGATCGGCATCGCCGTCGCCGTCCTGATCGCGATGGGCTTCGGCTGCGCGCTCGAATTCGGTTCCCAGGAGCTGACGTTCCAGGCGCAGGAGGCCCTCGGCGGCTCCCTGTCGATCATCGCGGTGGGCCTGGTGACGTGGATGGTCTTCTGGATGCGGCGCACCGCCCGCCATCTGAAGTCCGAACTGCACGGCAAGCTGGACGCCGCCCTCGCCATGGGCACCGGCGCCCTGGTCGCCACCGCCTTCCTCGCCGTGGGCCGCGAGGGCCTGGAGACCGCCCTGTTCGTGTGGGCGTCGGTGCACGCGGCCAGCGACGGCACCCCGCGCCCGCTGATCGGCGTGGCCCTCGGTCTCGCGACCGCGATCCTGCTGGGCTGGCTGTTCTACCGCGGCGCCCTGAAGATCAACCTGGCGAAGTTCTTCACCTGGACCGGCGGGATGCTGGTCGTGGTCGCGGCGGGCGTGCTGGCGTACGGCTTCCACGACCTCCAGGAGGCGGACTGGATCCCGGGGTTGACGCATCTGGCCTTCGACATCAGCGGGACCGTCCCGCCGGACAGCTGGTACGGCACGCTCCTGAAGGGCGTCTTCAACTTCCAGCCCGACCCGACCGTTCTCCAGGTCACGGTGTGGCTGCTGTACCTGATCCCGACGCTCGCGGTGTTCTTCGCCCCGGTAGGGTTCGCCTCCGGGAAGGGGAAGGTGAAGGCACCTGATGAGCAGGGATCGCGGCCCTCGAAGGCTCCGCAGGCTTGACCGGACTGCGCTGATCGCGGCCTCGGTGACCGCTTTGTCGATGACGGCGAGCGGTTGCGTGGTGGTCCACGGGGAGCGCGAGGTGCTCCCCTCCTCCACCCGCGCCGAGGCCGCCAAGGCCCTCGAGCAGTTCACCACGGCGTACAACAAGGCCGACAAGGCGTACGACAGTTCGCTCGACGCGGACCATGTCACCGGTGCCCTCGGCGACATAGACGCGGCCCGCCTCAAGGCCGGCCATGCGATCAACCCGGGCGGCAATCCGTCGCACACACCGCTGAAGCTGACCGACGTGACGTACACGATCCCCAAGAAGGCGGGCTGGCCACGCTGGTTCGTGGCGGAGGCGAAGGGCAACAAGGGCGGCTCGCTGCGCTGGGTGCTGGTGTTCACCCGGGACGGCCTGGGCCGGACGTGGCGGGTGGCGTACCTGACGCTGGTCTCCCCCGGCACCCTGCCGAAGGTGCGCAAGGACGCGGACGGCTGGGCCGAGGCCGTGCCCGCGAACTCCACCGAACTCGCCGTCGCGCCGCAGGACATGAGCCGGAACTACGCGACGTACCTGAAGAGGGGCGGCAGGACCTTCGCCGCCGGCCCGTACACCGACCGCTGGCGCGCGCAGCGCGCGAAGGACGGCAAGCGGCCCGGCCTGGTCACGCAGTACATCGACGAGCCGCTGATCAGCGGCGACTACGCGCCCCTGGCGCTGCGCACCGCGGACGGGGGCGCGCTGGTCTTCTTCACCACCCGCCGCTACCAGAAGCAGACGGCGGCCGCGGGCACCTCGATCCCCACCCCGAACGCGAGCGTGAAGGCGCTGACGACCGGGGAGATCAAGCAGTCGCTGACGATGGAGTTCATCTCGAACGGCATCGCACTGGACCCGAGGCAGGGTGCGGGCGGCGGGCAGGTGTCGGTGCTGTCCCGGCTGGAGGGACTGACCTCGGCCCAGGGGTCGTAGCGAACCGGGTTCCGGGTTCCGTGGTGCCGGGGCGGGCCGGTCTCAGTGGCGCAGCGGCCAGGCCGCGCCAACGTGGTCGGTCTCCTCGCCGGCGTGGCGGGCGCACTCGTCGGTGAGGATCTCCAGCAGGCTCAGCGGGTCCGGCAGGGGATGCTCCGGGCCGCGCACCCAGTGCACGGCCGCGCCGTCGTCACCGGGCAGCCGGGCGGGCGGTACGAGGACGTAGGACCCGCGGCAGTGCCAGCGCAGTCCGGGGTGCTCGTCCATCGTCTCGGGGTGGCAGTCCAGCTCGCAGGGCCACCACTCGTCCTCGTCCTCGGGGGTGCCGCGGGTGAGGGTGAAATAGAGGAGCCGGCCGTCGTCGCTCTCCGCGACGGGGCCGACCTCGATGCCGGAGGCGAGCAGCCGCTGCAGCGCCTGCCGCCCCGCCTCCACGGGGACGTCCAGCACGTCGTGCACCATGCCGGTCGCGGTGATGAAGTTGGCCCGCGGCTGGTGCCGGGCCCAGCGCTCGATCTGCGCGCGGTCGGTGGTCGACTGCGTCTGCCAGGCGAACGAGACCGGGTGGCGGGCCGGGGTGGGACAGCCCACGCGGTCGCAGGAGCATCCGTAGCCGGGGGCGGGATGGGCGGCGGGGGCGAGCGGCAGGCCCGCTCCGGCGGCGGCCACCAGCAGGGCCTCACGGCCGCCGTCGTCGGCGCCGTCCTCCTTCGGGCGGCGTCCGCGCAGCCACTGGGAGAGTTTGCCCTGCCGGCCGGTTCGGCCGCCGAACTCCGCGCTCATCAATCTCCTCGCCTTGCCGTCGTGCGGACCAGCATGCCCTATGGTCCCACCGGGCCGCGCTCCGGGGTGTCAGAAGGGACATCCCGGGTACGGGGGGCGAGACCGTGCAGGGCGTACTCGACGAGGGTGTCGGTGTACTCGTAGGAGATCGGGCCCGTGTGCTGGAGCCAGCGCTGGGCGAGCGGGGAGACGAAGAGTTCCAGGGCGATGCGCGGGTCGATCTCGGGGCGCACCTGGCCGGCCTGCTGGGCGGAGCGCAGGCGGGCGGCGTAGAGCTGGAGCGAGGGTTCGAGCAGCTTGGCCACGGACTCGCGGCCGAGCCGCTCGTTGACCAGCCCCTCGGCGGCCAGGGCGCGGGAGGGCCCCTCGAACCGGGGGTCCTTGAGCTGGTCGACGGTGATCCGCAGGACGGCCTTGAGATCGGCCGCGAGATCGCCGGTGTCGGGGATGACGTACGGCTCCTGGCCCGCCTCCCGGGCCGCCTGTGTGCTCAGGTCGAGGAACGCCTCCAGCAGGACGTCCGCCTTGGACCCCCACCACCGGTAGATCGTCTGCTTGCCGACGCCGGCCCGGGCGGCGATGCCCTCGATGGTCGTCCTCGGGTAGCCGACCTCGGCGACCAGGGCGAGGGCGGCGTCGTAGATCGCGCGACGGGACCGCTCGCTGCGGCGGGTGGCGTCGGGGGCGGGCTTCTTGACCATGATGCGACGGTATCGTTCCGCGGCCCTACGGCTCCTGCGCGTACGGCGGCCAGGCGTCGCCCCAGTCCGCGTCCCGGGCCGCCTTGTACAGGTCGCCGTGGCGCTTGGTGACCGTCGAGCGGCGCAGCTGCTCGTCGCGCTCGCACAGCTCCAGCAGGACCTGCCCCTTGCGGATCTGCGGCCGCCGCACGACGCGGGAGGCCGCGGGCCGGGCCGGCAGGCGGGTGGCGGCCACGTAGCTGAACTTCTCGTCCTCGTACGGCAGCGCACCGCCCTTGACCTGCCGGTGCAGGGAGGAGCGGCTGACCCGGGCCGAGAAGTGGCACCAGTCCTCACCGGGCACGATCGGGCAGGCCGCGCTGTGCGGACAGGGCGCGGCGATGCGGAAGCCGGCCGCGATCAGCCGGTCGCGGGCCTCGATGACGCGGGCGTAGCCGCCGGGGGTGCCGGCCTCGACGATCACGACGGCCCGGGCGGCGGACGCGGCGGCGTCCACGAGCGCGGCGCGGTCGCCCTCGGTCAGCTCGTTGAGCACGTAGGACACGGTCACGAGGTCGGTGTCGTCGAGGGCGAGCTCCCGGCCGATCCGTGCGCGCCGCCAACCGGCCTGCTCCAGCGCCGGGTTGGCGGCCGCGATCTCCCGGCCGAGGGCGAGCGCGGGTTCGGCCCAGTCGAGCACGGTGACGCCGCGGGTGCCGGGCCAGGTGGCGCTGACGGCCCAGGTCGCGGCCCCCGTGCCGCCGCCGACGTCCACATGGCTGCCCGGCTCCCAGTCCGGCACCGCGTCGGCGAACTCCCCGAGCGCGGCCCGTACCGCCTCGAACGTCGCCGGCATCCGGTAGGCGGCGTAGGCGGCCACGTCCGCGCGGTCGCGCAGGATCGGGGCGTCGGTCGGGGTGGCCCCGCGATAGTGGGCGATCAGCCGCTCGACGGCCTGCGCGGCCCGTTTGGGCGGAAGTCCGTCGAGGAGGGCGGCGAGGGCGGTGCGCAGGGTCTCGGCCGGGGATGCGGGGGCGTTCACCGGGCGATTATTTCAGCCTGTCCGGCGGGCCCGACGCCCGCACGGCTACACCGGCCGTACCGCCCGGGCCATCCGGGTCGCCGCGGCGGCGCGGGGCCGGCTGTCCGCCCGCCGCCGTACCGGATGGACCGTGTTCGCGAGCAGCACCAGGAACGTCCCGGTCGCGGGGTCCAGCACCAGGGACGTCCCGGTGAACCCCGTGTGCCCGGCGGCCCCGTGGCCCGCCAACTCGCCCATGAACCACGGCTGGTCGATCGCGAAGCCCAGTCCGGGAGGGGTCAGCAGCAGCTCCACGAAGTCGGCGCCGAGGATGCGGGCGGGGCCGTAGGAGCCGCCGGCGAGGAGCGTGCGGCAAAAAACGGCGAGGTCCCCTCCGGTGGAGAACATGCCCGCGTGGCCCGCGATCCCGCCGAGCGACCAGGCGTTCTCGTCGTGGACGACGCCGCGCACCATGCCCCGGTCGGCCTTGGCCCACGACCGGCGCTGGTCCTCGGTCGCGGCCGCGCCGGGGCAGGGCCCGAAGTCGGTGGAGAGCATGCCCAGCGGCCGGGTGATCCCGTCGTGGATCAGGACGTCCAGGGTGCGGCCGGTGCTGCGCTCCAGGACGAACTGGAGCAGCAGGAAGTTGAGGTCGGAGTAGGTGTAGGTGCCGGGCACGCCCACGGGTTTCTCCGCGCGTAGCATCGCGAGCCGTTCGCCGTCGTCCGCGCAGTCGTGAAGAGGGAGTTCGGGGCGCAGTCCGGAGGTGTGGGTGAGCAGCTGCCGCACGGTGATGCCGTGCCGGGAGGCCGCCACGAACTCGGGCAGGTACGCGCCGACCCGGGCGTCGATGCCGAGGGTGCCGCGCTCGATCTGCTGCACGGCGGCGACCGCGGTGAACAGCTTGGTGAGGGAGGCCAGGTCGAAAGGGGTGTCGACGGTCATGGCGACCCGTGCCCCGGCGGGCAGTTCGACCCCGCGGTCCCGGTCGGGGTCGTAGGCGGTGTACCGCACCGCCCAGCCCGCCGCCTCCTCGACGGCGATCACCGGGCCGCGTCCGGCGACCACGACGGTGCCGGCGGCCCACGGCCGCTCACCGGTGGTGAGGTCGTGGACCTCCTGGACGAGGTGGCGGAGTTCACCGCGGTCGAGGCCCGCCCGTTCGGGGCTGTCCCTGCGCAGTCTCGGTGCGCTCAGCTCTCTGCTCCCTCCGCGTTCGCACGCCCGTTCCAAGGACGGCACATTCCCACGAAGCAGGCCAGCGCCACCAGTGCTGCCGCCAGTTGGACGACGGCCATCGGGACGGCGGTGTGCTCCCCGGCGACCCCGACGAGCGGGGAGGCGACGGCGCCGATGAGGAAGGAGGACGTGCCGAGCAGCGCGGACGCGGACCCGGCGGCGTGCTTGGTGCGCATCAGGGCGAGCGCCTGGGCGTTCGGCAGCGTCACCCCCATCGCGGACATCAGGACGAACAGGGCGGCGGCGACGGGCACGAGGCCGGCCGTGCCGAGGACGCCGGTGGACATCAGCAGCAGCGCGGTCGCCGCCGCGGCGACGACGGCCAGTCCGAGGCCCAGCACCCGCTCCAGGCGGACCCGGCCCACCAGCACCTTGCCGTTGAGCTGGCCGACGGCGACGAGCCCGAGCGAGTTCAGGCCGAAGAGCAGGCTGAAGGTCTGCGGGGAGGCGCCGTAGATCTCCTGGATCACGAACGGGGAGGCCGCGATGTAGGCGAACAGGGACGCGAAGGCGAAGCCGCCGGTGAGCATGAAGCCGGTGAAGGGGAGGTCGGCGAGCAGGCGGCGCATGGTGCGCAGGGCCTCGCCCACTCCCCCGCCGTGCCGCTGGGGCCCGGGCAGGGTCTCCGGCAGCTTCGCCCACACCAGCGCGGTCAGCGCCGTGCCGACGACCGTGAGCACCACGAAGACGCCCCGCCAGTCCGTCACCCGCAGGATCTGCCCGCCGATCAGCGGGGCGACGATCGGGGCGGCCCCGCTGATCAGCATGAGGGTGGAGAAGAAGCGGGCCATCACGACGCCGTCGTACAGGTCCCGGACCACGGCCCGCGCGATGACGATGCCCGCCGCGCCCGCCAGGCCCTGCGCCAGCCGGAAGGCGACCAGCACTTCGACGGTCGGCGCGAACGCGCACAGGACGGTCGAGACGACGTAGGCGACGAGACCGGTCAGCAGCGGGCGGCGGCGGCCCCACCGGTCGCTCATCGGGCCGGCCACCAGCTGTCCGAGCGCCATGCCGAGCAGACAGGCGGTGAGCGTGAGCTGCACGGTGGAGGCGGGCGCGTGCAGGGCGCCGGTGACCTCCGGGAGCGAGGGGAGGTACATGTCCATCGCCAGCGGCGGCGTGGCGGTGAGACCGCCGAGGATCAGGGTGACGAGCAGTCCGGTGCGGCGGACAGCGGGAGCGGCCGGTTCGTCGTCCGCTCCGGCCGCCCGCGGTATGTGTGCTGTCGAGGCCCCCTGCTCGGCCGTCATGCGCCCCTCCCTCTCCGAGTCGTCCGCAACCTATGCTCTCAGCTCGTACACAGTGCCGAATGCCATACGAGTGCCAGACGAGGACGGGGTCCGGGATGACGGCGGAGAGACTGCGGTGGGGCATCCTCGCGACGGGCGGGATCGCCGCCGCGTTCACGGCGGATCTGATCGACCTGCCGGACGCGGAGGTCGTCGCGGTGGCCTCGCGGACCGAGGCGTCGGCGAAGGCGTTCGCGGAGCGGTTCGGGATCGAGCGGGCGTACGGCGACTGGGCCGCGCTCGCCGGGGACACGGACATCGATGTCGTGTACGTCGCCACCCCGCACTCGGCGCACCGCGAGGCCGCGGGCCTGTGCCTGGAGGCCGGGCGCAACGTGCTGTGCGAGAAGGCGTTCACGCTCAACGCGCGCGAGGCCGGGGAGCTGGTCGCGCTGGCGCGGGGCCGCGGGAGCTTCCTGATGGAGGCCATGTGGATGTACTGCAATCCGCTGGTGCGGCGCCTCAAGGACCTCGTCGACGACGGGGCGATCGGTGAGGTCCGCACGGTGCAGGCCGACTTCGGGCTGGCCGGGCCGTTCCCTCCCACCCACCGGCTGCGCGATCCCGGGCAGGGCGGCGGCGCGCTGCTCGACCTGGGCGTCTACCCGGTGTCGTTCGCGCAGCTGCTGCTCGGTGAGCCGACGGACGTGACGGCGCGGGCGGTGCTCTCCGAGGAGGGCGTCGACCTCCAGACGGGCGCCCTGCTCGGCTTCGGCGACGGCGCGCTCGCCTCGGTGCACTGCTCGATCGCCGGCGGTACGGGCACCACGGCGTCGGTGACCGGCTCCGCGGGCCGCATCGACATTCCGCACGGCTTCTTCTTCCCGGACCGCTTCGTGCTGCACCGCGACGGCCGTGACCCGGAGGAGTTCGCGGCCGCCCCCGCCGACGGGCCCCGCAACAGCCTCAAGCACGAGGCACGGGAGGTGATGCGCGCCCTGCGGGCCGGCGAGACGGAGTCGCCGCTGGTGCCGCTCGACGGCACCCTCGCGGTGATGCGGACGCTGGACGCGATCCGCGACCGCATCGGCGTCCGCTACCCGGGCGAGGCTGTCACACCGGCCTGAGCCGCCGGATGGCGGACGCTCGCGTCCCGCATGCCGGACCCTCGCCTACGCTGCGGGCCATGAATGCCATGCAGACTCAAGAGCAGCCGAAGACCGCGGTCGTGACCGGTGCCGGCTCCGGCATCGGGCGGGCGGTCGCCGTGGAGCTGCTGCGGACGGGCTGGTCGGTGGCGCTCGCGGGACGGCGCCCGGAGACCCTGGAGGAGACGGCGGCCCTCGTGCCCGGTGCGGCGGGTCTCACCGTACGGACGGACGTCTCACGGCCGGACGAGGTGGACGCGCTGTTCGCCGCCACCGTCGAGCGGTTCGGGCGGGTGGACCTGCTGTTCAACAACGCGGGGACCTTCGGCCCGGGCGGGGTGCCGGTCGAGGAGCTGCCGTACGACGCCTGGCGGCATGTGGTGGACACCAACCTCAACGGGGCGTTCCTGTGCGCGCAGGCGGCCTACCGGCGGATGAAGGAGCAGGACCCGCAGGGCGGGCGGATCATCAACAACGGCTCCATCTCGGCGCACACGCCGCGGCCGATGTCCGTGGCGTACACGGCGACCAAGCACGCGCTGACCGGACTGACCAAGGCGCTGTCGCTGGACGGGCGGCCCTACGGCATCGCGGTCGGGCAGATCGACATCGGCAACGCGGCGACCGACATGACCTCCCGGATGCAGACCGGGGCGCTGCAGGCCAACGGCGAGATCGCGCCCGAGCCGGTGATGGACGTGGCCGATGTGGCGCGCACGGTGCGGCACATGGCCGAGCTGCCGCTGGAGGCGAACGTGCAGTTCGCGACGGTCCTGGCCACCGCGATGCCGTACGTGGGCCGGGGCTGAGCCGCGCGCACCGGTGCTCAACTCATCAACTTGCACAAGCGGAATCTGAACATCCGGACCATAGCGGCCGGTCGGACGCTTATGCTCGAATCTCCTCCACAGGAGCTTCACACTTGGAGGGCCCTCGTTCCGTAGTCCTAACCGAGGGGGGAACGGCAGCCGTTCCACCGCACCGGGTGGGGGTGGATCTCGCGTGGGACCGCGAGAGAAGCACCGGTGGGTGGAGCGGCTGCCGCATGTTCAGCCCGCGTGCCGGCCGCCGTCTCCCCGCAGCCGCCTGCGCAGCGCCCACACCCCGCCCGCCAGCAGCACGACCGTGCTGCCCGCGCCCTCCAGCAGGCGCCAGGCGGACGGGCTGCCGGCCGGTGTGCCCGGCGCCCCGGCCGCGGCCCGCGCGGTCGTTCGCGTCGGCTTCGCGCGCGCCCCGCCCTCGCTGACCGGTTCCACCAGCGTGCCCACCGACTTGGCCGAACTCCCCTTGCCGAAGCCCCAGTCGAGCAGAGCGGCGGTCTCCTCGTAGACCGCGTTGTAGCCGCTCTTGGGATGCATGACCGTGACCAGCAGGGTCCGGCCGCCGCGGGTGGCGGCGCCGGTGAAGGTGTTGCCCGCGTGGCTGGTGAACCCGTTCTTGACCCCGATCAGCCCGTCGTACGTCTTCAGGCCCCAGGCGCCGGTGAGCAGGCGGTCGGTGTTCTGGATCTGGAAGGTCTTGCTGCCGCCGGCCGGGAAGGCGGCGGTGCGGGTGTGGCAGTACTCGCGGAAGTCGGCGTTCTTCAGCCCGTGCCGGGCGAACAGGGTGAGGTCGTAGGCCGAGGAGAGCTGGCCCTTGTGGTCGAAGCCGTCGGGGCTGACGACATGCGTGTCCAGCGCCTGGAGGTCCTCGGCCTTGGCCTGCATCTCGGCGACCGTCTTCGCCACGCCGCCGTTCATGTGGGCGAGCACGTGCACGGCGTCGTTGCCCGAGCGCAGGAAGACGCCCTGCCACAACTGCTCGACGGTGTAGGTGATCCCGGGCTTGATCCCGACCAGGCTGGAGCCCGCGGGGATGTCGGCCAGGTCGGCGGCGGTCACCTTGTGCCGGTCGGTGCGGTGGAACTTCGTCAGCACCGTGTCGGCGAACAGCATCTTCAGCGTGGACGCGGGGGCCAGGCGCCGGTGCGCGTCGAAGGAGGCGAGCACCTCCCCGCTGTCGCCGTCGGCGACGATCCAGGCGCTCGCGGTGAGTTTCTCCGGCAGGCCTGTGACACCGCTCACCTGAATTCCCTTGCGGGCAAGTCGCGCACCGCCGACGACGGCGGTCGCGGCGGAAGCGGGGGCCGCCGCGGCGAGCGGAACGGCGGCAGCGGCCAGGCCGAGAGCGGCACGCCGCGTCGGCGGAGAGAAATCGCGCATCCCGGGACCGTACACCGCACCCAACAGGAGCTTCCTGGCAGTAGCCCGTCGGGAGCATAAGAATTGCCTGTCTTACGGAATTCTGACCCGGAAACCGGCTTTCTCAGCTCTGACACACCTTTTACTCAGTGCCCCTCAAAGGTTTCTCCCTAGCTTGTGGCAGCGCCCACAGCGGGCGCCAAGAACCTTCGAGGAACGGGATGTTTGGCATCTATCTCAAGCGCGAACTGGGCCGGAGAAAGAAGGCGGCTCTGGTCATCGCACTGGGTCTGGCGCTCGGTATCGCTCTGGTCATCACCGTCAACTCGGTGTCGGCCGGCATGACTCAGGCGCAGGACAAGGTCCTCAAGTCGCTCTACGGCCTCGGCACCGACATGACGGTGACCAAGGCGCAGTCGGCTCCCAAGGCGGGCAGCTCGCAGGGCCCGAACTTCAAGTTCGACGCCAAGTCGAGCGGCAAGAGCAAGCAGAGCTCGGACCGCGTCATGACGCAGGGCGGTCAGGCCCTGTCGTCCTCGCTGGTCGGCAAGGTCGCCGGGCAGAAGGGCGTGTCCGCCGCGGTCGGCTCGATCGCCCTGAACGTCACCAAGGTCGACGGCTCCTTCACCCAGGGCGAGGCCAAGACGTCCACCTCCGGCTCCGCCCAGCAGGGCGGCCCCGGCGGCTCCACCGGGGGCGGGCAACCGCAGGTCCAGGGCGGCGGCGCCTCCTTCAACGTCAACGCCTACTCGGTGGCCGGCGTCGACGTCGCCGACCAGGGCCTCGGCCCGCTGGCCACATCGAAGATCACCTCGGGCCGGGCCTTCACGGCCGCGCAGACCGACGCCAAGGTCGCGGTGGTCAGCAAGTCGTACGCCAAGTCGAAGAAGTACAAGGTCGGTTCGACCTTCAAGGTCTCGGGCACCAAGTACACCGTCATCGGCATCGCGACGCCCGACAGCAGCGAGTCCACCACCGACGTGTTCCTGCCGCTGAAGCAGGCGCAGACCCTGGCCGACGCGAAGGACAAGGTCACCACGATCTACGTCAAGGCGACCGACTCGAAGCAGATCGCCGCCGTCAAGAAGACGATCCAGAAGAACATCTCCGGCACGACGGTCACCACCTCCGCCGACCTCGCCTCCACCGTCTCCGGCTCGCTGTCGACGGCCTCCAACCTGGCGACCAGCGTGGGCAAGTGGCTGTCGATCGCGGTCCTGGCCGCCGCCTTCCTGGTGGCCGCGCTGCTCACCTCCTCCGCCGTCTCCCGCCGGGTGCGCGAGTTCGGCACCCTGAAGGCGCTCGGCTGGCCGAGCCGCAAGGTGACCCGCCAGGTCGTCGGCGAGTCCATGGTCAACGGCCTCATCGGCGGCGCCCTCGGCATCGCCCTCGGCCTCGCGGCCGCCTACGCGGTCACCGCGATCAGCCCGAAGCTGACCGCGCAGCTCGGCAGCACCGGCGGCGGTGGCGGCATGGGCGGACCCGGTGGCGGCCCGGGCGGCGGTGGTCCCGGCGGGCAGTCCGCCGCGAGCACGATGGAGATCGCCCTCTCCGCCCCGGTCTCGCCGACCACCATCGCGCTCGCGGTGGGCCTGGCGGTCACCGGCGGTCTGATCGCCGGCGCGATGGGCGGCTGGCGCGCCTCCCGGATGCGCCCGGCGGACGCGCTGCGCAGCGTCTCGTGACACCCGCCCCCGATCCGGGGCGCCGCCTCCACTCCCCCCGGGACGCGACGCCCCACCCCCTGCTTCCCTCACGCCTGCTTCCCTGACGGAGAAACCCATGTACAGACTCACCGGCGTCACCAAGCGCTACACGCGGGGCAAGGAGACGGTGGAGGCGCTGCGCGGCATCGACCTCACCATCGAGGACGGCGACCAGCTCGTCATCCAGGGCCCCACGGGCGGCGGCAAGTCCACCCTGCTGCAGATGATCGGCGGCATGGACCGGCCGACCGAGGGCAGCGTCGAACTGGACGGGGTGGACCTCGCCCGCATCGGCGAGGCGAAGCTGACCCGGCTGCGCGCCGAGAAGATCGGCATCATCTTCCAGTCGTTCAACCTCATCCCGACGCTGACCGCCCAGGAGAACGTCGAGACGGCCCTCGTGCCCCTCGGGGTGAAGCCGGCCGAGCGCCGCGAGCGCGCGGCCGAGGCCCTGCGCTCCGTCGGCCTCGGCGAGCGCCTCGGCCATGCGCCCGCCGAGCTCTCCGGCGGCCAGCAGCAGCGCGTGGCGATCGCCCGCGCCCTGGTCAAGAAGCCGAAGGTGCTGCTCGCCGACGAGCCCACCGGCAACCTCGACGAGGGCACCCGCGACGACATCATGGGCCTGCTGGAGGGCCTGTGGCACGAGTACCGGCTGACCTTCGTCATGGTCACCCACGACTCGTCCATCGCCCGCCGCGCACCGCGCCTGGCGACCATCGCGGCGGGCCGGCTGACGCTGACGGAGCAGCAGGTCCACGGCGACGAGCAGCAGTACGCCCGGTACGGCAACCAGGGCTACTGAGCCGCGTCCCCGCGGGGGCCGTTCACCGTTCCAGCAGCCGGTCGATCTCGGCCAGCTGCGCCGCGGTGAGCGGCCCCTTGGCGATGGCTCCGGCGTTCTGCTCGGCCTGGGCCACCGAGCGGAAGCCCGGGATCGGGATCGTGCGCGGGCTGCGGGCCCAGATCCAGCCGAGGGCGCCCTGCGCGAGCGTACGGCCGTCGCTGGTGAGGACGGACCGCACCGCGTCGACGCGGGCGAGCCAGCCGGGGTCGGCGCCGGTGCCCTCGCCGAAGCCCGGCAGCCAGGCCGGCGGCCTGCTGCGGATGTCGCCGGCCTCCAGCCGGTCCTGGCGCCGGCCGGCCAGCAGCCCCATCGCCAGCGGGCTGCGGTTGATGCTCGCGAGGCCCTCCCGCTCGCACAGGGCGAGCATGTCGGGGGCGTCCTGGAAGACGTTGAGGGCGTGCTGCACGGCCGCGCAGTGGGCGCCCTCGGCGAAGACGGCGGCGCGGGCGGGGTCGTCGGTGCTCCACGCGTAGGCGCGGATCAGTCCCTCCCCGACCAACTCCTCGCAGACGTCCCGGAGTCGGGCGCCCTGGTCGGGGCCGGCGTCGGAGATGTGCAGCTGGTACAGGTCGACGTAGTCGGTGCCGAGCCGGGCGAGCGAGGCGGTGAGCGCCTCGCGGACGTGCTCCACGGAGTCGTCCTGGCCCTTGGCGGTGCGGGTGGACTCGTCGAAGACGTTGCCCCACTTGGTGGCGACGACCACGTCCGCGCGCCGCTTGCCGAGCGCGCGGCCCAGCACGCGCTCGCTGTGCCCGGTCCCGTAGGCGTCGGCGGTGTCGAAGAAGGTCACGCCGAGATCGAGGGCACGGCGGATCGCCCGTACGGACTCCTCGTCGTCGACCTTGCCCCAGCCGAGGGGCTGTCCGTCCGGGTCGGACCACTCACCGCCGATCGCCCAGCAGCCGAAGCCGAGAGGGCTGACGTCGATACCGCTGCGTCCGAGAGTTCTGTTCGTCTCCATGCCCACAGACGCTAGGAGTTGGAGTGCACGCCAGGACAAGCCCTCGGAGGACGATTCAGGGAACTCGCTAGGCCTGGCCGGTCTCGAAGCGGGAGATGCGGCCGTCGTCGTCGACCGTGAAGCTCCAGCGGGTGCGCATCTCGCCCCAGGTGTCGTTGCGGTAGTGGGCGAGGAGCGCGCGGCCGCCCTGGGACTCGTTGTCGACGTCCATGTGGCCGTTGGAGGAGAAGATCTCCCGGTCGACCCACTCGGTGAGTTCGCGGTCGGAGCCGTCGTCCGACATCGTCGCGTTCTCCGTGAGGAGGGAGAGGAAGCCGTCGCGGTCGTGGGCGTTGACGGCGGTGACGAACGCGCGGACGGCCGGATCGCTGAGTTTGGCTGGCTGAATCGTCATGGCAGTCAGACTCACACCACGCGTCGGGAGCCGCCACCCGAACGGCGGCGCGAGCGGGTACGGGGGCGCGGGGAGGTGCGACGGTGGAACACGGAGGGAACTGTTCCTGTCGCCTGTACCGGGAGAGACCATGAGCTGTTACGACCGGCGTGATCTGGGGCTGCTGCTGCTCCGGCTGAGTACCGGCGGTGTGCTGATGGCGCACGGCGCGCAGAAGCTGTTCGGCTGGTTCGGCGGGCACGGGCTGGAGGGGACCGGCCAGTTCATGGAGTCCGTCGGCTACGCGCCGGGCAAGGCGAGCGCGACGGCGGCGGGTCTCGCGGAGACCGGCGGCGGCGCGCTGCTCGCGGTGGGCCTCGCCACCCCGGCGGCGGGCGCGGCGGCGGCCGGCGCGATGGTGGGCGCCTCCGCGGTGCACGCCCCCAACGGCTTCTTCGCCATGGACGGCGGCTACGAGTACGCCGCCTCCCTGGCGCTCGCCGCCACCGGACTCGCGATCACGGGCCCCGGCCGCCTCTCCCTCGACCACGCGCTCGGCCATGTCGTGGACCGCGGCTGGATGGTCCCGGCGGCCCTCGGTGTGACGGCCGCCGCCACGGCCCTGGTCGTGGGCGCCCGGAACAAGAGAGTGCGCCAGGGGCAGCAGGGCGAGCAGCAGGCTCTGTTCGAGGAGGAAGAGGCGCTGTTCAAGGAGTGACGCGGGCGGGCAGGCTGGGCGCATGACCGATCAGCCCCCCGCGCCTTCCTCCGCCGACCTCTGGTCCACCGTCGACGAGCTGTGGACCTGGCTGGACGGCCACCGCCCCCTCGACGGCCGGGAGGGCCTGCTCCTGCGCGTGCTCAAGCTGTCGGAGGAGGTCGGCGAGGTCGCGGAGGCGGTGATCGGGGCGACGGGGCAGAACCCGCGCAAGGGGGTGACGCACACCTGGGAGGACGTCCAGGGCGAGCTCTGCGACGTGGTGATCACGGCCCTGGTCGCCCTGCGCACGCTCACGCCGGAGGCGCGGGAGGTGTTCTCGCACCATCTGGCGAAGGTCGCCGCACGCTCCGTCGGGCCGTCCGCCGCCGGCAACTGAGCGTGCGCCCGCGGGGATTGGGCCGCGGGCCCGGGTCCTGGATACTGGCGCCGTGGCCGACCGACCACGGCACGCGGGACCTCCGGGGGCTGACATGGTGGCGACGTCGTACTGGCCGGGCGAGACCGGCGGCGAGGAACTGCTCGAGGAAACCGTCGGATCGCTGCTGCGCGGCGCCGCCCGGCGGGCACCGGACACGGTCGCCCTGGTCGAGGGGGTGACGGATCCCGCCGCGCGGCGCCGGTGGACGTACGCCGAACTGCTCGGTGAGGCGGAGCGCGCGGCCCGGGCCCTGCTCGAGCGCTTCTCACCGGGCGAGCGGGTCGCGGTGTGGGCGAACAACATCCCGGAGTGGGTGATCCTCGAACTCGCCGCCGCGCTCGCGGACATCACCCTGGTCACGGTGAACCCGGCGCTGCGTGCCGCGGAGTTGCGGCACGTGCTCGGCCACTCCCGGGCGGCCGGTGTCTTCCTGCTGCGCGAGTACCGCGGCAACCCGATGGAGCGGACCCTCGCGGACATCCGCGCGGACCTGCCCGGCCTGCACACGAGCGTGCTGTTCGAGGACTGGGCGGAGTTCTGCGCCGAGGGCTCCGGCGAACGCGAGCTGCCCGTGGCCGGACCGCTGTCACCGGCCCAGATCCAGTACACCTCGGGCACGACCGGCCTGCCCAAGGGCGTGGTCCTGCACCACCGCGGCATCACCAACAACGCGCGCCTCGCCTACGTCCGCACCTTCGGGCTGCGGCCGGGCGAGGCCCAGCTCAACCCGATGCCGCTGTTCCACACGGCGGGCTGCGTGCTGGCCACGCTCTCCGCGATCAGCAGCCTCGGCACCCAGGTCCTGCCTCCCCACTTCGACCCGGGCCTGATGCTCGAACTCACCGAGTCGGAGCGGTGCGCGGTGATGGGCGGGGTGCCGACGATGCTCCTCGCGATGCTCGAGCACCCGGCGCTCCCCCGCACCGACCTCTCCTCCCTGCGCTACATGCTCTCCGGCGGCGCCTCGGTGCCGCCCGAGCTGGTCCGCCGGGTCGAGGACGCGTTCAACGTGCCGATGTGCATCATCTACGCCCAGACCGAGGCGTCCCCGGGCATCACCATCACCCGGCTCGACGACTCCCCCGAGGACCGCGCCCACACGGTCGGCAGGCCGCTGCCGCTGACCGAGGTGAAGATCGTGGACGCGGCGGGCGCGGTCGTCCCGCCGGGTGTCACCGGCGAGCTGTGCACCCGCGGCTACCACGTCATGACCGGCTACCTCGACGCCCCGGCCGAGACCGCCGCCGCCGTCGACACCGACGGCTGGCTGCACACCGGCGACCTCGCCTCGATGGACGCCCGCGGCTACTGCCGGATCGACGGCCGCCTCAAGGACATGATCATCCGCGGCGGCGAGAACATCTACCCGCGCGAGATCGAGCAGGTCCTCGCCGAGCATCCCGCCGTCGCCGAGGTCGCCGTCGTGGGCGTGCCCGACCCGGTCTGGGGCGAACGCGTCGCCGCCTTCGTCCGCCTCGCCCCCGGCCGCACCGTGGCCGACAAGGAGCTCTTCGACCACGTCCGCGCCCACCTCGCCCCGCACAAGACCCCCCGCTCCTGGATCTTCGTCGAGACCTTCCCCCTGACCGGCTCGGGCAAGATCCGCAAGAACGTGCTGCGGGAGGAGTACGTGGCGGGGCGGCTTCAGGAGAGCTACTGAGCGCGCGCCGCCCGGGGTCGCTCCGGCCTGCCGCCGTCGCGGAATTCCACGGTTCCGTACAATTTGGATCCGAACGACACCCGAGGAGTGTGCCCGTGCCCGGCGAACGATCCATCACGCAAGCCGAGAAGCTGGCGGAGGCCAAGCTCGGCGGTTTTCCCATCCGCCGCGACCAGATGGCGGTCGTCGCGAACATCTACCGCGCCGCCTCCGCGGTCCGCCAGCACCTGGAGAACTCCGTGCTGCGCGGTGCCGATCTGACCTGGACGGCGTTCGTGGTGCTGTGGGTGGTCTGGGTGTGGGGCGAGTCGGAGACCCGGCACGTGGCGGAGGAGGCGGGCATCTCCAAGGGCACGCTGACCGGGGTCGCGCGGACGCTGGAGAAGCGCGGGCTGGTGCGGCGGGCCGGTCACCCCACCGACGGCAGGCTGGTGCTGCTCAGCCTCACCGACGAGGGCGAGGAGCTGATGCGGCGGCTCTTCCCGGCGTTCAACGAGGAGGAGGCGTTCGTCGCCTCGCGGCTCAGCGACGAGGAATGCCGCGGCATCGCGCAGGGGCTGCGCCAGGTGGTGCTCCAGGTCGAGGAGGAGGGGGAGGAGCGCCGGCTCGCCCTCCTCGACGGGGCACCGCCCGCCCCGCGCCGCAGCGGACGACGCGCGCAGGGCTGAGACGCACAGGGCCGGGACGGGACGGGCCGGGACGGCGCGGGGGGTCCGGGGTCAGTGCCGCTCGCGCGCGGCGGCCCGGACGAGCGCGTCGAAGAGGCCCTGCTGGGCGGGGTCCTCGTGGGCCGTGTCCTCCGGGTGCCACTGGACGGCGGTGAACCACCCGGCGGAGCCCGGCCGTTCGAGCCCCTCCACGGTGCCGTCCGCGGCGCGTGCGGTGACCGTGAGGCCGGTGCCGGTGCGGTCGATCCGCTGGTGGTGGTAGCAGGACGCCTCCACCTTCTCCTCACCCGTGGCCCGCGCCGTCAGGGAGCCCTCCAGGATCGCCACCGGGTGCACGACGTGCCGGTGCTCGCGCTCCGGGCCGCCCATGTCCTGCTCCAGGGTGCCGCCGAGGGCGACGTTGACGACCTGGAGGCCGCGGCAGACCGCCAGCAGCGGCAGGCCCAAGTGCAGTGCCTGCCGGGCGAGTTCGAGGTCGAAGTCGTCCTGGACGTCGTCGACGTCGTAGACGCTGTCGTGGGTGTCGGTGGCGCCGTAGCGGTGCGGGGCGAGGTCGCCGCCGCCGGGGAGCAGCACGCCGTCGAAGCGGGCGAGCCGGCCGGCCACGTCGCCGGGGGCGGGGTGGATGCTCGCCGGTTCGCCGCCGGCCCGCCAGACGGCCTCGATCAGGGCGCGGGCGTTGACCTCGGCGGCGTACCGCAGCGCGGAGGTGGTGGCGGCGAAGCGGGCGGGGACCGCGATCAGGGGGCGCGCGGGTGTGGTCGCAGGGCTCACAGCTGGATCCAGGTGGTCTTCAGTTCGGTGTACTTCTCGATGGCGTGGGCGGACTTGTCGCGGCCGTTGCCGGACTGCTTCATGCCGCCGAAGGGGACGGTCAGGTCGCCCTCCTCGTAGCAGTTGACCCAGACCGTGCCGGCCCTGAGGGCGCGCGAGACCCGGTGGGCGGTGGACAGGTCGGAGGTCCACAGGCCGGCGGCGAGGCCGTACTCGGTGGCGTTGGCCAGCCGTACCGCCTCCTCCAGGTCGTCGAAGGCGAGGACGGACAGGACGGGGCCGAAGATCTCCTCGCGGGCCAGCCGCATGCCCGGGTCCACCCGATCGAAGACGGTGGGCTGCAGGAAGCTGCCGCCGGACCCGGTGCCCGCGCGGCCGCCGCCTGCGCGCAGGCGGGCGCCCTCCTCGATGCCGGTGCCGATGTGGCCGAGGACGCGCTGCAGATGGCCCTCGCCGACCATGGCGCCCATCTCGGTCGCCGGGTCGAGCGGGTCGCCGACCCTCAGCTCACCGGCCCGCGCCACGATCGCCTCGGTGACGCGGTCGGCGACCGATGAGTGGACGAGCAGCCGGGACGGGGCGGTGCACATCTCGCCCTGGTTGAAGAAGATGCCCCAGGCGGCGGTGGCGGCGGCCTTCTCCAGGTCCGGGGCGTCCGGGAGGATGATGTTGGGCGACTTGCCGCCGAGTTCGAGCCAGACCCGCTTGAGGTTGGAGTCGGCCGCGTAGTGCAGGAAGTGCCGGCCGACGGCGGTGGAGCCGGTGAACGCCAGGACGTCCACGTCGGGGTGCAGGCCGAGGGCGCGGCCGGCCACCGGGCCCTCGCCGTTCACCACGTTGAGCACGCCCGGCGGCAGCCCGGCCTCGGTGGCGATCCGGCCGAGCAGCAGCGCGGACAGCGGGGAGTTCTCCGAGGGCTTCAGCACGACGGTGCAGCCCGCGGCGAGCGCGGGGGCCAGCTTCCAGCCGGCGAGCGTCAGCGGGAAGTTCCACGGGACGACCGCGCCGACCACGCCCGCGGGCTCCCGGGTGACCAGCGCGAGGGCGTCCGGGGCGGTGTGCGGCGACTCGTCGGTCAGCTTGTCGGCGAGCTGGCCGTACCAGCGGAAGGTGTTGATCACGGCCCGCAGTTCGACGACGTACGCGTCCGTGATCGGCTTGCCCATCTCCAGGCTGATCGTGAGGGCGAGTTCGGCGCGCCGCTCCTCCAGCAGGTCGGCGATGCGCAGCAGGAGGCGGCCTCGGTCGGCGGGGGCGAGGCGCGGCCAGGGGCCGGAGTCGAAGGCGCGGCGGGCGGCGGCGACGGCCGCGTCGACCTCCGCCGCTCCCCCGTCGGCGACCTGGGTGAGCACCTGGCCGTCGCGGGGCGAGACGGCGGCGAAGGCCGCTCCCGAGCCGGCCTCGCCGGCGCCGTCGATGTGGTGTGCGCCGGACGGCTCCAGGGCCTTGGCCCGGCGCAGCCACTCGTCGTGGGTGATGTCCCGCATGCGGTCCCTCCGGACGTCGTCGATCTGGCTTCGATCTGGCTTCCCGTTTATTTGATTCCAAACGATATGATGCGGGGACCGCCATCACAAGAGTTCACGGCCGCCCGCGGCGGTCCGTGGACCCCGGGAAGGAGCCCGCCCGTGCGCGCACTCGTCATCCAGCACGACCACGTGACCGACCCCGGCCCGGTCGGGGCCCGGCTCGTGGAACGCGGCTACGGCCTCACCGTCGTGACGGTCGTGCCCGAGGACCGCCACCACGCGCCGGACGTGGCCTTCGACTTCCCCGCGGCCGACGCCTGGGACCTGGTCGTCTCGCTGGGCGCGCCCTGGTCGGTGTACGACGAGACGGCGGTCGGCCCCTGGATACCGGGCGAGCTGGCCCTGCTGCGCAAGGCCCACCACCGCGGCGTCCCGGTCCTCGGCGTGTGCTTCGGCGCCCAGGCGCTGACCACCGCGCTCGGCGGCTCGGTCGAGGCGTCACCGCGCGCGGAGATCGGCTGGGTCGGGATCGACACCGACGACCCGTCGCTGATCGGCCCCGGCCCGTGGTTCCAGTGGCACTACGACCGCTGCGTCCTGCCGCCCGGCGCGGCCGAGCTGGCCCGCAACGCGGTGTGCCCGCAGGCGTTCCGGGCCGGACGCAGTCTGGGGGTGCAGTTCCATCCGGAGATCACCGCGGCGACGGTGGAGCTGTACCTCGCCAACGGGGGCACCGAGCAGTGCCTGCAGCACGGGGTGGACCCGGGTGAGCTGCTCGCCCGGACCCGGGAGCTGGAGACGGTGGCCCGGGGCAACGCCCACCGGCTGGTGGACGCGTTCCTGGAGCGGGTGGCAGGGATCCGGGCTGGAGGTTCGGGGGGGCACACGGGTCGGTGCACCCCCCGGACCATGGCTGCCGGGAGCCGCGGACTAAGGCCGCCTCGGCGGCCGGGGCCGGCTGCGTCGCCGGCCTGTTGCGGGTCACGCGGTCGGCGGCCACGCCCAGCACCAGGACCGCCGGGACGGCCAGGCCCAGCCAGGTCGCCGTGGCCGGATCGCCGCCGATGAGGGTGGTGAAGTTGGCCAGGATCAGCCAGATCGCGCCGGCGATCCCGAGGGCGCCCAGGACGGGGGCGATCAGGGTGTTCCAGGTGCGGGTGTCCAGGCGTTCGCGGCGGAAGAAGACGACCACCGAGACGGACGTCAGGAAGTACAGCAGCATGATCGCCAGGACGGCCACGCCGCTGAACCACGAGAAGAGGGTCAGCACCGGGTCCTTGCCCAGCAGGGCGAAGGGCATGACCAGCAGCACGCCGACCGCGGTCTGCACGACACCCGCCGACCACGGGGAGTGGCGCTTGTTGAGCTTGCACAGCCCGCCGGGCAGCAGCCCGTCGCGGCCGAGGGAGAACAGGTAGCGGTTGGCGGAGTTGTGGAAGGCGAGGATGCCCGCGAACAGGGACGTCGCGAGGAGCACCGGCAGGACGTCGCCCGCCCAGCCGCCGAACAGCGCCGTGATCGGCGCGAAGACCCAGCCCGAGGCGTCGCCGCCGGACAGCGCCTTGCCGGCGTCCGCGGTGGCGTGGGAGGCGCCGTGGGCGGAGACCAGCATCCACGAGGTGAAGGCGAAGAAGAGGCTGATGGCGACGACGGAGAGGTAGGTGGCCCGGGGCACCGTCTTGCGGGGCTCGCGCGCCTCCTCGCCGTAGATGGCGGTCGCCTCGAAGCCGAACATCGACGCCACGGCGAACATCAGCGCCACGCCGGGAGCGCCCTGCAGCGCCGCGCCGGGCGAGAAGCTGCCGGAGAAGTCCAGGCCCTGCGGGCCGCCGCCCTTGAAGAAGGTGACCAGGGCGAAGACGAACAGGATGCTGAACTCGGCCAGCACGAACACGGCCAGCACCTTGGCGCCCATCTCGATCCCGGCCGCGCCGAGGACCTGGACGATCGCCATCGTGACGAGGACGAAGACCCACCAGGCGATGTGCACGTGCGCGTACTGCTGGACCAGGCCGCTGACGATGTTGCCGTAGAGCCCGTACATCGCGGCCTGGATCGCGCAGTAGGCGAAGAGCGCGACACCGGCGCTGCCGGAGCCGACGGGGCGGCCGAGCCCCTTCCCGATGTACGTGTAGAACGCGCCGGCGTCCACGACGTGGCGCCCCATGGCGACGAAGCCGACGGAGAACAGCAGGACGACGAGGCCGGCCACGACGTAGGCGGAGGGCACTCCCGCGCCGTTGCCGATGGCGACGGCGATGGGCACGGCCCCGGCGATACCGGTCAGCGGAGCCTGTGCGGACAGGACGAAGAAGAGGATGCCCAGCACCCCGAGGGAGTTGGGTTTGAGCCGGCCTGCCGTGGAGTCGCCCTGTGTCGTCTGACTCCTCGGGACGGTTTGACTGTCCACACGGATCACCTGCCTGGGAAGGGAAAGGGGATTGTTTAGAGCCAAACGAGTTGCCCCATAGTGGGCCGGAACTATCCGGATGACAAGGGGGTCAGGCGATGATTTTTCCGCTTCGGAATGTACGACGGCCCCGGACGCGGAACGTCCGGGGCCGTGCGCGGGCGCAGGTCAGTCGCCGTTCGCGTCCAGCGTGCGCAGCAGGGAGCGCAGCTCGTCCAGCGCCGCGACGGTGACCTCGGGCTCGCCGAGGACGAGCTGGTGCAGGACGAGGCCGTCGAGCGCGGCGAAGACCAGCCGGGCCAGCCCCATGTCGGCGCCGGCCGGCAACATGCGGCTCAGCTCGCGCTGCGTGGCGTCGAAGTACTCGTCGTACAGCTCGCGCAGCGGGGGCAGCAGTTCTGGCCTGCGGCGCGACTCCAGCAGCAGCTCGTACTGGAACGCCTGCAGGTCCGGGTCCGCCGTGACCATCTCGGGCACCCCGGCCGCGAAGTCCGCGACCTTGCCGGTGCCCGGTTCGAGCGCGCTGGTGCTCAGCGAGGTGCGGATCGTGTGCTCCAGGGTCGCCTCGATCAGCGCGTCACGGGAGCCGAAGTGGTGGACGACGAGGCCGTGGGTGACCCCGGCCTCCTCCGCGACCGCCCGGTAGGTGAGCCTGCGCAGCCCGCCGCGCGCCACCACCCGCACCGCCGCCTTCAGCAGGGCCTCGCGGCCCTCGCCGTAGTGCAGACGCCTGCGGGGCTTCCGGCTCTGGGGTGCGTCGGCGGAGTCGGTCATGCGAGCGACCCTACCTGCGCGGGCCCGCGCACCGGGCGGCTCGGTCGCCGGCCCGGTGCCGGGCGGTCTCGCGGTGGGCATCACCGCTGGGGCGGGCGGATGCCGCGGAACTCCCAGTCCCCGCCGAGCGCGGTGGACAGCACCTCCTCGGACTCGGTGGGCTGGGCGCCGACGTCGGTGCGGACGGCGGTGGGACCGGTGACGATGTGGTTGGTGAGCCGGCCCAGGCCCTCGACCTCGACCTCGACGACGTCGCCGGGCCGCACGGGGCGGGAGTTGGCCGGGGTGCCGGACAGCAGGACATCGCCGGGGTAGAGGGTGATGGTGCGGGCGATGTCGGCGACGAGGTAGTGCATGTCCCACTGCATCTCGTCGGTCGAACCGTCCTGCACCACCTCGCCGTTGACGTACGTGCGCAGGCTCTTGCCGTGGAAGTCCCAGTCGGTGACCAGGCCCGGGCCGAGCGGGCAGAGGGTGTCGGAGCCCTTCACCCGGAGCATGGAGCCGGCGTCGGTGTCGCGGAAGTCGTGCAGGCCGTAGTCGTTGGCGACGGTGTAGCCCGCGATGTACTCGCCCGCCTCGGCCGGGGAGATGTTGCGCGCGGTCCGCCCGATGACGATGGCGACCTCGCCCTCGTAGTTGAGCCACTTGCAGCCCTCGGGGCGGACGACCGCGCCCCGGTGGGAGTTGAGGGCCGAGGTCGGCTTGTGGAAGTAGGTCGGAGTGGCGGGCAGGCTGATCCGGAACTCGTCCACGCGGCTGCGGTGGTTGAGGTGGACGGCGATCACCTTGGAGGGCACGACGGGCGGCAGGTGCCGTGCCTCCTCCGTCTTGACGCGGCGGCCGTCCCCGGCGACGAGTTCGTCCCCGTCGACGGTGACCTGGACGGCGGCGCCGTCGAGCAGGATGCGGCGGTATTCGGGCATGGTCGTGGCTCCTAGCGGCTGTGGGGGGTGCGCGGGGCGGACGTGGCGGGCAGGCCGGTGCCGGTCCAGCCGTCGGCCGGGCGGTCGAACCACAGGTGGACCTGGCCGGTGCCGATGGAGTTCTCGTACTCGCCGTACTGCCGGGCGCGGGCGGTGCAGGCCTGCTCGCCGAGGGCGCCGGCCATCATCAGGTAGTGGAAGAACTTCGCCTCGGGCTTGAACCTCCAGAACTCGTCCATGGTGTCGAGGACCTTGTCGTGGCGGCCCTCCTTGAACCAGGCGACGCGCTCCTCGTCGGCCGCCCGCGCTTCGGGGGTGAAGATGTGCGAGGGGTCGCTCGCCTCGTGGTCGCGCAGCTCGCGCAGCGGCCAGAAGGTGTGCGAGAGGGCACCGGAGGCGATGAGCAGGACGCGGCGGCCGGGGGTGGCGGCGATGCCGTCGGCGAGCGCCCGCCCGAGCCGCAGGTGGTCCTCCATGTCGCCGGTCTGGCAGACGCCGACGGTCACCCAGCGCTTGCCGGGCAGGCCCTCGCCGAGGAACTTCCACAGGTTGACGGTGGCGTAGTAGATCGGCAGGTGATCGTCCTCGATCGCGGTGATCCAGGTACCGTGCTTGTCGGCGAACGAGGCGATGTTGTGGGCGAGTTCGGGGTCGCCCGGGAAGTCGTACGGCATCCGGCACATGCCGCGCGGCAGTTCCTCGGAGGTGAAGAGCCCGGCCCGGCGCTGCTGGGCGGTGACGACGAACTCGACGGTGGTCGCCCAGTGGGAGTCCAGGACCACGACGGTGTCGTAGTCGTCCCGCTCGAAGACCTCCGTGCGCAGCTGCTGGAGGCCGGTGACGAGGGTGATCTCCTTGCCCTCGTTCAGCTCCAGCCGGTCTGCCTCGGGCAGCACGATGGTGGGGACGTGGGCGAGCAGGCCCGCCCCGACGATCTCACCCATGGTCCTTCCATCCCTTCGGGGCGGTGACGGTGTTCTTCAGGTCGCAGTAGAAGTCGAAGCTCCAGGTGCCGCCCTCGCGCCCGACGCCGGAGTGGCGGGAGCCGCCGAAGGGGGCCTGGAGGTCGCGGACGAAGAAGCAGTTGACCCAGACGGTGCCCGCGACGAGCCGGGCGGTGACGCGCCCGGCGCGCTCCTTGTCGCCGGTGGCCAGGGTGGCGGCCAGCCCGAAGCGGGTGTCGTTGGCCAGGCGTACGGCCTCTTCCTCGGTGCGGAAGGTCTGCAGGGTCAGAACGGGGCCGAAGACCTCCTCCTGGACGATCTCGCTGTCCTGCGCCACGTCGGTGAGCAGGGTCGGCGCGTAGTACTGGCCGTCCTCGGGGTGCCCGCCGATCACGGCGCGGGCGCCGGCCGCGAGCGCCCGCTGCACGAAGCCGTCGATCTTCTCCAGCTGGCGGGGGTGGATGTTGGGGCCGATGTCGGTGGCCTCGTCGCGGGGATCGCCCTGCACGAGGCCGGCCGCCTTGGCGGTGAAGCGGCGCGTGAACTCCTCGGCGACCGATTCCTCGACCAGGATGCGGGTGGCGGCCAGGCAGACCTGCCCGGCGTTGTCGTACTGCTCCACCGCGAGGTCGACGGCGAGGTCGAGGTCGGCGTCGGCGAAGACCAGCAGCGGGGACTTGCCGCCGAGTTCGAGGCTGAGCGGGGTGAGGTTCGCCGCCGCCGAAGCGCTGATGCGGCGGGCCGTCGGCACCGAGCCCGTGAAGCTGATGCGGCGCACGTCCGGGTGCGCGGTGAGGGCGTCGCCGATCTCGGAGCCGTAGCCCTGGACGACGTTGAGCACCCCGGCGGGCAGCCCGGCCTCGGCGGCGATGTCCGCGAGCAGCGAGGCGGTCAGCGGGGACCACTCGGCGGGCTTGAGCACCACGGTGTTGCCGGCCGCGAGGGCCGGGGCGACCTTCCAGGTGGACAGCATCAGCGGGGCGTTCCACGGCGTGATCAGCACGCTGGGTCCGGCCGGGTCCCAGCTGACGTGGTTGGTGTGCCCGCGCGTCTCGAAGTCCTCGTGCTCCAGGGTGAGCAGCCGGTCCGCGAAGAAGCGGAAGTTGTGCGCGACGCGCGGCATGACGCCGCGGCGGTGGGAGCGCAGCAGGGCGCCGTTGTCGGTGGTCTCGACGATGGCGAGCTCGTCGATCCGCTTCTCGACGCCGTCGGCGACGGCGTGCAGCAGCCGGGCGCGTTCGGCGCGCGGGGTGGCGGCCCAGCCGGGGAAGGCGGCCTTCGCGGCGGCGACGGCGGCCTCGGCCTCGGCGGCGGTGCCGCGGGCGATCTCGCCGATCACGCTGCCGTCGATCGGCGAGACGTCGGTGAAGGTGCCGGCGGAGGCGACGCGCTCGCCGCCGATCCAGTGCCGGGTGTCGACGGCGACCCCGGCCACCGTGAGGGTGTGCTCGGTCATGTCCGGTCTCCAGGTCCTTTGCTGTGTGCGGGGGTCACTCGGCACCGGAGGTGCCGGACTCCAGCAGGCGGCCGCCGTCCCAGACCACTCCGACCTGCCGGTAGTAGGCGGCGATCGGCTCGCGGATCTCCAGGCGGGCCAGCTCCTCGGTCGGCGCCTCGAACAGCTCCAGCTCGGCGTCGCCGGTCCACGGCTGCCCGCCCTCGAAGGAGGCCGCACCGGACTCGATCAGCTCGTCCAGCGCGAGCCCCTTGCCCTTCTCGATCGAGGGCAGCCAGCGGTGGTGGGCCATGGGGTGGCCGTTGACGAAGCCGTTGGTCTGCGACGGCTCGCGCAGGGTCACCACGGCCTGGGCGAGGCGGCGGTCGGCGGCGGCGAGGGTCGCGCCGAAGCGGGCGCCGGCCTCGATCCGCGGAGCGGGCCCGTAGGGATGCGGGCGCGTCTGGTGGATGGAGCCGAGCTTCTTCGGGTAGCCCTGGTGCAGCCCGCGCGCGATCGCGAAGTCCTTGTCGACCCAGATGTGGACGCAGCGGGTGTAGGTCTGGCCGCGGTACTTGCAGCGGACGACCGCGAAGGCCTCCTTGTACTGGGCGAGCACCGGGTCGAGCAGTTCGTCGCCGGAGGCGGAGCAGGACTGCCAGTCGGCCCAGATCAGCGCGACCGCGCCGGGGTCCTCGTCCGCGAGCTCCAGGGGTTCGGGCAGCAGTTCGCGCACCCGGGCGGGGTCGGTGCGGTACTCGATCGTGAGCAGGTCGCCCGAGTAGCGCCACGGCGGGGACGGGATCAGCGACGAGGCGCCCGTCGCCGTCTTGGGGTGGAAGTAACCACGGACAGCAGACATCAGGGAGGGTTCCTTACGCGGTGAGGGACGCGGTGAGGGCGGGCTGCTTCAGGAGCTGGGCGCGATAGCGGGCGGCGCCCATGGCGGCGGCCTGGCCGCCGAGCGCGACGACGCCGACGAGCCGGCCGTCGGTGTGGTAGCCGACGAGGACGTCCCCGCCGGGATCACCGTCCAGGACGCGCACGTCGTCCTTGCCGAGGACCGGCGCCCCGAAGGACTGCAGCCGGAACTCGTGCTGGTCGCTCCAGAAGGTGGGCAGCGGCGCGAAGGGCGCCAACTCCCGTTCCTCACCCGTGAGATGGGCGACGAGAGCCTTCGCGGCGTGCTTGGCCGTGTCCGTGGGGATCGACCAGTGCTCGACGCGGCGGGGCACGCCGTCGTAGCGGGCGTTGGGGAAGCGGGCGACGTCGCCGACCGCGACGACCTCGGGCCGGCCGCCGACGCGCAGCTGCTCGCAGGTGAGCACGCCGTCGGTGAGGTCGAGGCCGTTGCCCTGCAGCCACTCGACGTTGGCGACGGAGCCGACCGACTCCACGACCACGTCGGCGGGAAGGACCCTGCCGTCGCCGAGGACGACGCCGTCGACGCGGTCCACGCCCGTGAACCCCGCGACCGTGGCGCTCAGTTCGAAGCGCACCCCACGCTCCTGGTGCCGCTCGAGCAGGGCCCGGCCGAGCAGTTCGCCGAGCGGTCCGGCCATGGGCAGCGGCAGCGGGTCCACGACGGTGACCTCGCGGACGCCGAGTCCCACGGCGGTGGCCGCGACCTCGCAGCCGATGAATCCGGCGCCGACCACGACGACGCGGGCGCCGGGGCGGGTCAGCTCGTCGCGCAGGCCCTGGGCGTCGGCGAGGGTGCGCACGGTGTGCCGGCCGGTGAGCGGGCCGGGGCAGCGCAGGCGCCGCGGCCGCATGCCGGTGGCGACGACCAGTCCGTCGTAGGAGAGCGGCGTGCCGTCGTCGAGGACGACCGTCCGCTCGTCGAGGCGGGCCTCGACGACCTTCGCGCCGAGCAGCCACTCCACGTCGGCGGCGACCGCCTTCGGGGTGAAGGCCAGCGACTCGAAGGGGGCCTTGCCGGCCAGCACTTCCTTGGACAGCGGGGGCCGGTTGTAGGGCATGTGGGGCTCGTCGCCGACGACCGTGATCGCCCCGGTCCAGCCGGCGGCGCGCAGCTGCTCGGCGGCGCGCAGGCCGCCCATCGACGCGCCGGCGACGACGATACGGCCGCCCATGTCAGGCCTCGATCCGGATGGCCTGGAGGGGGCACACGTCGGCGGCCTCCTCGACCTCGTCGCGCAGGGCGTCGTCCGGGTCGGACACGTACGCGAGATGGCCGGCCTCGTCCATGGAGAAGACGTCGGGGGCCGCGAAGACGCACTGGCCGTGGTCCTGGCATTTGTTCATGTCGACGACGACCTTCATGGCGGTCCTCCTGAGGGTGAGGCGTCGGGGCGGGAAGCGGAAAGAGGGGCCCGGCCCGGACGGACCGGGCCCCTCGGCCACAGGGGACGGTTTCCGGGGAAGCCGCCACCCTGACTCGTTTGGCTTCAAACAACATAGGAAGCCCGGGGACCCTGGTCAATAGCTGTCCAGATGGATAAATTTTTTGCACCACCCCCTTGCGGGGCGCCGACTCCCTCCATACCGTTCGGGTTCAAACGAATAGCTCCGTGACATCTCCGTAGGTCCGGAGTACGCCTGGGAGTCCCCCACCCTTCCGCCAAGGAGACACCGGTGAGCGCATCCGCCACTCCAGACATCCGCCGGCACATGGAACGGCTCGCTGCCGAGGGCGTCGACGTCGTCCGGGTGGTCTACCCCGACCTGATCGGCACCGACCGCGCCCGTGACGTGCTGCTGGATCACCTGCCGTCGGCCTGCGACCACGGCCTGGCCTTCTGCCGCGCCGTCTACCACACCAGCCCGCAGGGCGACGTGGCCGCGGTCGCGGGCGGTCTGGACGCCGGCCTGCCGGACGTGACCGTCCGCCCCGACCTGTCCACGCTGGCCGTCCTGCCCTGGGAGCCCGGCGTCGCCACCTGTCTCGGCGAGGTCACCGACCCGGCCACCGGCGCCCCGGCCCCCGAGTCGCCCCGCGACCTGCTGCGCACCGTGCTGGCCCGGGCCGCCGAGCAGGGGCTGCGCCCCGTCGTCGGCCCCGAGCTGGAGTACTTCCTGCTGGAGCCCGCCCCCGGCACCCCCACCGGCTGGCGCCGCTCGCCGGAGACCACCGGCTCCGTCTACACCGCCGGCCTGCGCGCCGACCCCGGCAACCACCTGCTGCGCACCCTGCGGCACCTGCGCGACCTGGGGCTCGGCGTCATCACCGGCAACCACGAGTTCGACGGCGGCCAGTACGAGATCAACCTGACCCACTCCGCCGCCCTGGACGCCGCCGACCGCGCCTTCCGCTTCAAGGCCGCCGTGAAGGAACTGGCGCGCCAGGAAGGAAACCTGGCCACCTTCATGGCCAAGCCCTTCGGTGACGCGGGCGGCTCGGGCTTCCACCTCCACCTGTCCTGCGACGACGAGGAGGGCCGCAACGCCTTCGACGACCCGGCGGGCTCCTACGGCCTCTCCGCCACCGCCCGGCACGCCGTCGCCGGCATCGTCGCGCACGCCCCCGCGCTCGCGGCGCTGGCCAACCCGACCGTGAACTCCTACAAGCGCTTCGGCCCCGACACGCTCGCGCCCTGGCTGATCGACTGGGGGCTCGACAACCGCAGCGCCATGGTCCGCATCCCGCCGGAGCGGGGCCGCGGGGCCCGGCTCGAACTGCGGCTGGGCGACGCCAGCGCCAACCCGTACCTGCTGATCGCGGGCACCATCGCGGCCGCGCTGCTGGGCGTGCGGGCGGGCGAGGAGCCGCCGTCCCCGCTGGAGGGCTACGGCTACGACACCACCCGCGCCGCCCTGCTCCCGCAGACCCTGTCCGCCGCGCTCGACGCGCTGGAGGCGGACACCGCCCTGACCGAGGTGCTCGGCAAGGCGTTCACCAGCTCCTTCCTCACCTACAAGCGCGACGAACTCGCGCGCTTCGGCCGGCACGTCACGGACTGGGAGTTCACCGAGTACGCGTACCACTTGTGATCCCGCCGCGGCCGCAGCCGCAGTCCCGCCGACGCCTTCGTCCAGGAGATTCACCGCCATGACCAGTCCCACCGTTCCCGCCGTCCCCACCACCCGCGCCGAGCTGCGCGCCGCCCTCGCCGAGCCGCTGCCGATCGAGCAGGTCGACCTCGCGAACCTCGACAACTTCGCCGACGGCATCACGCCGTGGCGGATGTTCCACACGCTGCGCCACGAGGACCCGGTGCACTGGCAGCCCGAGGAGGCGCCCAACTCCGGCTTCTGGGCGGTCACCCGGCACGCGGACATCGCCACCGTCGACCGCGACCCGGAGACCTTCACCTCGACGAAGTTCGTCAACCTCGAGGAGGTCGACGAGGACCAGATCAAGAAGCGCGCCTCGATCCTGGAGATGGACGGCGTCCGCCACCGCGCGCTGCGCAGCGTGATCCAGCGGCAGTTCGGCGCGAGCGTCATCAACAGCTACAGCGACTTCCTGCGCGGGCTGACCGCCAAGACGCTGGACGCGGCGCTGGCCAAGGGCAGCTTCGACTTCGTGGCCGACGTCTCCGCGGACTTCCCCATCAACGTCCTGGCCCGTCTGCTGGACGTCCCCTCCGAGGACAACCAGCAGCTCATCGACTGGGGCAACCGCATCATCGGCAACACCGACCCCGACTACGCGGACGTGCTGCTGCACAGCGAGGAGAGCGAGAGGTACCGCGACCTGCCCTTCCGCTCCCCGGCGTCGATCGAGGTCTTCGAGTACGGCCGCGAGCTGGCGCGGCAGCGGCGCGGCGGCGAGGGCACGGACCTGGTCTCGAAGCTGGTCAACACGATGCCGCGGGACGGAGTCCCGCTGTCCGCGCAGGACTTCGACAACTACTTCCTGCTCCTGGTGGTGGCCGGCAACGAGACCACCCGCCACACCATCACCCACTCCATGCTGGCCCTGCTGCAGCACCCCGAGCAGCTGGCCCGCCTCAAGGACGACCCGTCCCTGATCCCCACGGCGGTCGAGGAGTTCCTGCGCTGGGCCTCCCCCGTCTACCACTTCCGCCGCACGGCGACCCGCGACGTCGAGCTCGGCGGCAAGCGGGTCAAGGAGGGCGACAAGGTCGTCATGTGGTACGCCTCCGGCAACCGCGACGAGCAGGTCTTCGGCAACCCCTACGACTTCGACGTGGCCCGCGGGAACAACGACCACGTCACCTTCGGCAAGGGCAGCCCGCACCTGTGCCTGGGCAACCTGCTGGCCCGCACCGAGATCCGCATCATGTTCGAGGAGCTCATTCCGCGCCTCGCCGACATCCGCCTGGCCGGCGACGTCCCCCGGGTCCGCTCCAACTTCGTCAACGGCATCAAGAAGCTGCCGGTGGAGGTGACGCTCGCCTGACGGACGGGCACGCCCCCGCCCCCGTCCAGGCCTACTCCCAGGCGCGGACCAGGTCCTCCGGACCCCAGTGGGCGGCGAGGGGCAGATCGCCGGCCACTCCGCTGCGTGACACGGCGACCAGCGGGGTGTCCGGTCCGGTGCCGGGCACGGCGAGCACGTCCCGCGCGAGGGCGTCGTACTCCCGCCTGCCGAAGGGCTGGGACTCCAGCCATTTGACGGAGCCGACGAAGTGCACCGCGCCCGCCACTGGTTCGCGGTCGGCGCCGACCAGGTCGATCTCGGGGTTGTTCTGCCGGTTCCACCAGCCGCCGACCGCCTCCGTCTCCGGCCAGCGGCCGTCGGGCAGCAGCCGGAGCAGCGATGCGCGGACGACGGGCTCCACGGCACGTCCGCGCCAGGTCGTCCACGAGCGCTCGATGCGTTCCAGAGCCAGGTCTCCCCGGCCGCGTTCGATGAGGGGCATCCCCCGTTGCAGGAAGGCCAGCCAGAACCGGAGGTAGTGATCGGCGATCCGGTACCGCTTGTTCTTGGTGTCGGCCTTCGCCGACAGCGGCAGGTCCGCCGCCACGACCCGTTTGGCCTGCAGGGTGTTGAGCAGGGGAGACAGTGTGCCCGACGGCAGCGCACGCGCGCCGCCGGCCTGTGCGGCGATGGCGGAGAAGGTCCGCTCACCGGTGCCGACCGCCTCCAGTACGGCCCGCGAGTGCGACGCCTCGGGGAACTCCCCCAGCAGCGACAGCTCGCCCGCCACGAGCAGTGGCGCCAAGGGGTTCGCCATGGCCTCGCGAAGGAAGTCCCTCCGGCTCATCCCGGGTCGCCACGACTGGACGATCTCCGGAAAGCCCCCCGTGATCAGCAGGGCGTCCACCGCGTCCGCCGCGGCCAGCCGGGTCATCGCCCGGACATCCGCGAGGTTCAGGGGCTGCACGGTCATCTTCGTCGCCCGCCCGAAGAACGGACGGCCGTACGACTGCAGGGCCTCCATCACCGACATGTCACTGCCGACCAGGATCAGGAGCACCGGCTTGGCCGACAGGTGGCGGTCCCAGACGGTCTGCAGGGCCCCCTCGAACTCCGCGTCCTGCTCCACCAGCCACGGCACCTCGTCGATCACCGCGATGCTCGGGACGTCGTCGGGAAGGGCGATCGCCAGCGAGCGCAGGGCCTGATTCCAGTCCGTGGCCCGCAGCCCGGCCACCAACTCCGCTCCCGGCACGGCGGACTGCGCGAGCACTCCGGCGAAATCCGCCCGCTCGGCCACGGCGTTACGGCCCCGGGTCGCCTGGAAGACCACATAGGGAGAGCCTGACCGGTCGCAGAACTCCTGGACCAGGCGCGACTTCCCCACCCGGCGGCGCCCGGTCATGATCACGGCCTGGCCCCGGGTGGCCCCCGCGCCCGCACGCACCAGTTCCAGCTGCCGTCCCAGGAGCTGCAGGTCGGCCGCTCTGCCCTTGAACTCCATCGGCGGACTCCCTCACCAGAAAGGCAGATGAAACCTTACGTAGATTGAATCTTACATAGACGCGACGGGGCCTTCCACCGCACCGGGACACCACGAGCGCCGCCCGCCGGGGGGTCGGCGGGCGGCGCGGGGCCGCGGTCGTGGGTCGTCCAGGGAGGGGAGCCCGGTGCGGACGAGGCCGCGGCGTTCGGAGGTCAGGCGTTGCGGCAGGTCCAGGGCTGCCAGCCGCGGGCCTGGTAGAGGCGGTAGGCGGCGGCGATGTTCTGCGGCGCGTCCAGGGCCCGCGAGGTGGTGCCGAGGTAGGACTCCAGCGTGCCGCCGTTGTTGAACTGGAACACGCCGAAGTCGCGCGAGCCGTTGTTGTTGCGGCCGACGGCTATCTCGTTCAGGCCCGACTCGCAGCGGGCGACCCGGATCGCCTTGTCCTCCAGGTTGTCGGGGAAGGTCTGGCGGATCATCGTCTCGATCTGGGCGGCGGACCGGGTGGCGAGGTTCACCGATCCGGGGTTGTCGAGACGGCCCCGGGTGGCGGGGCCCACGATGCCGTCGACGGCCAGGTCGGCACGCCCCTGGAACGCCTCGACGGCGTTCTGGGTGGCCGGGCCGAAGGAGCCGTCCACCGCGAGGTGGGCACCGAGCTGGTCGAGCCTGGACTGCAACGCGGACACGCATGATCCGCTCGCGCCCGGGCTGAGCGTGGTCGTGCACAGCGCGGCCGTCGCCGCGGAGGCCGGCGGGGCGGTCAGCGCCGTGGTGCCGGCCGCGGCCAGCAGGGAGAGGGCGGCCGCGCTCAGGGCCGCGCGGCGCGGGCCTCTTCGCGGGCGGGTGGCGGCACGGTGGCCGGATCTACTGCGGTTGCCGAACATGCGGAACGTCCTTGGTCGTGGGAGTGGGGGGTGACGCGGTGGTGCGCCTGTTCCGTCGTCGCGGGCGCGGGTGTTCAGCAGCCGCAGGAGTAGAAGATGACGTCCCAGTGGTTGCCCTCGCGGGCGTAGATGTTTCCGGAGGCGGCGCGGTACTGCGGGGCGCCGTCGCCCGCCCGCGGGCCGATGTAGGTGAAGGTGCCGGTGATGTAGTTGCTCAGGCACGTCGCCGGATTGAAGTCGAGCTTGTAGCCGTTCCAGTGGCTGTACGTCCCGGAGGCGTGCCCCGTCTCGGTGCCGCCGGTGATGGCGACCGCGCAGCCGCTGGCGTGCTTCAGCGTGATGGCACCCTGCACGGTCGCGAGGTTGATCTGCTCGAAGGACGTGCAGTGGGCGTTGTTGCGGTCGGTGCAGTTGCCGCTGGACGACCAGGTGACCCCCGCGTTCCGCAGCCGGTTCGCGGCGTCCGCCTGGCTCAGCTTGGTCACGGCGGCCGCGGAGGTGGCGGGCGCCGATGCCCCGGGGGCGCCCCAGGCGGTGCCCCCGGTGGTGGCGAGCGCGACGGTGAGCACCGTGCCACCCAGGACGGCGGCGAGCTTGGTTCTGGTGTTCAAGTCCTTCATCTCCTCTACTGATTGATGGTGTGTCAGGCGACGAAGGCGGCCCAGGTGCGGGCGTCCACGACGCCGTCGGCCGGCAGTGACGCGCCGGCCTGGAAGGAGGCCACCGCCGCCCGGGTCGCGGGCCCGAAGGCGCCGTCCACCCGCACGTCGGAGCCGTACGCGGTCAGTTGGCCCTGCACGGCGCGGACGGCCTCCCCGCGGCCGCCCACGGCGAGCGGCGCGACGAGCTGGTTCCAGGTCTGCCGTCCGGCGACGCCGTCCACCCGGGCCCCGACCGCGGACTGGAAGGTGCGGACGGCCCGCACGGTGGCGGAGTCGTAGGTCCCGGTGACGGTCGGCGCGGACCCGTGCCGGCGGAGCAGGAACTGCACGCTGCGCACCCGCTCGCCGGTGGCGCCCGCCGCCAGCGTCGGCCAGGCGGGGGCCGCCGGGCTGCCGCCGACGCGGGCGGCGACGTCGGCGCGCAGCCGCGGCAGGCGGGCGTGGAGCTGGTCGCCCGGGCAGTCGGTGTCGGTGAAGTCCCGGTGCCCGTAGATCTGGTACGCCCGCAGGCCGTAGCGGGTGCAGACGGCGGCGCACAGTTCGACGAGCGAGGCGTACAGCTCGGAGGGCGGCTGGGCGGTGCCGTAGCTCCCCTCGTTCTCGATGCCGACGGCGATGGTGTCCTGCGCCGTGGTGTGCGCGCCCGCGACCAGGGCGGCGCCGCCGAGCAGCGTCTCCAGGCTGCGGTGGCGGCCCTCCATGACCTGCCCGTCGCGGCTGATCGTGAAGTGCTGACCCGAGTCGATCCGGCCCCGCCCCAGGTGCGCGTCCTGGATCGACCGGGCGAAGGCGTGCGGAGTTGGGCCGACCCCGGAGCCGGCGCCCGCACTGTGGTGCACGATCACCTTGTGCGGGCGCGCGGCGTGCACCGTGACCGGCCGCGCGGGCGGCCGGGCGCCCCAGTCGGCGCAGCAGGCGATCGGCGGCTGGATCTCCGACCGCGCCGGTACGGCGTGCAGGCCCGCCGCCGCCGGGACCCCCGTGCCCGGCACGACCGCGCCGTCCAGGAGCACCGGCCGCCGGCCGGACCGGTCGGGGGACCGGCCGTCGCCACGCCGTGAACTGCCCACCGGTCCAAGCCCTTTCGCCGCGTCCACGCCGCCCGGAGAGTGCGGCGGAGAGGACGATGGCAGCACCGGGCGGCGCGGCCAACGATCTGCGGGACATCGGGACAGCGGGCTGTCCCACCCCGTGCGACGTGCGGCGACGTGACGGGCTGGGACGGCGGCCGGGATGCGGCCGGTACGCCGGCCGTCCTCGCGCCCGCCCCTACGGCCCCTTCGACGTGGCCGGCTTCGCCTTGGACGCCCCCGCCCGGTACGCCTGGTCGCACGACTGCCAGGCGCGGAAGTCGTGGGTGCGGGCCCACAGCCGATGGGCGGCCTGGATGTTCCACTCCGGGTCGAGAGCCTTGCGGGGCGTGCCGCCCAGGGTGCGCAGGGTGCCGTCGTACAGCTGGAACACCCCCCAGTTCCGGGTGCCGTTGCTGTTGCCCAGGCTGTAGAGCGGGTCCAGGTTCGAGGCGCACTTGGCGATGCCGCTCGCGCGGTCCGCGTCCTCGGTGAAGACCTCGCGGATGCGCCGGTCGACCCGCGCGGGCGACCAGGGGTGGGCCTTGACGCGGCCGGAGTAGAGGGCGCGTTTGGTGCGGTCGTCGACCGCGCCGTCGGCCTCCAGCCCCGCGAGGAGCTGGAAGACGACGACCCGCATCTGGGTGATGGGGCCGAAGGCGCCGTCCACCTCCAGGTCGAGTCCGGCCTGCTGCAACCGGAGCTGGAGTTCACGGACGCAGGAGTCCTGGTGCCCCATGGCCACGAACCGGCACTTCGCCGTGAGGAGAGGGCGGTCGCGCGACTCGTCGGCGCCCGCCGGAGACCCGCCGGTGAGGAGGGCGGCACCCGTCACGGTCGCGCCGATGACGAGCAGGGCCCCGAGGACGACCGGCCACCGTCGCAACCGCCGCAACAGGCGGCGGTACGACGGCCGGAGGCTCAGTGAGTCCCCGTCGGGGGCCGGGCTGTCGGGCGAGGTGGCCGGCGGTTCCGTCGCCTCGGCGCCGGTCGCCTCCGTGGTCCCGGCCGTGGCCGCGGTGGTGGCCGCAGTTGTGGTCTCGGGGTTCGTCGTGGTCACCGTCGTGGCCGGACCCCCGCGTCTTCGGCCGGCGTCGACGAGGACCCACAGGCGGTGCAGCTCCAGGAGTTCCTGCGCGTCGGCCCCGCACGCCTTGCCGAACCGGGCGACGGGATCGAAGTCGTTGGGCACGCCCGCGCCCGAGCAGTAGCGGTGCAGGGCGGAGCCGCTCACGCCCGACCTGCGGGCCAGGGCCTCGTAGCTGCAGTCGGCCCGGCTCTTCAGTCTCTGCAGCAGATCGGTCAGCTCCCGCGCGTAGGCGGACCCCCGTACCTCGCTCACGCACGTACCTCCCCTGATCGTCGCCTCATCACGGCGGAGTCCACGGTGCCCCAACCGCCCCGGTGCGTCCACCAGTTCGAGGCGTTACCTCAAGTAGCCCACCGGGTTGGGCGGCTCGCGCCGCCGCCCGGGCCGCAGATGGCCGTCAGATGTCCCGGAGTTGACACCTTGATGGATCAACGACGGCAAGAAGATGGGGAGTTGAAGGACGGACTTCCCGCCGCGTCCGCGCTGGTTACGTTGAGGCCGTGCGGACACAGAAGAGGTCGGGGGGCGGCAGGAGCGGGGACGCGCAGGCGGCACCCCGGATGCCCCGTACCGCGGATCCCGCCCACCCCCTGCTCGCCTTCCAGAACTCCGCGGGGAACGCCGCCACGGTGAAGGCGCTGCGGCGGAGCGGCCAACGGGCGGGCGTACCACGTACGTTCGCGCCGCTGCCGGACGTCGACGAGCAGATCCCGGGGCTGGTGCTGCCGCCGTACCTGATGGATCTGGCGGCGGGCGGGCTGTCGACCGCGTACGGGCTGACCGGGCACGAGTTCGTGAAGAACGCGGTGGCCGCGGTCGTCGGACACGGTGGCGGCACGGTCGCCGACATCGCGGGCGAGCTGGCCGGGCGGCCCGAGACGTTCTTCGGGCAGGGCCGCGCCTTCGCGGTCGAGGGCATCAAGGGCAAGGACTCGTGGGACGTCACCGTCTCCGTCGCCCCGGCACCCGACGACCGGCCGCCCGTCTTCCACCCCAACGACCTGCTGGAGGAGGCGCCGGCGGACCCGTACGGCGCTCCCAAGGCCGGTCTGGACGACGACGCCGAGGGCAAGGACACCAAGGTCGACGTCCAGCACAACACCGCCGCCGCCACGAGCACCACGGCCGGTGCCTCGTCGAGCAAGGGCGCGGGCGGACTGGCCTTCGGGCTGGCGCCGGTGGTGCCGGGACTGTGGCTGGGCGGGGCGGCCACCGGCAACGTGCAGCCCTGGCAGTCCTCGCGGGAGTCCCGCAGCCAGCGCGGTGTGGCCGAGCCGCGCGTGCTGCGCAGCGACAAGGGCTCGGTCGAGGTGGTCCGCAAGGTGCGCTACCTCGTACGGATCAAGAAGCACGGTGCCGAGCACGAGGAGCTGCTGCGTGCCTCCGGCTCGCTCAGCCAGCGCGTGCCGACCGAGCATCTGGTCCCGGCCGGTACCGGGACGCCGGCCGCGCCCACGCCCTTCGCCGCCGGTGATCCCACGCCCGGCCGCGTCTCGCTCGCCGACTCGCTGGCGCCGCTCGCCGTGACCGACAGCGCCGCCCCGCACCAGGGTGGCCGCGGCCTGTTCGACGCCGTCCGCTCCGTGCTGCACCCCTCCCTCACCGCACCAGGCGCCCCGGGCCTGGCGCGGCTGTACGAGGCGACCTCCACGGCGACCGTCCTGGAGGACATGCCCCGGCTGCTGCGGGACGGCGTGGTCGGCGAGGACCTGCAGTCCAAGGACGGGAAGACGGCGGGCAGTTACCGTCTGCGCGCCGCACTCACCGGCCTCTCCCCCGCCTGGGGCACCGGAAAGACCCAGCTGCGCACCCACCAGCAGGCCCAGACCTCGGTCACCGAGAGCGCCGGCAAGGGCCGGGCGATCACGGCGGGCGCGGGTCCGGCCATCGGGGTCGGCGCGGCCGGCAACGCGGCCGTCGTACGGGGCACGGCGATGCCCGTCGCGGCGGCCCGCAAGGCGCGCTTCACCGCGACCGAGCAGACCGTCTCCAGCCGGCAGGGTGCCGAGGTCCGGGGCGAGAAGGTGCTCTACCACGGGACGGTGGAGTTCACGGCGGAGGGCACGGGCCCGCGCTCGGCGGAGATGATCCTGCATCCCGGGCGCCGGGTCGCCACCCACTCGATGCGGGTGTGGATGAGCCTGCGGGCCGACGAGGCGCAGAGCCTCGGACTGCCGCTGCCGCCGGGGATGACGGCCGGGGAGTTCACCGGCAAGCCGAAGCGGACCGGCGACAACGGCGACGAGGTGGACGTGGAGCGCCATCTCGCCTACGGCGGCAAGGGGTCGAACGTGGTCCTGAGCCAACTGGACACCGGGCCGATGGTGCGGGCGGTGAGCGAGCTGTTCGCCACCGACCCGAGGCTCGCGGGCTACCTGCCCGGCTTCGGTACGACCGCGCCGGGCGCCGGTGCGAGCCGGGAGGAGGCGGAGGCCCAGCGGCGCAACCACCGCGAGCTGATGACCGCCCTGTCGGAGACCAACCTGCGTGTCAACAAGGACCAGTTGCTGTCCACGGGCATCACCGTCCGGCTGCGCCGCAAGTCGGCGATGCACTCCCACGACGTGCAGCTGCGGGTCAGGGGCGAGCTCGGCGACGCCGACTACCAGGGCGACATCAAGGACTGGCTGGTGCGCGCCCACTCGGGTGTGACCAGCAACTCGCTGAGCGGGCGCAGCAGTTCACGCTCGATCGGCGGTCTGGTGCTCGGCCAGGCCCGGATGGTCCCGGGGGTCCTGACGGGCTCGGCCCGCTACGAGCGGCACAGCACCGGCACGCGGCGCAACCAGGCCGGGCCGACCGGCCGTTCGGACATCGTGGCCAACGGCTCCGATTCGGCCGCCGCCTTCTCGGCGCCGCTGCGGCTGGACGTGGACGTCACGATGACCTCCCGGCAGCGCAAGCTGGCCCGCGGCCTGACCCTCGGCTCCCCGGGGCAGGACGCGCCGGAGTCCGCCCTGCTGGCCGGGCTGCGGCTGCCGGAACAGGACGTACGGCTGCTCACGCCCACCGAGTTCACGCTGGACCAGGAGGGCAAGGACCGGCTCGACGCGGTGGTCGGCGCGCGCCGCGCCGCGCCCGCCGCGCCCGACCAGGACTTCGCCGCCGAGGGCATCGGCGACCTGGCCACGCTCACCCCGAGGCCGTCCGCCGGGCGCCTGCTGAAGGACTGGCAGCTGGTGGAGACCCTCGACGGGGAGCCGGTGCGGGCCCTCGCCCATGAGCTGCTGGCCCGGGCCGCCGCCCGCAACAAGGGCCTCGACCGGGACACCACGCTGGCCGCGGAGGGGCTCGCGCCGCGGCAGGCGCTGGAGGAGCGGCTCGGCGAGCGGGCGATCCAGGGGGCGCTGCGGCAGGCCGCGTCCTCGGGCTGGGTGGTGAAGAACCTTCGCTACCCGCGCCGTCTGTCGGCCCTCAACGGCGCGGTCGGCACCCGGCTCGCCCTCGCCAACCCCAGGTTCCTGCACCAGGGCGCGGGCCCGGGCACGGAGACCTTCGTGCTGGGCGGCCACCAGTCCGCCGGGCAGAGCGGTCAGGGCACCTCCAGCACGGTGCAGTTCGGCGCCACCGTGTCGGAGAACGGCCCCGAGTGGCGCACCGGCCAGGGCCTGTCCGCGTTCCGTACGAGCGGCGAGGGGAACAGCGAGGCGTCCGCGCTGTCCGGCACCGTCGAGCGCAACGCCCACACGCCGAAGAAGGCGCCGCTCTACCTGGTGCAGTGCGACGTGCTGGTCAACATGGTCGCGGAGGTCAAGGTCACCGGCGGCGGACCCTACGTGGCCAAGGGCGCCCGGACGCTGCCGGCCGCGGCGGGCGTGTGGCTGACGGAGGCGCAGCTGCCGGCCCGCATCCGGCGGCAGCTCGGGCTGGACCAGGAGAGCGCGGTCTCCACCACGGCGTCGTCCCGGCCGCACGGCGAGAGCCGGGCGGAGAGCTCGCGGATGGCTCAGGAGCGGGCGGCCGCGGGCAGGACCGCCGCACCCGGGCCGGCCCCGGCGCGCCCCGCCGGCCCCTCCCTGAGGGCGGACGCGGCGCTGGGCTTCGGCATGATCGAGGACCTGCCGGACTTCGTCCCGCTGCTGGGCAGGCTGCGCGCGGACCTCGTACGCCAGGGGGGTCAGGGCCTCGCCGACGACCTGCTGCCCCGGCAGCAGCTCAAGGACCGCAACGACAACGTGCAGCGGCTGCTGCGTGTGCTCGACCGGGACGGCTCCGCCGGGCTGCTGTCCGGCGCGATGGACGGCGGGGTCACCGTCGAACTGCTCGACGGCCGCAACACGCCCTGCTGGGCGGTGTTCAGGATCACCCGCCGGGGTGCGGGGACGTACGAGGGCGACCCGAGCGACGGCCGGGACATGGAGTACATCACCTCCGCCGTCTCCCAGAGCGCCACCTCGCACGACCGGGGGGCGGTGAGCGGCGTCGAGGGCGTCCTCGCCGGATCGGGCAGACCCGAGGGCGGAGTGGGCCAGTTGAAGAGCACCGGTGGTGCGGTGGGCGCCGGTTACGCCTCCGGGGACTCGCGCCGCACCGGCACCGCGAGCCGGGGGCAGCTGGGGATGAAGACGGTCGCGGAGGCGGGCGCGGCGCCGTCGGCGCGGATGCGCGTGCCGATCTCGGCGAGCCTGGAGCTGTACCGGGGCGGGCGGCGGCTGGGGCTCGCCGTGCTGAACGACCGGCGGCTCGCACTGACCCACCGCGTCCTGCGGAAGGACCTGGAGGCACTGAACCGGGTGGTCGCGCCGGCCGCTCCGGCGCCGCGAGCCGGGCGGGGTCCGGCGCCCACCGGACTCGGCGCATGGCGCGCCGCGGGCGTGCGGCTGCCGATGGAGGCGCAGGTCAACGGGTTCCACGGTGCGCCGCAGGTACGGGAGTTGATGACCGCAGCCGTACGGCAGGCAGGCGGCGGCGACCGGTTCCGCGACCAGGGGCAGGCCGCCGCGTACGCACTCGGCGAGGCGATCTCGACCGAGTGGATGACCGCCGCGCTGCCGCTGCTCACCTCCGCCGGGGTCGACCTGCCGCCGGTGCACGCGTCCGGTGCGGAGGGCCAGGACCTGCGGGCCTCGCTGCACGCCCGGCTGCGGGCGGGGCGGGTGCTGGGCGTCGGCGACAAGATGACGTTCGAGACGGTGGGCCAGAGCCGTCTCGAGGCGCCGCGCCCCACCCAGACGGACGGCCAGAGCTCCGCCGACCACGGCAGGCAGGCCCGGGGGCTCGCGGGCGCGGGGCTGCTCAACGCGGACGAGTTCCGGCTCAACCAGCTGATGGGCAACGCGGGCGGCTCGGGCGGCGCGACCGACGCGACGGCGAACTCCTCCGGCTCGATGCCGCTGCACAAGCCGAAGATGCGCTCGGTGCTGGTCCAGTTCACGCTGGACGTGAGGGCGGTGGCCGAGGTCACCCACCGGGTGCGCAGCGGCCGTACGGGTACGGCGGAGCGCGAGACGACGCTCAGCAGGCCGGTGGTGATCCGTATGCCGGAGCCTGCGGTCCGCCGGATGCTGGGGACACAGGGCGCCGAACTCCAGGACCCGGACAACCATCTCGGCCTCACGGCGACCGTGGTCCCGCCGCCACCGCCGCCGGCCGGGAGCTAGCCGACCTCCAGCGCCTCCCGCAGCTCGCCTCGCCGCCGTATCCCCAACTTCTTGTAGGTGCTGGTGAGATGGGTCTCCACCGTGCGCCGGGCCAGGTGCAGCAGGCCGGCGATCTCGGTGTTGGTGCGGCCGTCGGCGGCGAGCTGGGCGATGCGCAGTTCGCTGCCGGTCAGGGAGCCGGAGCCGGTGCGGACGAGGGCGGGGCGGCGGGCGCCGCCCTCGCGCAGGGCGTCCTCGGCGAGCGTCCGCAGCCGCAGCGCGCCCAGCCGTTCGGCGCGTTCGGCCGCCTCGCGCAGGCACTCCCGGGCCCGCCCGCCCTCCCCCGCCGCGGTCAGCTGACGGCCCTGCGCGATCAGCGCGGCGACGAGCTCCGGTTCGGTCACGGCGGGTGCGTCCCGCAGGAGCCGTACGGCTTCCTCGGCCAGTTCGAGCCCACGGCGGCCGCCCGTGACGATGCCGAGCGTGCGCAGGGCGCGGCCGATCGTGCGGGGGGTGCCCCACCGCCGGGCCAGCCGCAGCTCCTCCTCGGCGAGCGCGAGCGCCTGGTGCGGGTCGCCGAGGGCGAGGCGGCATTCGGCGGCGGCCGAGCGCCAGGGCGTGACGACCGGGCTGACCACCTCGCGGGCGGACTGGCGGCGGCCGCACTCCAGGAAGTCGTGCAGCGCCCCGGCCGGGTCGCCGTCGGCGGCTCGCTGTACCCCCCGTGCGTACAGGAACCGGTTCAACTCCCAGTTGTCGGGCGCCTCGTGGAGGTCGAAGCCGTCGGCGAGGCGCCGGGCCTCGGCCGTACGGCCGCTCTCCACGAGGGCGATCAGGGTGTGCGCGTGCTCGTTGGCGGGCCCGGCGTCGGGCGGGAGAGGCGGTTCGGCCGGGAGCCGCCCGTACTCGCCGCGGGCCGCCGCGATGTCGGCGCGCGTGTTCAGGAGTGCCTGGTGCATGGGGTGCAGCAGGCCGGGGCGCTGGCCGGCCAGTCCGCGCTCCACGAGCCGTTCGGCCTCGTCGAGTTCGTCGGCCCACTGGGCGACCGCGGCGGCCGTGCCGACCAGGAACGGCTCGGTGAGCGCGTCGGCGGGCTGGGCGAGCAGCGCGCGCACCTGCCGCATGGCCTCGTCCGCCGAGATCAGCCCGGCGGAGGCGGCGTAGCGCACGAGCAGGGCGCGGGTGGCCGGGCCGACGAGTTCCGGCGCGTGCTCGGCGGTCTCGGAGATCCGCCGGTACACCTCCTGCCGTACGGTCTGGTCCTGGTCGGACAGCAGGGCGGAGGCGCTCTGCAGGGTGCCGGCGAGGTCGAGGCGGTCGCCGAGGTCGGTGCGGCCGGCGAGTTCCTCGTCCACCGTGCGCAGCACCTCGACGGCGGCGCGGGGCCGACCGCGTCCGGCCAGGGCGGTGCCCAGGGCCATCGCGGCGCGCACCCGGTCCTGCGGGGTGCCGGGCAGCCGCAGCGCCTCGGTCAGGCGGGGGATGCCGGCCGAGGATCTGCGGCCCGTCACCTCCAGGGAGCCCAGCTCGGTCAGCAGCCGCTGGCGGCGCTCGTCGGGCAGGGGTTCGTCGAGCGCACGGCGCAGATAGGCGACGGCGTCGTCGTTGCGGCCGTCGCGCAGGGCGAGGGCGGCGGCGTCCTGGAGGACCGACGCCGCCCACACGCCGTCCACCGGGTCGGACAGCAGCAGTTGGCGGGCCACGGTCTCCGTGGGGGCGCCGCGGTGCAGCATCGCCTCCGCGGCGGCCCGGTGGGCGGCGCGGCGCCGGGCGACGGGCACCCCGGTGAGCACCGCGTCCCGCAGCAGGGGGTGGGTGTAGCGGGGGCGGCCGTCCGGGTCGGGCCGCAGCAGGCCGAGCCCGGTCATGGCGGTGAGCCATCCCGTCACCCGCGCCGGGTCGGCGCCCGCCAACTCGGCGAGCAGCGAGCCGAGATGGCCGACGGTCGGGTCGGGCACACCGCCGCGGCGCTCCCAGCCCTCGTCGAGCGCGGCCAGCGCGCGGGCCACCTCCGCCGTACCGGGACCGGCGCTGTCCAGCCACCACGAGACGGCCGCCGGGTACTCGCCCGGGTACAGCGCGGCGGACGTCTCCGGTACGGCCGGGCGCGGGGCCGAGCCGCCCAGGTCGTCGAGGAGGGCGCGCAGGAGCAGGGGGCTGCCGGCGCCGGCCCGTACGCAGTCGGCGACCCAGGGGCCGGACGCGTACGGGAAGTCGGCGCGCACCAGCGCGGTCGCCGAGCCCGTGGTGAGCGGGGTGAGGGTGTGGGTGCGGACGAGGGCGGGCGAGAGGGTGTGGCTGAATCCGGGGGCGGGCGGGTCGATGTCGTACTGGCTGCGTTCGGTGACGGCCAGCAGGACGGGCATGGCGAGGAGGTCCACGTGCCGGGCGGTCTCCACCAGCCAGCGGCAGGAGGGTGCGTCGGCGAGGTGGACGTCGTCCACGGCGAGCAGGAGGGGTGCCTCGTCGGCGTGTGCGTGCAGCAACTGCCGCAGTTCCGCGCCCGTTTCGCGCTCACCGCCCTGCTGCACCTCGCCCGCCCGCTCGAACGCCGGTAATCGCCGCAGGAGTTGGTGCACGGTCGCGAAGGGCACCGCGGCGTCGCCCGGGGAGCAGCGGGCGCGCAGGACTCTCATGCCGTGCGCGGCGGCGGACTCCGCGGCGGCGTCCAGGACCGTGGTGCGGCCGGTGCCGGTGGCCCCGCGCAGCAGTACCACGCCGCCCGTGCCGGCCCGGGCGCGCGCGGCCGCGTCCGCCAACAGCGCGGCGGCTTCCCGGTGTTCGCGGGGCTGCTCAGGCGACGCTTCGGACATCCCTGCCTCCTTGGTCGGACGTGACGTGTACCGCAGTCGAGGACGGGCCCGGCCGCCGGGCGGTGGCGTGACAAGTCCCACTACGGCCGGTATCCGCCATCGGGGAACCGGACGCCGCGGCACCGTCGTGGTAGCCGTACCGCCGATCTCGTGGTGCTGCTCGTGGTGCTCCACGATTGCAACCGCCCCACCCGCCACACGAGTGTGACGAGTGCACGCTGGCCGCCGACCCCACCGAGGTGGCCGGCACGTGGACATGGGGGAAACGCTTGCTCAGCTCATCGCGGACCGGACGATCCGGGACGGCCGACGTGCCGGAACGGATACCCGTGGCGGTGCACGCAATGGACCCGATCCTGCGCGAGGGCGCGATCGGCCAGCTGCGCCGGTACCCGGAGGTCGAGCTCCGGGAGGAGAGCGCCTCGGGCCCCGGCACGGTCGCGCTGCTCGTCGACGACGTACTGGACGAGGCGGCCCTGACCCGGCTGCGCCGGCTGGTGCGCAGCGAGGGGGCGCGGGCGGTGCTGGTGGTGAGCTCGCTGCGGGAGAGCGAGCTGCTGGAGGTCATCGAGTGCGGGGTCGGCGCCATCGTGTGGCGCCACGAGGCGACCGCGACCCGTCTGGTGCAGGCCGTGCTCGCGGCCGCGCGCGGCGACGGGGACCTGCCCGCCGACCTGCTGGGCCGGCTGATCAGCCAGGTGGGCGCGCTGCACCGCGGGGCCGCCGGCCGGACGGGCGTGCCGTCCTCGGGGCTGACCCCGCGCGAGGTGGACGTGCTGCGTCTGGTCGCCGAGGGCCTCGACACCGGAGAGATCGCCGGCAAGCTGTCCTACTCCGAACGCACGGTCAAGAATGTGATCCACGGGCTGACCACCCGGCTGCACCTTCGCAACCGGGCGCACGCGGTCGCGTATGCCCTTCGGGAAGGCTACATCTGATCGAAAGGGCAGTTCGCGCGGCCCCCTCGGGCAGCGGATTGCGCCCCTTCGCCGTCCCCTGCGTGCCTGCGCGGACGGCACGGACGCGGGCAGGATCGGGTACGGCGGCAGGTTTCGTGCGGTGACCGGCACCGCGGGGCGGGAGCAACACGGTGATCCACGAGGTGGACGAGGTCCTCAAGGGCCTGCTCGGCGGCGGTGCGCTGGCGGGCTCCGGCATCGACGTCGCCTTCGACGCCCCGACCCGCGACTGGGCCGCCCGGCGCAACTCCCCCACCATCAACGCCTACTTGTACGACATCCGTGAGGACATCAACCGCCGTCAGCGCGGGCACGTCCCGGTGCACGACGAGCGGGACGTGGTGGTCAAGCGGCGCCAGCCCCCGCGCTGGTTCCGGCTGTCGTACCTGCTGACGGCGTGGACGAAACGTCCGCAGGACGAACACCGCCTGCTGTCCGCCGTGCTGGCCACGCTGATCCCGCGCGAACTGCTGGCCCCCTCGGAACTGCCGGGCGCCCTCGGCGAGTTGGGGCTGACGGTGCCGCTGTCGGTGGCGGGCATCCAGACCGAGGCCCGGTCCATGGCGGAGATCTGGTCCGCCCTCGGCGGTGAACTCAAGCCGTCCCTCGACCTCGTGGTCACCGCGCCCTTCCCGGCCTACCCGGAGTACGACGCCGGCCCGCCCGTCACCGAGGGCGCCGCGGTCCGCGTCCGCACCATGGACGACACCGCGGCGGTCTCCGAGGAGCGGGCCCACCGCCCGGCCCAGGTGGCCGCGGCCAGGAACGCCCGCCGGATCACCCGGCGCGAGCGCGGGACGGGACCGGTCGCGTGACCACGCAGACGCAGACGACGCCGTACGACACGGCGGACTCCGGCCCCGCCGCCGCCCTCGTCGCCCGGCTGCACGCCCTGCGGGACCGCGTCGCCCTGCTCGTGGAGCAGCGGTCCGCCGACGACCCGACCGCCGGCGATCCGCTGCGCGGGCTGTACCTCTCGGAGGAGGCGGTACGGCATCTGCTGCGGCCGGTGGAGCCGGTGCGGCCCGCTCCGGCCGACCCCGGCGGGCAACCGCACGACCGGCTGGCCGAGTTGTCCGCGCGGCTCGGCCTGACCGAGCTGGACGCCGCGCTGCTGCTGATCGCCGTCGCCCCGGACCTGGACCGCACCTTCGAGCCGCTGTACGGCTACCTCAACGACGACGTCAGCCGCCGCCGGGCCACCGTCTCGCTCGCCCTGGACCTGCTCGGCGCCCCGGTCCACTCGCCGGGCGCCCGGGCCCGGCTGCACCCGACGGCCCCGCTGTCCGGCCTCGGGCTGCTGACCGTGGAGGAGCCCGAACGCCCCTTCCTCAGCCGCTCGTTGCGGGCGCCGGACCGGCTCGTGGCACACCTGCTCGGCGACGACACCCCCGACGCGGCGCTCGCCGGGCATCTGCACCCGCCGACCGCACCGCCGCAGCCGTACGACGTCCAAGAACCCTCCACGGAGGACGAGTTCGGGCGCCTCGTGCACCGGCTGGCCGCCCGCCTCACCGCCCGTCCGCCGCTCACCGCCTATCTCCGCGAGCGCCGGGAGGGCGACGGCGTCGCCTGCGCGGCCGCGGCCCTGGACCTCGCGGGCGTCCCGGCGCTGCGGTTCTCCGGCCCCGAGGACCGCGTGCCCGACCTGCTGCGGGAGGCGAGGCTGGGCGGGCTGGCCGTCGTGGTGATGGGCCTGCCTGAGCAACCGGCCTCACTGATACGGGAATTGGCGGCCGCGACGGACGTACCCGTGCTGATCGCCGGCCCCCGCCCGTACGACCCGCAGTGGTGCGACGAGGACCCGCTCGCGCTGGACGTGCCGCGGCAGCACGCGGCCGCGCTGCACGCCTGGTCGGATGCGCTCGGCGAGGAGCCGGGCTTCGACCTGGCCGCCACGGTCGCCCCGTACCACCTGCCCGGCGACCGGATCGCCCGCGCCGCGCAGGCGGCCCGGAGCCTGGCCCGGTTCGACGGCACCCCGCTCTCCCCCGCCCATCTGCGCCTCGCCGCCCGCCAGCAGTCGGCCTCGGGACTCGAACAGCACGCCCGGCGGATCCGCCCGGCCGTCGACTGGACCGACCTGGTCCTGCCCGACCGCCCTCTCACCCAGCTGCGCGAACTGGCCCTGCGCGCCCGCCATCGCGACCGCGTGCTCGGAGACTGGCGGCTCAGCGCGGGCGGCGGGCGCGGCAGGGGCGTGCTCGGGCTGTTCGCGGGGGAGTCGGGCACGGGAAAGACCCTGTCCGCCGAGGTCGTGGCCGCCGAACTGGGCCTGGATCTCTACGTCGTCCAGCTGTCCTCGGTGGTCGACAAGTACGTCGGCGAGACCGAGAAGAACCTGGAGCGCATCTTCACCGAGGCCGACCGGACCGACGCCGTGCTCCTGTTCGACGAGGCCGACGCCGTCTTCGGCAAGCGGTCCGAGGTGAAGGACTCGCACGACCGGTACGCCAACATGGAGAGCGCCTATCTGCTCCAGCGGCTGGAGTCCTTCGACGGGATCGCGCTGCTCACCACCAACCTGCGCGCCAACATCGACGAGGCGTTCACCCGGCGCCTCGACCTGGTGGTGGACTTCCCGTTCCCCGACCGCGAGCAGCGGCTGGCGCTGTGGCGGCACAGCCTGTCCCACGTCCCGTGCGTGGACGGCGTCCAACTCGACACGGTGGCGGCCGACTTCGAGCTCGCCGGCGGCTCGATCCGCAGCGCCGTGGTGACCGCCGCGTATCTCGCCGCCGGACGGGACGACCTCGTCACCGGGGACGACCTCCTGGAGGGCGCCCGCCGCGAGTACCGCAAGGCGGGCCGGCTGGTGCCGGGCGAGGGCGCCTGGTAACACCGGCCGCCCCGCACCCCGGACCTCTAGTCCTCCACCCGCCACTTCTGGTTGGGCGTGCCCGCGCACGACCACAGCTGGAGCTTGGTTCCGTTGTCGGTCTTGTTGTCGACGACGTCCACACACTTGTTGGCCTGCGGGTTCACCAGGTCCCCCTGCTGGCTCAGCACGAACTGCTGGGCGGGGTTGCCGCTGCACCGGGCCAGCTGGATGTGCGCCCCGTCGTCCGAGGAGCCCCAGGCCACATCCATGCACATGCCGACCGAGCGCACGGTGCCGTCGCCGCGGAAGTCCCACTTCTGGTTGGCCGCCGAGTGGGAGCAGTCCCGGATCGCCAGCTGCGTGCCGTCCTTGCCCACGCCGTTCTTGGTTCCGGGGACGTAGACGCATCGGTCGGACCCCTGACCGATGATGAGCCGGCCCACCGCTGCCGGGGTGGACTTCTTGGGCGTGGCCTTCGCCCCGCCACCGGACTTCTCGCCCCCACCGGAGGACGAGGACCCTGAACCGCCCGAACTACTCCCGCCCGAACCGTCCGACTTCACGGTTTCGGCCGGCACCGGGGTGGACGGCTGCTGTTCGGCGGGGGTGAGCGCCGGCGTGGGCGTCGGGGTCGGCGTGAGCGCCGCACCCGCCTCGACCTGCTTCTCGGTGGCACCGCTGTTCACGGCGGGCTTGTAGGCGATCCACAGCATCACGAACGTGATCGCCAGTGCGATCATGATGCCGAAGAAGGTGGCCAGCCAACGGGGCAGGAACCCACGCTGGAGGTAAGTTCCCTCCACCGGAAGCGGGTTGGCGCCCGAGCGGACGACATTGAGGGTGTACGGCCGCTGCTCCTTGGCGCCGAACCAGATGATGCGGCGCGGCTTGAGCGTCGTCTTCACGAACGCGGCACGGCCCGGTTCGATCTGCACGTTGCTCGGGAAGATCTCGTAGGAGAGCTGGTCGCCGTTGTCGTTGCCGCTGATCGAGGCGGTGAGCTTGGTGTTGCCGAGGTTGTCGACGGCCAGGCGCGGCCGCCCGCGGAGCCGCCCCTTGACGGTCGGCGGGACGAGTTCGGCCCGCACCTCCGTGAAGGGCGTGATCGTCAGGTTCCCCTCGGGAACCGCCGTCGCCTCGGGATGCTCGGTGGGCGTGATCCGGACCGCGTACGGGTTCGGACCGGCTACGGCGTCGGGGGTGCGCGGTGGCGCGAAGGTCAGGTCCACCGTCCCGGTCGTCCCGGGGTACAGCCGCAGGGTCTGCGGCTCGACCGTCGTCCAGGGGGCGATGGACCCGACCGGCTCGAAGCGGTACTCGTCCACGACGTCACCCGTGTTGCGCAGCCGCAGGCGCACGCGCGTACTGCCGCCCGGGTCCACCGTCGCGGAGGCGGGTTCCAGGGAGGTCCACAGACCGGTCACGTCAGCCTTCCGAGGGGTGCACGACGAGCCACTCCTGGTCGTCGGTGGTGGAGCAGTCGAACAGGGTGAGGTCGGTGTCGTTGCCGCCGGTGCTGTAACCGGCCACGTCCAGGCACTTGTTGTCGCTCGCGAAGTTGCGGATCCAGTAGGCGCCGCTGTCCTGCTTCTGGATCCACCACAGCTGGTTGTCGGCGGTCGTGCCGTTGCAGGCGTACTCGGTGATCGGCGACCGGACCGGCTCCGCCCCGTAGTTGGGCAGATCCATGCAGAGCTGGTCCTTCACGTTGCGGATCTGGAAGAGCGGACGTCCGCCGGGACCGCCCTTGGGGTATTTCACCTCGAGGTTCCACAGCTGGTTGTCGTCGCCGGTGCCGTCGCAGGTGTACTCGCGCACCGGACCGTCGGACGTGCCCTTGCCGTAGCCCGGGACGTCGGCGCACTTCTTGGTGGTGGTGTTGCGCAGCAGGATGCTGGTCGCGGGCACCACGGGCTTGGGCTTCTTCTTCGTGGGCGTGGCCGGGCCGCCCCCACCCCCGCCACCGCCGCCCGAGCCACCGGCGCCGGTGTCCCCGCCGCCGCTGTCGGTGGTGGGAGTCGGGGACGGGGCCGGGGCGGTGGACAGCACCGGGCTGGGCGTCGGGGTGGGCGCGAGCGGGTTGCCGGCCTCGACCGGCTTCTCGGTCGCGCCCGTGCTCACGGCCGGCTTGTACGCGATCCACAGCATGACGAACGTGATCGCCAGTGCCGTGAGGACGCCGAAGAAGGTGGCGAGCCAGCGGGGCAGGAAGCCACGCTGCACATAAGTCCCCTCCACGGCTGTGGGGTTGGCGCCGGAGCGCAGCACGTTCAGCGTGTACGGCCGCTGCTCCTTCGGCCCGAACCAGATGATGCGGCGCGGCTTGAGCGTCGTCCGCACGAACGCCGCACGGCCCGGCTCGATCTGCACGTTGCTCGGGAAGATCTCGTAGGAGAGCTGGTCGCCGTTGTCGTTGCCGCTGACCGACGCCGTGAGCTTGGTGTTGCCGAGGTTGTCCACCGCGAGCCTCGAACGCCCGCGGAGCCGCCCCTTGACGGTCGGCGGGACGAGTTCGGCCCGCATCTCCGTGAAGGGCGTGATCGTCAGGTTCCCCTCGGGGACCGTCGTCGCCTCGGGATGCTCGGTGGGCGTGATCCGGACCGCGTACGGATTCGGACCGGCGACCGCGTCCGGCGTGCGCGGCGGCGCGAAGGTCAGCTCCACCGTGCCGGTCGTCCCCGGATACAGCCGCAACGTCTGCGGCTCCACGGTGGTCCACGGCGCGATGGACCCGACCGGCTCGAAGCGGTACTCGTCCACGACGTCACCGGTATTGCGCAGCCGCAGCCGGACGCGCGTACTGCCGCCCGGATCCACCGTCGCGGAGGCGGGTTCGAGGGAGGTCCAGAGAGTCATGCGGTCACACCGTCAGCTTGATGGCTTCGATCCAGCGCGAGTTGTCGAAGGCGCCGGCGGTGTTGAGGTCGGGGCGGGCGTTGTTGCAGGACTGGTCGCGCCAGTCCTGGTCGCGGACCTTGACCACGTTGCAGGCCTGACCGGAGCCGACGTTCCAGACGAAGGTCACCAGGTACGGGGCGTCCTTCTTCGTGCTGCCGATGTAGTTGTCCTTGCCGTCCGCCTTGATGGCGGTCCAGTTCGGCAGCCACCTGCCCTGCCCGTTGGTGGACTGGTCGTCGTGCACCATGGCGCTGCCGGCGGAGCCCTGGACGCCGTACACCGCCACGTTGAGGGCCTTGACCGCACGGGCCTGGCCGACCGTCCCGGCGACGGTGCCGTCGCACACCGGCTTCTGCCAGCCCTCGCCCTGCACGAAGGCGCGGTAGCAGACGTGCCGGCCGCTGGGGTCGCTGGCGGCCAGGCGGTTCACGGCGGTCGCCGCGGTGTCCGCCTTGGGCTTGGCCGTGACCGTGGGCTTGCCCCCGCCGCCCCCGCCTCCGGCTCCGCCCGCGCCCCCGTCACCGGCGGCGGGCGAGGGTGTGGTGGTCGGCGCCGGGGCGGGCGGCAGGGCCGGTGACGCGCTCGCAGAGGGGCTGGGGGCGAGGGTGGCGCCGGCCTCGGCGGTCTTCTCGGTGGCGCCGCTGGTCACACCGGGCTTGTAGGCGATCCACAGCATCACGAAGGTGATCGCCAGTCCGACGAAGATGCCGAAGAAGGTGGCGAGCCAGCGGGGCAGGAAGCCGCGCTGCACATAAGTCCCCTCCACGGGCGTGGGGTTGACGCCGGAGCGCAGCACGTTCAGCGTGTACGGCCGCTGCTCCTTCGGCCCGAACCAGATGATGCGGCGCGGCTTGAGCGTCGTCCGCACGAACGCCGCACGGCCCGGCTCGATCTGCACGTTGCTCGGGAAGATCTCGTAGGAGAGCTGGTCGCCGGTGTCGTTGCCGCTGACCGACGCCGTGAGCTTGGTGTTGCCCAGGTTGTCGACGGCGAGCTTGGGCCGCCCCCGGAAGCGCCCCTTGACGGTGGGCGGGACGAGTTCGGCCCGCATCTCCGTGAAGGGCGTGATCGTCAGGTTCCCCTCGGGGACCGTCGTCGCCTCGGGATGCTCGGTGGGCGTGATGCGGACCGCGTACGGATTCGGACCGGCGGTCGCGTCCGGCGTGCGCGGCGGCGCGAAGGTCAGCTCCACCGTGCCGGTCGTCCCCGGATACAGCCGCAACGTCTGTGGCTCGACCGTCGTCCAGGGGGCGATGGGCCCCACCGGTTCGAAGCGGTACTCGTCCACGATGTCGCCGGTATTGCGCAGCCGCAGCCGGACACGGGTGCTGCCACCCGGGTCCACGGTCGCGGAGGCGGGTTCCAGGGAAGTCCACAGGCTCACGCGTCGACGCTACGGATTCTCCGACGTGACGTCAGGAGCCGTCGGTGCAGAGCTCGTTGCCCTCCGGGTCATCGCCGGCGAGACGCGGCGGGCTCCGCGCGGGCCGTGCAGCGACATCTGCCCGTTCGGCCGCGATCGCTGACCTCCCGTACCTGGCGGCGGCCGTCCGTCCCGGGTATCGAGGAGTAGCCCCACCGTGTTCCCGCCCAGGAAGAGGTTGCATGCACACCCAGGACGGCACAAGAGCCACGGAGCATCGGGCCGGTGGCGCGCAGGTGAAGCCGCCTCGCGCCACGACGCCGACCCAGCCCGTCCCGGCGATCGACCCCCGCTCCAAGGGTGCGCTGAGCCCGGGGTCCATGGCCACGATCCAGACCTCGGCGGGGAACTCGGCGGCCTCGCTGATGGTCCAGCGGATGCTGACCGCCCAGCAGCCGGCGGCCCAGCACGCTTCGTACGAGCAGAGTGTCGCCGAATACCTCGCCGCCGGCGGGCCGCAGAAGCTGTACCGGGCGATCCGGGTCGAGTCGCAGGTCAAGCGCCGTCAGGACACGTCGGCGATCACCGCCACGGCCGACGGAAACCTGGGTGAGGGGATCTCGACCTCCAAGGAGGTGACGAGGATCTACCAGACCCTCCGGGAGTGGCCCGAGGGAAGGGACATCGAACCCGTCGACCCGACGTCGACGTTGACCGTGGCCCACCATGTGGCGGGGGACAACTACGGCACCCAGTACATCTCCTTCAGCCCGAGCCGCGACCGGGCCGTCAACTACTCCCGGTACAACTTCAAGGAGGGTCCCGCCGAGAACCTGGACTACGTCCAGAAGCCGCGTCTGGTGAAGAACTGGGCCCCGGTCATCGAGATCGACGTGACCAAACTCGGCTCCGGGGCCCGGCTGGTGAACCTCGGCAACCCCGGCATCCACGGGCAGACGAACCTCGCGGAGCGCTCGGACATCGGCTCCATGGCCACCAGCGACCAGGAGGTCCTCATCAAGGGGACCATCGCGTCGGGCGCGATCACGCAGGTGCACGGCGTCGAGGACTCCATCAAGGCCATGGATCTCGAGGCCCGCAGGAAGCTCATGGAGAGCGACTTCCGGTACGGCCGCAGGGACGCCAACCCGGAGGAGTTCGACGCGATGTTCCGGCGGAACGTGCCCGAGCACCTCCAGCACTACTTCGCGCATCTCCAGGAGGAGCCCGAGGAGGCCGCGCCCGCACCGGCGAGCAGGCGCCGTCCCGCGTCGCAGTCGCCGACCCGGCCGGACGAGGCCGCCGAGCCCGTCGTGAAGAAGCCGGCGAAGAAGAAAAAGAAGCCGAACGCGAACCTGCTGAGCTTCGGCATGGACGACGAGTAGGGCGAGTGGACGTTCCGGGGGGGTCAGGCGCCCAGGTCGGGGGCCTGGCCCTGGGCCATCCGGCGGCCGTTGGCCGCGGCCCGGCGTTCGAAGGAGTCGCCGGGGTCGGAGACCCGCGCTCCCGAGCCGTCGTCGGCACCGGACACGGGCCCGCTGCTCTGCTGATGGACGTGGTCGATCTCGTGGAACAGCGTCTCGTCGTCCAGGCCCTGGTCGCCCACCACGATGTCGGAGCCGGTGGTGTAGGCACGGGCGCCGTACTCCAGCGCCGACCGCTGCGCGACCGGACCGGAGTGCACCCGCACATGGGAGAAGCTCATGCCGTAGGCCTGCTCCGCCTTGGACTGGATGTGCGGGGCCAGCGGGCTGCCCGGCGAGCTGACCGCGTCGTACACCGAGGCGCGGCGCTGCACGGCCGGCTGCCCGGCCGTCTCCTGCCCGCTCCGCGCCGCCTGGTGGCCGCAGTCGGGCCCGTGCTCGTGCCGCGCCTCCTGGACCACCCGTGTCACGGCGGCGTTGCCGGCGGCCCGCTGCAGGGCGAGGAGCGGCGGCACGGGGGCGGAGGAACGGGCCGGGGCGGCTTTGCGGTCGGCGGAGGAGTGGTTCTCTTCGTGTGCGCGCATGGGCCTTCCCGGTCGCCGGCAGGACGTCTGCCTCCACCAGATAGCGTGCCTGGGACGGCTACGGAAGGACCGTAAGGGCACCCCCAAGGGCAGCGTCGGCGGCCTCGCGGACATCGGGGCGCGACGAACTGCCCTTGCGGGCAAGGAGGTTGCCCCCACCTCGGCACCGCAGGCCGTTTCCCCGGCGTTGCGCGCGCGTGAGCCTGGTGGGTGTTCCTGTCTCGTACCCCGAGGAGAGCAGAGCATGCCGTCCTACCTGTCGCCCGGCGTCTACGTCGAGGAGGTGGCCAGCGGCTCGCGCCCCATCGAGGGTGTGGGCACGTCGGTCGCCGCCTTCGTGGGTCTCGCCCCGACCGGCCCGCTGAACGAGCCGACGCTGGTGACCAACTGGACCCAGTACGTGGCGAGCTTCGGTGAGTTCACCGACGGGTACTACCTCGCGCACTCCGTCTACGGCTTCTTCCAGAACGGCGGCAGCGCCGCGTACGTCGTCCGTGTGGGCGGCTCCGCCGAGGACGCCGCCACCGGCGCGTCCGCGCCCGCCGCCGTGACCGGCTCCGCCGCCAAGCGCGAACTGCCCGCCGCGGAGCCCGCGCAGCTCGGCACCTTCAAGGTGGCGTCCATCGCCTCCGGCGGCAACGGCTCGCTGAGCGTCGAGGTCGCCGACCCGGAGGGCGAGGGCCCGGCCGAGCGGTTCAAGCTCATCGTGAAGGACGGCGACAAGGCCGTCGAGAACTTCGACGTGACCGCCAAGAAGGGCGGCCGCAACTACGTCGTCACGCAGGTGAAGGAGCGCTCGAAGCTCATCACCGTGACCGAGGCGGCGCCGGCCGCGCAGCTGGTGCGCCCCGACAACCAGACGGTGGCCCTGGCCGCTCCGGCGCCCGCGCCCGCCGTGGTGGACAAGAAGGCCGACGGCTCGCACCCGGGTCCCGCCCAGTACCTCGGCGACTCCGCCGACCGCACCGGCTTCGGCGGTCTGGAGGCCGTCGACGAGATCTCCATGGTCGCGGTGCCCGACCTGATGGCCGCCTACCAGCGCGGCGCGATCGACCTGGAGTCCGTCAAGGCCGTCCAGCTCGGTCTGATCGCGCACTGCGAGCTGATGGGCGACCGCGTCGCGGTCATCGACCCGCCGCCCGGCCTGAACGCCCGTCAGATCCGGGTGTGGCGGCAGGAGACGGCCGGCTACGACTCCAAGTACGCGGCCCTGTACTACCCCTGGATCAAGAGCTTCGACCCGGCGGGCGGCCAGACCCGGCTGATCCCGCCGAGCGGTCACGTGGCCGGCATCTGGGCCCGCAACGACTCCGAGCGCGGCGTGCACAAGGCGCCCGCCAACGAGGTCGTACGCGGCGCGGTCGACCTGGAGACCCAGATCACCCGCGGCGAGCAGGACCTGCTCAACCCGATCGGCGTCAACTGCATCCGCGCCTTCCCCGGCCGGGGCATCCGGGTATGGGGCGCGCGGACGCTGGCGTCGGACCCGGCGTGGCGCTACCTGAACATCCGCCGGTACTTCAACTACCTGGAGGAGTCGATCCTGATCGGCACCCAGTGGGTGGTGTTCGAGCCGAACGACCACGCCCTGTGGGCCCGGATCCGGCGCAACATCTCGGCGTTCCTGGTCAACGAGTGGCGCAGCGGCGCCCTGTTCGGCCAGCGGCCCGAGGAGGCGTTCTACGTCAAGTGCGACGAGGAGACCAACCCGCCGGAGTCGGTGGACGTCGGCCGCGTCGTCTGCGAGATCGGCATCGCCCCGGTCAAGCCCGCCGAGTTCGTGATCTTCCGACTGGCCCAGTTCTCCAGCGGCAGCGGAGAGTTGGAGGAGTAGGCCGCCCGGCTCGCCCTCCCCAGACGTCGTTTCCACACGCTTAGAAGGACAGCGAACGCATGAGTCTCCAGCCGGGTGACGCCCTCACCTCACACAATTTCGGCCTGCAGATCGACGGCGTGATGGTCGAGTACCTCGCCGAGGTCAGCGGCCTGAGCATCGAGCAGGACGTCATCACGTACCAGCAGAACACCCCGGGCGGCCAGAACGTGGTCAAGAACCTGCCGGGCGTGAAGAAGAACGGCACCTGCACCGTGGTCCGCGGCATGACGCAGTCCGCGTCGTTCACGCAGTGGATCAACCAGTCCATCACCGGCCAGATGACGCCGGCCCGCAAGAACGCGTCGATCATCATGATGGACTTCCAGAACAACCCGGTGAAGCGCTACCACCTGCGCAACGCCTGGTGCAGCAAGATCGACGCGAGCACGGTGAAGGCGGGCGAGGCGGCCGCGCTGACCGAGACCGTGACCATCACGTTCGAAGAACTGGTCATCGAGTAATGCGGCGTACGGCTGCCAGGGCCGGAGCCGCCGTGGCGTACTCCGGCGCGGACCCGGCGTCCGCGCCGGAGGCGGGCGTGGAGCTGCCGGGGCCGGAGGCGACACCGGCCACGGCGGCTCCCGTGCCCACTCCCGCGCCGGTGCAGCAACAGCAGTCCCTGCGCACGGAGTTCCCCTTCCAGCTGCCGCGCGGCTACGTCGACGAGTCGGGCACCGTCCACCGCGACGGCGTGATGCGCCTGTCGACCGCGCGGGACGAACTGGTGCCGCTGCGGGACGTGCGTGTGCAGGAGAACCCGGCGTACCTGTCGGTGGTGCTGCTGGGCCGGGTCATCTCCCGGCTCGGCACGCTGCCGATGGTGCACGACGGGATCGTGGAGAACATGTTCGCCTCCGACCTGGCGTTCCTGCAGGACTTCTACCGCCAGATCAACGCGGAGGGACACACCCGCGCCGCCGTGCAGTGCCCGCACTGCTCCGAGCCGTTCGAGGTGGAACTCGGCGGGAGCCGCCTGGGGGAATCGTGACGTACGCGACCGACCGGCTGCACGAGGAGATCGCGTACGTCGCCTACCACTTCCACTGGAGCATGGACGAGATCCTCGATCTGGAGCACCACGACCGCCGGCGGTTCACGGCGGAGATCGCGTCCCTGGTGACGCGGGCCGCCGGAACGGAGGGCTGAGCGGTGGGGTTTCTGGACCGGGTGCGGGGGCGGCAGCGCGGGGGTGCTGACGCGGCTCCCTCGTCGGTTGCGTCCTCGGTTGCGTCGTCGGGTGCGTCGGAGCAGGGCGTGTCGGCGGCACCGGAAACTGCACGTCCCGTCGTCGCGGCCTCCTGGCCCGCGCTGCCGCCGATCCAGCGGACGCTGACCGCAGGGCAGGGCGGGGTCGCGGACTCCGGGTTCGGCGGGCGGCTGCCGACGTGGCAGAACCCGTCGTTCATGGGGACGGCGTCCCACTCGGTCCTGGACGGGCGGTCGAGCGCGCTGCTCGGTGACGCGGTGGGTCGCGGGACGGCGCATCCCGTCTCCGGCCTCGAACGCCCCTCCGGCCCGCTGCCGTTGGCCGGCGCCGAGCCCGTGGTGCAGCGAGCACCGGCGGTTCCGCTGCGGATGCTTCCGCCTCGGCAGGCCGGGACGGGGAGTGTTCCCGTCGTGCGGAGTGGACCGGCTGCGCCGTCCGGTACGACAGCTCCGGCCGCTCCGGCTGCTACGGCTCCCCGATCGAGCGCGCCTTCGGTGCAGCGGGCGGCGGTCGGCCCGGCGCCGGTCGCGCCTGCTGCCGGGGTCAGGGTGACGCCCGTACCGTCCGGTGCGGCGTCGTCACCGCGACCGGGGGCGCCTCTCACGCGGGCACCGGCGGGAGGGGCTGCGCACGCACAGCGGCGTACGTTGCCGGTCGCTCCGCGGGTTTCCGGGGGGACGGGCGAGTCGGCGGTCGCGCCGGGGTCGTCTGCATCTTCGGCTTCGGCATCGGCATCGGCTTCAACTGACGGTGATGACGCGGGGGTTCGAGCACGCAGTGGTACGGCGGTGCAGAGGACGCCGAGCACGGGTCCTGCTGTTGCTCCGGGTCCTGCCGTCGTGCCGGGGCCTGCTGCCACGCCTCCGCCGCCCGTGCAGCGGAAGTCGGCGACTGCCACCAGCCGCACCGGCTCCGCACCTCAGAGCCCGACACCTGGCGGCTCCGGGCCCGTACACGTCCGGCCACGGTCCACCCCAAGTGGCACCCCGGCAACCGCGCCGCGACCGGCCGCAGCTCCGCAAGCACCGCCCGCGTCTACGGACGCCTCGGCTCCGAGCACTCCTTCGGCCGACGCCGCCCCCGTCCGGCATGCCGCTCAACCGGTCACGTCGACCGAGGCCACCACCCCCCGCCCGGCGTCGACTTCGCGTGCCGCGACGCCGCCGGTCCAGCGGAGCGCGACAGGCCCGAGGCCGCGTCCCGGCCTCGGCGCGCCGATCGCCTCGCAGCCCGTTGCCGTACAGCGGAGTTCGGCGACAGCGCCGGGCACTGCGTCCACGAACCCGCTGTCCCAGTCGGCCGGCCCGAACCCGAACCCCTCAGCCACCCGCCCGGGTTCGACCAGCACCACCTCGTCGCCCGCCGCGTCCACGACGTCTCCCGCAGTCCAGCGCGCAGCGTCCCCCTCTGCACCGGCGACCACCCCCGCCGACCGTTCGGCTCCGTCCACGCCGACGTCGACAGCGAACCCCACCCTCCAGCGCGCGGCGGCCCCTTCGACACCGGCTCTCCCGGCGGATCGGCCCGCTCCGTCCACCCCCACGTCGGCAGCCAAGCCCGCCACCCACCGCACGGCGGCCCCCTCGGCACCGGCGGCCGTCCCCGCCGCTCAGCCCACTGCAGCCGCCCCCGTCGTTCAGCGCGCAGCGGCCCCCGCGACGCCGGCACGCCCGGCTCCGTCCACCCCGAAGTCGGAAGCCAACGCCCCTACTCAGCCGACGACTTCGCCCTCGACCTCGGCGGCAACCGGTCCCGCCGACCAGCCCACTGCACCCGCCCCGACGACGGCAGCCGGCCCCGTCGTCCAGCGCACGACGGCCCCTGCAACACCGACGGCCCTTCCCGCCGAGCGGCCCGCTCCGTACGCCCCTACCCCGGCCCCGGCAGCCGCCCCCACGGTCCCACGCACCGCGAGCGCCCACACCCCGAGCGCCAGCACCGCCAGCACTCCCACCGCGAGCCCCCGCACCCCAAGCACCCCCACCCCCGCTTCAGCACCCCACCCCTCCGGCCTCGGCGCCCCCGCCACCCCGCCCTCGGTCGCCCCGGTCGCTCCCGTGGTCCAGCGCGCCCGGTCCGTCTCCTCCCCCGCGCGCCGCTCCCCCCTCGGCGCCCCGGTGACCGCGGCCCCGGCCGACGCCACGCCCCTCATCGGCTCGCCCGCCGCGGCGACACCGTCCGTGCCCGCGGCGCCCGACCCCGTCGTAGCGCAACGCTCCCCCGTGCAGCTCCCCACGGACGCACCGCCCACCACGCCTGGCTCCTCCACGACCGGCCCCTCCACGACCGGCCCTGCCACCCCTGGCTCCTCCACGCCCGGCCCCGCCACGACGCCGGTCTTCCCCACGACGGCCAATCCCCCCGGACCCGCGCCCAACCACCCGGGACCCACGCCCAACCCCCCGGGCCCCGCGTCCACCTCGCCAACTCCTCTCTCCACACCGCCGGTTCAGCGTCTGGCCGCCCCGGCCGTCGCGCCCACCCCCCTGCGCAAGCCGACGCCTCCTGCATCCCCGGCGACCGCCTCATCGGCGTACCCCGCCACCGACTCCCCCCTCCCCGTGGCGTCCCTGACCCCTCCCCCGCGTCCGGGGTCAGCCGCTCCCACGCCCGCCCTCCCCGGCGCGGCCACCACCACCTCGCCGCCCGTCCAGCGCCTCGGGCGGCTGAGCAAGTCCAAGTCCAAGGACACGACGCCGCCCACGCCTCCGGCGCACAGCGCCACCGGCGCCCTCGCCGCGGCCGCCGCCGCGGCGGTCGGGTCCGCGCTCACCCCTCGCGTCTCGCCGCCGGCGCCGCCCTCACCGCCCCGCGCCGAGGCTCCGCCGCCGTACACGCCCTCCTCCGGGAACCCGCCGCCGTACGAACCACCGCCCGCCCACGCGGCGTCCGCGCCACCGCCCGAGTACGCCGCGGTCCCGGCCGGCGGCTTCGACCCGCGGGAGCTCACCGACTTCCAGCTCGACGAGCTCGTGCACCGGATCATCGGCCGCATCACCCGCCTGATCCGCACCGAACTCCGCATGGACCGCGAACGGATCGGAAAGCTCCGCGACCCCCGCAACTGACCCGCCCAGCAACCCACTGAACGACGGAAAGGCCGAGATGTCCCGCCAGGACCCGGGCTCCACCATCTGGTTCTCCCTCAGCATCGACGGCGAGAGCCTCGGCTACTTCAACGGATGTGAAGGGCTGTCGTCGCAGGTGGAGGTCGAGCAGCGCCAGGAGGGCGGCAACAACGGGTTCGTGTGGCAGCTGCCGACCCGGGTGACGTTCTCCAACATCCGGCTGACCCGGCCGCTGACTCCGGACACCACGAAGGTCGCCAAGTGGATCTCGTCCGTGCAGACCGGCATCAAGCGGCCCACGGCCCAGATCGCCGCGCTGCGCGCGGACGGCTCGGAGGTCGCCCGCTGGGGCCTCATCGACGTGCTGCCGGTCAGCTGGACCGGCCCCTCCCTCGACCCGGCGAGCCCCGCCGTGGCGACCGAGGTGCTGGAGATCACCCACCACGGGTTCACGGACTGAGGGGCAGGACGAAGATGGCCAAGGGCAGCAGGGGCGGCGCGGGCAAGAGCCTCGTACGGGCCACGCTCGCGATCCACGAACCGCCGAAGGGCAAGAGCCGCACCCCCGGCGGCATCATCAAGACGTTCAGCTTCGACTTCAACCCGGCGCAGCTGTCCCTGACCCGCCGCGCCCAGTGGAAGGTGACCCCCGCGCAGATCGAACGGGACGGCCCGCTCCCGGAGTTCATGGGTGCCGAGCCGCGTGAGATGGGCGTGGAGATCTTTCTCGACTCCTCCGACGAGCCGACCAGCAACACCGTTCTGAAGAAGGTCGAGTCGCTGCTCGCCTGCTGCGAGGTGACGACCAGGAGCATCGCCGCCAAGCAGCCGTCGCCGCCGTGGGTGGTCTTCCAGTGGGGGTCGTTCTCGACGGCGCGTTTCACGGCGTACGTCAGTGCCGTGGAGGCCAGTTACACGCTGTTCTCGACGACCGGCGTGCCCATCCGCGCCACCTGCCGGCTTCAGCTGCACGAGATCCCCAGCAAGACCAAGGGGCAGAACCCGACCTCGGGCGCGCTGACCGCGCAGCGGGTGCACCGGGTCGTCGCGGGCGACTCGCTGCAGTCGCTGGCCTGGCGGGAGTACGGGAACGCCGCCGCCTGGCGCTCCATCGCCGAGGCCAACGGCATCGACAACCCGGGGCAGTTGACGACCGGCACCGAACTCGTGCTGCCGGCCGCCGAGGAGGTGCGTACCTGATGGTGCAGTCCGCCTTCTCCAGCGTCGTCGACGTCAAGATCGGCGGCGCGAAGCTGCCGCCCGAGTTCGCGCCCGACCTGGTGGACAGCTACGTCGACCAGGGCGTCGGCGTGCCGGCCGCGTTCCGGCTCACCTTCCGCGACCCGTACCGGCTGCTGCTCGGCAAGCTGAACATCACCTTCGGCACCAAGGTGGTGTTCTCGCCCGTCGCCGACGGCGAGGGGGCCGGCGATCCGCTGCTGACCGGCGAGGTGACCGGCCTGGAGGCCGACTACGACGGCACCGGCAGCTACACCGTGATCCGCGGCTACGACCTCGGCCACCGCCTGCTGCGCCAGCGCCGGGTGGCCGCCTACCGCAACCAGAGCGCCTCCGACATCGCCCGCAAGCTGGCCGCCAAGGACGGTGTGCCGATCGGGCGGATCGAGTCGACGAAGACGGTCTACGAGTTCATCTCCCAGTCCAACGTGACCGACTGGGACTTCCTCGCGCGGCTCGCCGACGAGAACGAGATGGTCATGTCGGTCGACGCGGACGGCAAGTTCCAGTTCGTGAAGCCCAAGTCGGCCTCGGGGGCACCGTCGCCGAGCACGGACGGCGAGAAGAGCCCGTTCGTGCTGCAGGCCGGGCACGACATCCTGCGGCTGCGGGCCGCGGTGACCGCCGCCGACCAGGTGGGCAAGGTCGAGTCCCGCGGCTGGGACGTGACGACGAAGAAGAAGCTCACCGCCACCGCGGCGGCGGCCTCCAACCCCGGTATCACCATCGGGACTTCGCCGGGAGCGGCCGCCGGGAAGTTCACCTCGGCCAAGCTCGTCGAGACGGGCACGCCCTACGACAAGCAGACCGAGGTGAAGTTCGCCGCGGACGCCCTCGCCGACGACGTGACCGGCTCGTTCGCCGAGCTGGAGGTCGTCGCGCGCGGAAATCCCAAGCTGCGCCCGGGAGTTCCGGTGGCGCTCGCCGACGTGGGCGTGCCGTTCGAGGGCAAGTACACCGTCACCTCCGTGCGGCACGTCTTCGGCGACGGCAAGCACTACGAGTCGTGGGTGACGGTCAGCGGGCGGCAGTGGCGTTCGCTGTACGGGCTGGCCTCGGGCGGCGCGGACACCGCTCCCCGGCTGCCCAGCGTGGCCAACGCCCTGGTCACCGACGTCAACGACCCGCTGAAGCAGGGTCGGGTGCGCCTGCAGTTCCCGTGGCTGGACGACACGTACGTCAGCGACTGGACCCGTACCGTGCAGCTGGGCGGCCTGGGCGGCGGCGGGATCTTCCCGCTGGACGTCAACGACGAGGTGCTGGTGGCCTTCGACCGGGGCGCGCTGGACCATCCGTTCGTGATCGGCGGGCTCTACAACGGCCGGGACAAGCCGACCGTCGTGAGCGATGTGCCGCTGCACGACACCGTGCGCAAGAAGGCGAGCCGGCACACCGTCTCCGACCGGGACGGCAACCGCATGGACCTGCTCAGCCAGAAGACCGGCCTGCGCAAGCAGGGTGTGCGGCTGATCTCCGGCGACAAGCAGCTGACCATCAACCTGGACCGGACGAAGACCGAGATCGTCATCGACAGCAGGGGCTCGGTCACCATCAAGGGCAGCCGCTCGGTCTCGGTGGAGGCCGGTACCGACCTGTCGCTGACCGCCCGACGCTCGCTGACCATCAAGAGCGGCGGCCCGCTGAGCATCCAGGGCGGCGGCATGGTCAACGTCCGGGCCGCGGGCGAGATCGGGCTGAACGCGCTGGGCGCGCTCAACATGAGCGCCGTCGGCGCCGCGAGCCTCACCGGCGCGGGCACCGTGCAGATCAACTCGGCCGCCAACACGACGATCAAGGCGCCGACCACCCTGGTCGCCTCGCCCGTCTTCGGCGTCACCACCATCCCGGTGCCGATGGTGATCCCGTGACCCAGCGCCGTAGCCGTATGTGTGTCCGAGTCCGTGTCCGTGGTGGGCAGGTGGGTTGCTGATGGCCGAGCAGTTCGTCGGGTCCGGCTGGTCGTTCCCGCTGCGCATCGGGCCGACCGGCGGGATCGCGCTGGTCAGCGGGGAGCGGGAGATCGAGGAGGCGATCCGGTTGGTCCTGTCGACCTCGCCGGGCGAGCGGCCGATGCGTCCCGACTTCGGCTGCGCGATCCACGACCTCGTCTTCGCGCCGGTCAACGAGCAGACCGCGGGCCGCATCCAGCACGAGGTGCTGGTCAGCCTGGATCGCTGGGAGCCGCGCATCGAGGTCGAGGAGGTCGAGGTGACGGCCGGCGGCGACCAGAGCGTGCTGTTCATCGACGTCCGCTACTCGATCCGCGGCACCAACAACCCGCGCAGCCTCGTCTTCCCGTTCTACGTCATTCCGTCCCACGACGAGCCGGACAGCCCCGGTGCGGCCGGCACCGCCGGTTCGGCTCCTGAAAGCGACCGCTGATGGCCCTGCCCTCCCCCAACCTCGACGACCGCCGTTTCCAGCAGTTCGTGGACGACGCCAAGCGCTACATCCAGCAGCGCGCCCCGGAGTGGACCGACCACAACGTCTCCGACCCCGGCGTCACCCTGGTCGAGACGGTGGCCCACATGGCGGACCAGATCGTCTACCGGCTCAACCGGGTGCCGGAGAAGAACCATCTGGCCTTCCTGGACCTGGTCGGCATCACGCTCTTCCCGCCGTCGGCGGCCCGTACGGACGTGACGTTCTGGCTCTCGGCGCCCCAGGAGGAGGCGATCGCCGTGCCGGTGGGCACGGAGGTGGCCACCATGCGCACCGAGAGCGAGGAGGCGGTCGTCTTCGCCACCGAGCGCGAACTGAGCGTCGTACCGTGCGAGCTGGGTCATCTGCTGGTGCAGCACAAGGGTGAGCCGGCGGCCGACCGGACCCCCGACCTCGCCGAGGGCGAGAAGGACGTCCTGTGCTTCTCGGAGTCCCCCGACCCCGGCGACTGCATGCTGCTCGGGCTGACCAACGCGGTGCCGCACTGCGCGGTCGCGCTGGACCTGGACAGCCGGGTCGACGGCGTCGGCGTGGACCCGCGCCAGCCCCCGCTGGTGTGGGAGGCGTGGACCGCGGACGGCTGGCAGACCTGCGAGGTCGAGCGGGACGGCACCGGCGGCCTCAACCGGCCGGGCGAGGTGATCCTGCACATCCCCGGCGGCCACGTGCTGTCCCGCAACGCCGGCCAGGAGGCGGGCTGGATCCGCTGCCGGGTCACCGACCCCCTGCCCCACCAGCCCTTCTACACCACCTCGCCGACCATCCGCGCCGCCGAGGCCTTCACCATGGGCGGCACCACCCCCGCGGTGCACGCCGAAGCGGTCCACGACGAGGCGCTCGGCGAGTCGACGGGCCTGCCCGGACAGCGGCTCCGCCTCGCGCACGCGCCCGTGGTCGGCGACGACCCGCCGGTGCTGCTGCAGACCGCCGAGCACGACGGCTGGGAGGACTGGGAGGTGGTGCCGCACTTCGCCGCCTCGGGCCCCCTCGACCGCCACATCACGGTCGACGCCACCTCCGGCGAGATCGCCTTCGGCCCGGCGGTCCGGGAGGCGGACGGCACCCTGCGCCAGTACGGCATGGTCGCCCCGAAGGGCTCCGTGATCCGCGCCCGCCGCTACCGCACGGGCGGTGGCCGGGCCGGCAACGTGGCGCGCGGCGCCGTCCAGATCCTGCGCACCTCCATCCCGTACGTCTCCGAGGTCGTCAACCGCGAGGCCGCGCGCGGCGGCGTGGACGGCGAGACGGTCGAGGAGGCCAAGGTCCGCGCCCCGATCACCCTGCGCGCCCAGGAGCGTGCGGTGACCCTGCGGGACTACGAGGAGCTGGCGCGCCGCGCCGCGCCCGAGACCGCCCGCATCACCTGCCTGGAGGGCGAGGAGAGCGAGCACGGAGCCTACGCGGTACGGGTGTTGGTGGTCCCGCAGGCGGTGCCGGACCCGGGCGGACGGCTGCGCTTCGAGCAACTGGTGCCGGGTGACGCGCTGTTGGAACGCATCACCCGCCACCTGGACGAAAGGCGGCTGATCGGCACACGGTTGGCGGTGGGGCCACCGTTCTACCAGGGTGTGACGGTCGTGGCGACGGTGCACGCGTTCCGCGGGGTGGACACGGACAAGGTGCGGCGCGACGCGCACGACGCCCTGTACCGCCACCTCGACCCGCTGACGGGTGGCGCGAACGGCAAGGGCTGGCCGTTCGGCCGTCCGGTCCAGTCGGGCGAGGTCTTCGCGGTGCTGCAGCGCGTACCGGGCGTGGAGCTGGTCGACGAGGTGGTCCTGCACCCGGCCGACCCGCTGACCGGCAAGCGCGGTGAGGCCACGGACCGGATCGACCTGTCGCCGCCGTCGCTGGTGTTCTCGTTCGACCACCGCGTCCGGGTCATCGGAGACGGTGAGGGGGCCCGCGGATGAGGGGTTCCATCGACGGCCTCGAATCGTCCGCGCCGATCGGCCTGATGCTGCCGGCGGTGTTCGCGGACGACGACCTGGCCCAGCGCTTCGTGGCCGGCCTGGACGAGGTGGTCGCGCCGATCCACAACGTCCTCGACTGCCTGGACACGTACTTCCGCCCGTCCCTGACCCCGGTCGACTTCGCCCACTGGCTGGGCAGTTGGGTGGGCGCGGAGACGGACGGCAGCGAACCGGAGCCGCTGCTGCGGGCCGCGGTCGCGGCAGCGGCGTACCTGCATCGCATCCGGGGCACCAGGCGTGGCCTGTCGGAGGCGGTGCGTCTGGCCTTCGGCGTCGAACCGGAGATCACGGAGAGCGGCGCGGCGGACTGGAGCGCCCGCCCGCTGGGCCCGGTCCCCGGCGCCCGCCGCCCCCGACTCCACGTCCGCCTCCGGCTGCCCAGCCCGACCCCGGCGGACCACCACCGCCTGGACACCCTCGTGGCAGCCGCCCGCCCCGCCCACATGCCCTACACGGTCGAGTTGACCGCCGCCCCCGCCGAAAGGACATCGTCCTCATGACGACCACCCACAACTGCGCCGACTGCGGCACCCGCGCGGAACCGGGCCAGTCGTTCTGCGACGCCTGCGGGGCGGTGCTGAGCTGGACGGACCGGGCGGCGGCCGCGGCCTCCGGCGGCTCGGCGTCGGCTTCGACGTCGGGTTCGTCTTCGACCCCGGCTTCGGCTTCGGCTTCCGGCGGGACGGCCCGGAGTGATGCGGAGGGGGCGGCGGCGCTGACGGCCACGACGGCTGCGCCCGCCCCGTCCACGGCGTCCGCACCAGGACCGAGCGGCGCCCGTACGGCATCGGCGGCGCCCGCCTCCACGCCGACGCCGCGCGCCGAGGCGGCACCGCCGAGCGCACCCGCGCGGCCCCAGACCCCGCCGACGGATGACACGGCTCCCACGGAGCCGGTCCCCGCCGTGGCGACGACGACTCCGCTGCCGACCGCGTCTCCGACCCCTGCTCCGGCACCCGCCCCCGCCCAGCCCGTGGGCCCGGACGCGGGCACCACACCCCCGCCGCCGTCCTCCACCCCCGACGGCATGACGGACCGTGCCCGTCAGCTGCTCGTACCGGTGGCCGATCCGGAGCCGCGCCCGGCGGCGGAGCCGTCCGTGGCGCCGGTGCTGCCCGGCCGCCCGGCGCCCCAGCGCCCGCAGACGGTCCGGGCCCCCGGCGAGGAGCTGGGAGCCAACGGCGGCATCCCGTGCCCCTGGTGCTCCACCCGCAACCGCCCCGACCGCCACTTCTGCACGCGGTGCGCGATGCCGATGGCGGGCGAGGCGCAGACGCCGGGCCGACTGCCTTGGTGGCGACGGCTGTTCGGCGCCGGTAGCCGTGAGACGCCGTGGGCCGGCGACCGTCCGCGCCTGCGCCGCACGTTCGATCGCGTACTGACCTGGCTGGGCGCGGCGATCGTCCTGACGCTCCTGATCGTGCTCGGCTTCAACATCCCCAAGGGCGTCCAGGCGACGAAGGACCACTTCTCCAAGCGGGCCGCGGTCGAGCCGGACACCTGGAGCGCGTCACGCTCCTACCCGGGCCACAAGCCGGACCTGGCGGGCGACAAGCTCAACAACACCTGGTGGGGCCCGGGCGTCTCGGAGACGGGCGAGGGTCAGTGGCTGCAGGCCAAGTTCGACGTACCGACGCGCCTGCTGGACCTGATCATCACCCCGGGCGTCTCCACGCGCCCCGACCAGATCTCGCAGTCGGCCCGCCCGCACCGCCTCGAGGCCCTCATCACCCTCTCCAACGGCAAGACCACCAAGCGCCAGGTCACCCTCGACCCGGGCGCCGGCGGCCAGCGCATCCCCTTCCGCGTCGGCACGGTCAGCTCGGTCCGCTTCACCATCGAGTCGGCCAGCGGCACGTCGGCGAAGAAGCAGGTGGCCATCGCGGAGATCGAGTTCTTCGGCCCGTCGAGCGCGAACTCGTCCTGAGGTCTTCGACTACGGCAGATGCCGTGGTGTCCGTGATGTGCTGATCGGCCCCGAGCGTGGAGCAACTACGCGCTCGGGGCCGCCCCCTCGACAGGCGCCGGATGTGCGCGCCCGCGGCCAGAGTCACTGGTGCCGGTGCACCCCTTGGGACAAGCTGCGGCACATGGACTGGATGCCATTGCTCTCGACGCTGGCTGGTGCCGTCATCGGCATCGCGGCCACTCTGCTCGCCGATCGCAACCGGTGGCGGCGGGAGGAGAGCAGACACGCCCTGGAAGTACGGCGCGAGGCCTACACGGCCTTCGTCTCCGCCCTCAAGGACGCCGGTGAGGAGATGCGTGCCGTCGCCCTGGGCGATCATCTGTCGGAGGCGGCGCGCGGTGCGGCCGTGAGGGAAGCCGTCCGCGGCAACGGCCTCCATACCGCCAGTGAACGCCTCTGGCTCGTGGGCCCGCCACAGGTCGTGGCGGCGGGGAACGAGGCGTTCCATTGCCTGCGCGCAATACGAGACGCCTACGCCCGAGGAGCGGCGGTCGGCTCCGCCGAGGAAGCGCAGCTGATAACGAGGCGGCGAGCCGCCATGGCTCAGATGCGTTCCGCCATGCGTGAGGACCTCGGCATCGGCCCCCTTGGTATCGAGTGATCGGAATCCGCCCACCCCCAACCTCTCCCGAATAACCGTCTTGACAGGTGACGTAACTCCTTGAGAATCTTGCGTCACCAGTCAGAGCGGTTACGTTTCGGTGAGGACACCCCATGACAGTCGTACGGTTCGAACTCGTCTCCCGGCTCAGCCAGAAGGACGTGCTGGAGGTCCTGACCGACTTCAGCCCCGCGCGCGCCGCGGCCTGGCCCACGATCGACGCCGAGCACTTCGAGGTCCACGAGCTGGGTGCCACGTGGGCCGAGGTCACCGAGGGGACCGCCGCGGCGTGGGAGCGGGCGCGCTACGAGTGGGACCCGAACGGTGACACGGTCACCGTCACCACCCTCGACTCCAAGCTCTTCGGGGCGGGCGGCGGCTGGGTCTTCCGCATGACGCCGGAGGGCGACGGCACGAAGGTCGAGGTCGAACTGACGCGGCAGCCGAGCACCCTCAAGGGCAAGATGCTCGCCTCCCTGCTCCCCCTCGCCGCACCGTCCTCCCTGCGCAAGTCCTTCGCGGGCCCGCTGCGGGCGAAGTGACACGTGCGCGGGCTCCGATCCGCGGGGCCGTCATCGGTTGGGCAGTGGACACACCATGAGGGGCCGACAGCGAAAGCTGCCGGCCCCTTCGGCATGCTCCACGCGCGCGAGCCAGTCATGTCACGGGCGGCCAACGCGGGCCGGTCGCCCAGGCTGATCTCGTCATCGATCCAGGCGATGAAGGGCAGTCTGGGCAGTCCCAGGACCGGTGCGACGAAGGTGTTCGGGGCGCACCAGCCCAACCCCCTCCCCGTTCCGCATCGCACGGTACTGGCCGATGACCGGAGCACCGGCAAACCCGAAGCGGCCCACCGGAGAAAGCCGGCGGGCCGCCACGAATGAAGTGGGCCTAGCCACGGGGGGTGACGTTTTCGGTCCACCCCACCGACAGCGCCCAGGATCCGCTGGTCTTGCTCGTCACCGATACGGCGACGTCCTCGTGGCCCCGGCTGAGACCCACCTCGTCGTACTGCCCGGGGTCACCTGGTGCGCAGACGGCGGTGTAGCTCACCAGCGAACCGACATTGACGTCGACCGTCCCGGAGCCCGAACAGACCACCGCCACTTCCAGCGTGCCTCGCCGAATATGGGAAATGGGCGAGAACGAGTGCGATCCGGTCTGCCCGCCGGCTGCGACGAACGTTCGCTGCGCGTCCAGCAGTTCGGGTGCATGCTGAGGTTCGGCGGCGGCGCGAGATGCAGCGGCGGAGGGATGTCCCGACGAGGTCGTCTCGACAGGCGTCCTGCCCACGGAGGCGTGACCGCCATCGGACCTCGCGCTGGTGCAGCCGGTCAACACGAGGAGGGTGAGGGTTACCGGAATGCCCCAGCCCATTCGTCCCATGCGGTCCCCCAGTTTCTCGTGACGACAGAGCGGCTGGTCAGGCCGCTGATCCACGATCCTATGGATCAATCAGCGTGCTGTGCGCAGAACTTGGCCGGGTAGCTGCACAGATTGCGGGTGACCTGTTCGCCCTCCGCGTTGATCAGAGTGGCGGGCAGGGTCGCAGGCGCCTTGCCGTGTTCGACCCACGCGGTCAGGGCGGCGAGGTCGTCCGTCGTGCCGTGGCCCTGGTTCAGGCCGCAGTGGGGTGTGCCCGGGGCGAGGAAGAGGCGGTAGAAGTCGTCGACCCGGTGGGCGCCGCCCAGCTTGCGCTCGACCTGCTGCCGGTACCGCACCGTGCCCTGCGTGGGGATGTACTGGTCTGCCTGGCCGTGCCAAGTCAGCAGCTTGCCGCCGGAGTTGCGGAAGGCGGACAGGTCGGGGTCGTCGGTGCCGATGACCTTGTCGTACGCCGCCTCGGACTGCTGGAACAGACGGGTGAACTTGCCGTAGGTGATCTTCGAGAGGTCGAGGGACGGGTCCTTCGCCACCCACTGGGTGACCCAGGCGGCCGGCACCGGGAACGGCGCTCCCGCCACCTTCCCGTCGGCGTCCGGCGGAGTGATGCCCGCCAGGGCCGACAGGTCGGCTCCGACCGGGACCCCGGACCACAGCCGCTTGCCGGACGCGGCGCGCGGGCCGTCCCAGATCTTGCGTACGACGGCGGCGTCGGACGCCGTGATGGTCAACTCCACACCCTTGCAGTCCACTTGCGTGCCGATCAGCCGCCGCGGGTCGAAGTCGCATCGCTGCGGGTCGTCGACCAGGCCGTCCTGGACGCCGTCGAGGGAGTCGCATGCCTTGACGGCGGCGCCGGTGAAGGCGGCGAACTCGCAGTCGGTCGGGTACGTCTTCTCGTTGTTCATGACCACCTGCGGCCACAGGGTGGCCACTTCGAACTCGTCCCAGTTGATCGCAGGCGCGTTGGCGAGGATGCCGTCGTAGTCGTCGGGGTGGCGCTGGGCCTCCATGTAGCCCTGGCGTCCGCCGGTGGAGCAGCCGTTGAAGTAGGCGTAGGAGGCGGGCTTGCCGTAGAAGCCGTCGATGACCTCCTTGGCGACGACGGCGGCCTCGTGCTCGGAGCGGCTCGCGAAGTTCTTCAGCAGGGTCGTGTCGACCTGGTTCTTGCCGTCCAGGGCCCAGTTGGTGTCGATGTACGTGCTGACGCCCGCGTCGGTGGTCGCGGCGGCGTACCCGTTCTTGACCGCGGCGGCGAGGCCCGCCCCGTAGTCGCCGGCGGCGTAGGCCTGGCCGCCGATCGTCTGCAGGCGGCCGTTCCAGGTGTTCAGGGGGAGCCAGACGCGCACCTTGGCGTGGTCGCCCTGGCCGGGGTGGGTCAGTGTCACCGTCAGGTCGCAGAACGCCGGTACGTCGGGGATGTGCTGCTCGGGCAGCGGAGTGACCGGGGGCACGTCCACCGTGCCTGCCGCATGGGCGACCGCGGTCACGCCCTCGACCTTCGTGCCGGCGGGGGCTTTCACCGAGACCGAACGGCATGGCTGCGTCGAGGAGTCGGCGCTCCGCGGCGCCGCCGAGGCGGTCGGGAGGTAGACGGCCGCGGCGAGCGGCACCGCGGCCGCGGCCGCGAGGACAGGCAGGAGTCGTCTCATTGCTTTCCATCCGGGAAGTGGGTGAGGAATGGCGGGTGGTTCAGGCGCCCGGGCGGCTGCCGTCCGCTGCGCGGGCGGCGCCGCTCGGGGGCCCTTCGCGGAGCCAGCGCGAGTGATGGCGTTCCGCCCAGGCCCGGCTGACGTGGCCGGTACGCATGCCGAGGCGCGCTTCCGGGTCGGCGAACGCCCTGCGCATGTGGCCGAGAATGACGAACGTGATGGCCCAGGCCAGGAGGTCGTGGATGAAGATCGCGCTGGTGCGGGAGATGAAGGGCAGCAGGCCCGTGAACCACATCAGCAGGCCGGTGAACGCCATCACCAGCACGGCGCCGGCGAGCCAGCCCGCGTAGAGCTTCTGGCCCGCGTTGAACTTGCCGGCCGGGCGGGCCTCGGGCGCGGTGCGGCGCCTGCGGACCGCGCGCAGCCACTGGCGGTCGTAGACGGCGAAGCGGTTCAGCCGGCGCAGGTCGGCGCGGAACTCGGCGGAAAGGAGCCCGAGCAGGAAGGGCAGCGGAAGCGTGATGCCCGTCCATTCGTGGAGCGTGACCAACAGGTGCCGGCGTCCGACGAGTTGGGCCAGTGGTCCGAGGTAGAGGCAGGCGGCGGAGGCCAGGCAGACGAGCATCAGGTAGCCGGTGACCCGGTGGACCATACGCTCGGCGGTGCTGAAACGGCGTACCCGGCCGTCGAGTTGGGATTCAGGCCGCGGCGTCGTGCCGGTCGGCGCCGTCGAGCCAGCCGTCGACCGCATATCCGCGCTCCTCCCAGTAGCCGGGGACGACCGTGTCGGTGACCGAGATGCCGGACAGCCACTTGGCCGACTTGTAGAAGTACATGGGTGCCACGTAGAGGCGGACGGGGCCGCCGTGGGCGTGGGTGATGGGCTTGTCCTGCATGTTCAGGGCCACGAGGACGTCGGAGCGGCGCGCCTGCTCCAGGGTGAGGCTCTCGGTGTAGGCGCCGTCGAAGCAGGTGAAGCGGACGGCCGCCCCCGGTGCGCGCACTCCGGCGGCGTCGAGGAGGTCCGCCAGCCTGACCCCCTCGAACGGCGTCTTGTTCACACGCCAGCCGTCCGTGCAGAGCACGTCGTGGACGATCCGGGTCTGCGGCAGCGCGCGCAGGTCGTCGAGCGTGTAGGTCTTCGGCCGGTCCACCAGTCCGCCGACCCTGAGCTCGTAGTTCGTCGCGTCCTTGTGCGGCACCGAGCCGACGACGCTGTAGTACCGGAAGCCGCCCGGATTGGGTAGCAAACCGGTCAGGCCGGTGACGTCGAACTGCGAGGCGGCCCCGAGGAATCCCTCCCAGCCGCGCTGGAGATACGGCGCGGTGGCGAGCCCCGCGGCACCCACACCGAGCATGCCCAGCACCGCACGGCGCCCCACGGGCGCACCTTCGACTCTCTGCCTGGGCTTTTTCGCCATGACGGACGCTCCCCCCTTCTTATACGGACGGATGCGGCAAACGCCACCGCCGCCGTCACCGTTCACCATCACTGCCGCCACCGCTGCGCCGTCGGGATCGACGTCACCGGCTTAACTGGTGACGACATTGACATGCCTTCCTTCGAGCTGTCAACCGGGGCGGGGGCTGGGTTACGCTGTCGGCGGCGTTGATCGTGTATCGACGTCGACCACGTATCGAGCCGAGGACGAGGAGTCACAGACGTGGCGGGTGACGACGACATCTCGGGGTGAGACCCGGGTCTGACGGCCACCGGCCGGCGCTTCAGTGCGCCGCCGCCGAGGTGGTCCGTTTCGTCGTACCCCTTTTCCCACGTCTGCCCGGGGCAGAGGTCTGCGCTCTGCCCTCAACCCGTTCGAGGTCATCTCCATGTCCGACGCCGCGTCCGTCGTCTGCTCGAGCCTGTCTTTCGCCTGGCCCGACGACACCCCGGTCTTCCACGACCTGTCCTTCGCCCTGCTCGCCGGCCGCACCGGCCTGGTCGCCCCCAACGGCTCCGGCAAGAGCACCCTGCTCAAGCTGATCGCCGGTGAACTCCAGCCCACCACCGGCTCGTTGACCGTGAGTGGCACCCTGGGACACCTCCCCCAGAGCCTTCCCCTGACCAGCGATCTCACGGTCGCCGAGGTGCTCGGCGTCGCCGAGGTGATCCGCGCCCTGGACGCCGTCGAGTCGGGGGATGTCGGCGAGGAGCACTTCACGACCATCGGGGACGACTGGGACATCGAGGAGCGCACCCGCGCCCAGCTCGACCGTCTGGGCCTGGCCGATCTCACCCTGGACCGCGGCCTGAGCACCCTCAGCGGCGGACAGGTCGTATCGCTGGGCCTGGCCGCCCAGTTGCTACGTCGCCCCGACGTCCTCCTGCTCGACGAGCCCACCAACAACCTCGACCTCCAGGCCCGCCACAAGCTCTACGACGTCCTGTCGGACTTCACCGGCTGCCTGCTCCTGGTCAGCCACGACCGCGCCCTGCTCGACCGCATGGACCGCATCGCCGAGCTGAACAGTGACGAACTCCGTTTCTACGGCGGCAACTTCACCACCTACGAAGAGGCCGTGCGTGCCGAGCAGGAGGTCGCGGAGAAGAACGTCCGCAACGCCGAGCAGGAACTCAAGCGCGAGAGGCGGGAGATGCAGCAGGCCCGCGAGCGCGCCGAGCGCCGTGCGAGCAACGCCGCCCGCAACCTCAAGAACGCCGGTCTGCCGCGCATCTTCGCCGGCAACATGAAGCGCGGCGCGCAGGAATCGGCCGGCCGGACCGGCCAGACGCACGCGGCCCGGGTCGGCGAGGCGAAGGCGCGTCTCGACGAGGCCGGGCGGGCCTTGCGCGACGAGCAGCGCATCACGCTGGACCTGCCGGACACCCAGGTCCCCGCCGGGCGCACGCTCTTCCTCGGGCAGAACATGCAGGTCCGCCTCGCGCAGACGGACGTGTTCGCCCCGGGTGGTGTCGAGTTGAGCATCCGGGGGCCTGAGCGCATCGCACTGACCGGTCCCAACGGCGCCGGCAAGAGCACCTTGTTGCGGCTGATCACCGGTGAACTGGCCGCGGACAGTGGGGAGATCCGGCGCAACGACGGTCGCATCGCCTACCTCTCGCAGCGCCTGGACCTGCTGGATCTGGACCGCACGGTGGCGGAGAACTTCGCCTCGTTCGCTCCCGAGCGGCCCGAGGCGGAGCGGATGAACCTGCTGGCCCGTTTCCTCTTCCGGGGTGCGCGGGCCCATCTGCCGGTCCGGGTGCTCTCCGGCGGCGAGCGGCTGCGCGCCACCCTGGCCTGCGTGCTGTGCGCCGAACCGGCTCCCCATCTGCTGCTGCTCGACGAACCGACGAACAACCTCGACCTGGTCAGCGCGGGCCAGTTGGAGAGCGCGCTCAACTCCTACCGGGGCGCGTTCATGGTGGTCAGCCACGACGAGCGGTTCCTCGCGGAGATCGGGGTGAGCCGGTGGGTGCGGTTGGCGGAGGGTGAGTTGGAGGAGACGGGAGCGCCGGTGGTGTAAGTCGCCGGCGCGCGGAGTGGCCCGCGTCCGAGGCTCCGTGCCCGGCGGGCCCGCCACCGATCACCGATCACCGATCACCGATCACTGATCACCGACCACGTTGGACGGTTTCCCGTGACCCAGCCCTCCCTGCCCGAACCGGCCCTCCCCCAGCCCGCCCTCCTCGCCCACGACCTCGTCCGCAACCTGGGCGGCCGCCGTATCCTCGACGGCATCTCCCTCACCGCCTCCCCGGGCCACCGCATCGGCCTGATCGGGGAGAACGGCGTCGGCAAGTCCACCCTGCTGCGCGTGCTGGCAGGCGTGGACGACCCCGACGCCGGAAGCATCACCCGCCCGCCCGACCTCGGCTTCCTCCACCAGGAGATGCCGTACGACACCGACGCGACCATCGCCGCCGTACTGGACGAGGCACTGCGTGAGGCCCGGGAGGACCTCGCGGAGCTGGACCGCCTCGGCGAGGAACTCTCGCGTGTCCCGGCGGACGACCCCGGCCAGCAGGCTCTTCTCGACGCCTACGGCAGGCGCCTGGAGCAGGCCCAGGACCGCGAGTCCTGGGACGCCGACCGTCGCGCGGCCCTGGTCCTGGACGGCCTCGGGCTCGGCGCGTTCGGGCACGACCGCACGCTCGGTTCGCTCTCCGGCGGTCAGCGCGGCCGGCTGGCCCTGGCCGCGCTGCTCCTACGGCGCCCGTCGGCGCTGCTGCTCGACGAGCCGACCAACCACCTCGACGACGGCGCCGCCGCATTCGTGGAGGAGCAGCTGCGCGCCCTGCCCGGAACGGTGGTGGTCGCCGGCCACGACCGGGCGTTCCTGGACGCCGTGTGCACCGATCTGATCGACCTCGACCCCGCGGTGGACGGCCCGGTCCGGTACGGCGGCAACTACAGCGCCTACCTGACGCAGAAGCGCGCCGAGCGGGAGCGCTGGGAGCGGCGGTACGCCGAGGAGCAGGAGGAACTGGCGGCGCTGCGGCAGTCCGCGGGCGTCACGGCGCACCGGGTCGCGCCGAACCGGGGCCGTAGCGACAACGAGAAGATGGGCTACGGCCACCGGGGCGGACGCGTGCAGCAGCAGATCTCCCGGCGGGTCCGCAACGCCACCCGGCGCCTGGAGGAGCTCGAGCGCGTCCAGGTCGCCGAGCCGCCGCGCCCGCTGCGGTTCGCGGCGACCGGAGAGCCGGCCGCCCACAGCACGGGAGAGACGGCCGACCACGGCGACGAGCATGCGCAGCCGCTGGTGTCGCTGCGGGACGTGCGAGTGCCGGGGCGGCTCGCGTTGGACGACCTGAAGGTGTCGGCGGCGGACCGGCTGCTGGTCACCGGCGGCAACGGGACAGGAAAGTCGACACTGCTCGCGGTCCTCGCCGGGGTTCTGCCGGCCGAGGGCGAGGTGCGGCGGCACCGCGGCCTGACGGTGGGGCTGCTGGCCCAGGACACGGTGTTCGAGCGGGGCGAGCGTACGGTCCGGGACACGTACGAGCTGGCGCTGGGCCCGGCCCGGGCGGAGAAGGTGCCGCTCGGCTCGCTCGGCCTGTTGCACGAGGCCGACCTGGACAAACCGGTGGGACACCTGTCCGTGGGCCAGCGCCGACGACTGGCGCTGGCCCTGCTCGTGGCCCGCCCGGCTCACCTCCTGCTGCTCGACGAGCCGACCAACCACCTCTCCCCGCGCCTGTGCGACGAACTGGAGGAGGCGCTGGGCTCCGGCCCGGGCGCGATCGTGGTCGCGAGCCATGACCGCTGGCTGCGGAGGAGGTGGCAAGGTCGCGAGATCAGGCTGGTGGCGTAGCGCGAGAACACGGCATCGCCCCAGGCCAAGACGTGAGTACCGCTTGAAGCGGTGACGAGTCTTGCATTGCCCGCCAGTCACCCCTCAAGATGGTGATGTGAACCTTGACCATGTCTTCGTATGCGGAAACCCGGCCCTCGACTTCGCGGCCACCCTCCGCGCCCGGCGCTCGACCCGGTTCGAGATGTTCGCGACGCCGGAGCGGCTCAACGCCTGGTACCTGGAGTCCGGCCTGGTGGACACGATCACGCCCGCCGGGGAGGACGACGTCCGGGAGGCGACGACGGTCCGCGAGGCCATCTACCACCTCGTCACCGACCGCCGCCTCGGCGAGGAGTTCAACCGCGAGGCGCTGGCCGTGCTCAACGCCGCCGCGCGCAAGACGCCCGCGACACCGCAGCTGACGCTCGGCGGCCGGCACACCGAGGCGACCCCCGAGCAGGCCCTGGCCACGGTCGCCCGCCAGGCCGTCGAACTGCTCAGCGGCCCGGACGTGCCCCTGCTGAAGGAGTGCGGCAACCCCGAGTGCACCCGGGTCTACATCGACCGTTCCCGGGGCATGCGGCGCCAGTGGTGCGGCATGGAGTCCTGCGGCAACAAGATCAAGGCGGCGGCGTACCGCGCACGCAAGAAGACGGCACCCGCGGCAGCGTCACGCTGAACGCCGACCTCGGGCGCCGTCGTGTGGGGGCACGCACCCGACCCTGACAGCACGCTCGAAATTCTGATGGTCCCGGCGCGGCGGGGAAGGCCTCGCCGCCACGCCGGGACCGGCTTTCAGCGGCCGGGGCCGCGGCCAGGTCGCAGGAAGCTCGAAGCAGCGGGTCCGCCGCCGAACGCGGCCGCGCCCTCCGCCCAGTTCCACACCTCTGCGCCTGCAGGCCAGTCCCGCCCGTCGGCCCTCGCCGCGCCCCGGGACGGCCGCCCGCCGGAGACCCGCTCAAGACCCGGGCGACGACGCGCACCGGCCCGCACGCGCGCGTACGTGATGGCGACCATGACCTGCCCTCCCCCACCCCTCCTTCTTCGGCTCAGACGGCGGCGATGCTCGCGACGCTCACGTTGATGGTGACCGGGATGTTGCCGCGCGTGGCCTTGGAGTACGGGCAGATCTGATGGGCGGCCTGCGCCAGCTCCTCGGCGGTCGCCTGGTCGACACCGCCCAGTACGGGGTTGAGGACCGCGGAGAGGGTGAACTCGTCGTCGTCGCCGTGGGTGAGCGTGATCTCGGCCGTGATGTCGGTGCTGGTGAGCCGGATCCTGCGGACGGTGGCGGCGCGGCGGAGGGCGCCGAGGAAACAGGCGGCCCAGCCGGCGGCGAAGAGCTGCTCGGGGTTGGTGGCGGTGCCTGCGCCGCCGAGTTCCTTGGGGAGGGCGAGGCCGGTCTCCAGCAGACCGTCGGCGGAACGGACGTGCCCGCCGTTCCGGCCCTCCCCCTCGACGTCGACAACGGCGGTGTAGCTGACTGCCATGACTGGCCTCCCGGCTGATCGGACGTGACGTGGAAAGTCTTCACACGCCTGTGCACCATGACGCTTCATGCGTCACCTGTTCAGGCGGTGACGTCATCATGGCAGCAAATTTCGTCACCGGTCAAGCCAGTGACGCCACTCGGCCGGCCGGCCGGGTGGACGGTTCGCCCGCCGTCAGACGGTGATCGTCTTGTACTCGGTGTAGGTCCCGAGCCCGACCGCCCCGTACTCGCGCCCGATGCCGCTCGCCTTGAAGCCGCCGAACGGGCCGTCGAAGGCGACGGACGCGCCGTTGACGGTGATGGTGCCGGTGCGGACGCGGCGGGCGACGGCCAGCGCGTGCGCCTCGTCGGAGGACCAGACGCCGCCGGAGAGGCCGTACTCGGAGTCGTTGGCGATACGTACGGCGTCGTCCTCGTCGTCGTAGGCGATGACCACCAGGACCGGCCCGAAGACCTCCTCCTGGGCGATCCGCATGGAGTTGTCGACGTCGGCGAAGACGGTGGGCGTGACGTAGTTGCCGCCCTCCAGGCCCTCCGGGATCTGCGGGCCGCCGGTGACCAGGCGCGCACCCTCATCGATGCCGAGCCGGATGTAACCGCGCACCCGCTCCTGCTGGTCGGGGCGGATCATCGGACCGATGAAGGTGTCGGGGTCGTTCGGGTCGCCGACCTTCAGCGACTCCACCAGGTCCTTCAGTCCGGCCACGACCTCCTCGTAGCGGCTGCGCGGGGCCAGGATCCGGGTCTGGGCGATGCAGGACTCGCCGTTGTTGAGCAGGGAGCCGAACCTCACGCCCGCGACGGCCTTCTCGATGTCCGCGTCGGGGAGGATGATCGCGGCGGACTTGCCGCCCAACTCCAGGCTCACCCGCTTGAGTTGCTCACCCGCGATCGCGGCGATACGGCGGCCGGCGCGCGTCGAGCCGGTGAAGGCGATCTTGTCGACCTCCCGGTGCGACACCAGGTACTCACTGGTCTCCCGGTCCGCGGGCAGAACGCTGATCACGCCCTCGGGCAGCCCCACCCGCTCCAGCAGCTCGGCCAGGAAGCCCATGCTCAGCGAGTTCTCCGGAGACACCTTCAGAACCACGGAGTTGCCGGCGAGCAGGGCAGGGATGATCTTCGAAGTGGCCGAGGAGAAGGGCGAGTTCCACGGGATCACCGCGGCCACGACACCGACCGCCTCGCGGCGCACGACGCTGCGCACCGGGGACGCGGGGTCGGAGGGCACGAGGGTCTCCTCCCAGCCGAACTCCTCCGCCGCCTTGAGGTAGGCGTTCGCCTGCCGTGTGAGGCCGGACTGTCCGGCGCGGGTGAACCAGCCGGCCGAGCCGTTCTCCAGCGAGATCAGGTGTGCGATCTTCTCCGCGTTCTCCTCGCGGAGCGCATTGAACTGCCGTAGCAGCGCGATTCGTTGGGCCGGTGGAGTCTGCCGCCACTCGCCCGCTTCGAAGGACGCCCGCGCCGCGGCGAGTGCCCGGTCGACGTCCGCGGGCTGCGCCTGCGCGGCACGGCCGACCACGGTCCGGTCGTGCGGTGAGGCGATGTCGAGCAGCTCGGGGTTGCTCGGCTTGACCCAGGAGCCTGCGATGAAGAGCCGGTCGTAGGTGATCACGTGCGTTCTCCTCCGGTGCTTCGGGTGGGGTCTACCCACACCGTCAATCAACTGTCACATTAATGTAGCACTTCTATTGGGCTAGCTGCACACCACAGAGCTGCCAACCATCTGTTCCTCTACGCGGGAGGTACCTTTACGGAGTGAGAGCCGACGCAGCGCGCAATCTGGAAGCCGTCCTGACCACCGGAGCCCGCATGCTCGCCGCCGACCCCGGCGCCAGCATCGCGAGCATCGCCGCCGAGGCGGGCGTCGACCGGCGTACGGTCTACCGCCGCTTCCGCTCCCGCGAGGAGCTCCTGGACGGCATCTACGAGTCCCGTCTGGCGGCCGTCGAGCACGCCATCGAGGACGCACGGCTGCGCGAGGCACCCGTCGCCGTGGCCCTGCACCGCTACGTCGAGAACATCATCACGGTGAACCGCACCTGGCCGGTCGACCTGACCCGCATGCTCGCCGACGACGACGTCCGCGCCCGCCGCGACGCCTCCGTCCACGAGGTCGACGTCTTCCTCCAACGCGCCACCGACGACGGCCTGTTGCGGCCCGACCTCCCCGAGGGATGGGCCGGCGTACTGCTGGCACAACTGGTGAGGCTCGCATCGCACCAGCAGGCACACCTGAGCCCCGGACGGGCGGCCGACATGGCGGTCGACATGTATCTGCAGGGCATCGGCGCCCGCACCCTCTCCCCCACGGGCGACACGCGCCACCGCCATGCGTCACCTCTTTGACAGGTGACGCACGCTGTGCGAAGGTCATCGAGCCAGGGCTCCGGGTCACCGGAATCGCATGACGGAAGGCTTCTCATGATCAACAGGCGCACCTTCAGCAAGGCCGTCGGTCTGGGCACCGGCGCGGCCGCGGTCTCGCTGTCCGGCCTGCAGTCCGGCGCATCCGCCGCGCCCGCCGGGGGTTCGGCGTCCACCGGGAATTCCGCACGCGCCGGCGGGCAGGGACAGGGCAGCACCTCCGGAATCACCGTGCCGACCATCACTCCTGGCACCCACACCGAGTTCCGCACGATCAAGCAGGTCAAGGCGGGTCTGCTGGACATCGGTTACGCCGAGGCCGGCCCCGCCCACGGCCCGGTCGTCCTCCTCCTGCACGGCTGGCCGTACGACATCCACAGCTATGTCGACGTCGCCCCGCTCCTCGCCGACCTGGGCTACCGCGTCATCGTCCCGTACCTGCGCGGCCACGGCAGCACCCGCTTCCTGTCCCGCCACACCCCCCGTACCGCCGAACAGTCCGCCGTCGCGCTGGACATCATCGCCCTGATGGACGCCCTCAAGATCGAGAAGTCCGTCCTCGCCGGGTTCGACTGGGGCTCACGCACCGCCGACATCATCGCCGCGCTGTGGCCGGATCGGGTCAAGTCCCTTGTCTCCACGAGCGGTTACGTCATCACCAAGGTCAGCGCGCAGCTCGAACCGGCCCTCCCGGCCGTGGAGCACAACTGGTGGTACCAGTGGTACTTCGCCACGGACCGCGGCAAGAAGGCCATGGAGAACGAGGATCAGCGCATCGCGCTGTGCCGCTACGTATGGACGCTCGTCTCCCCCAACTGGAACTTCGACGACGCCACCTTCGCGCGCACCGCCGAGGCCTTCAAGAACCCCGACTACGCCGCCATCGTCCTCTTCAACTACCGCTGGCGCATCGGCCTGATCGAAGGCGAACGCCGCTACGACCGCTACGAGAAGCTGCTCGCGGCCCAGCCTCCCATCGCCGTCCCCACGATCACCCTCGACCCGGCCCTGGACCCCTTCACCCCGCCCGGCGACGGCTCCACCTACCGCGACCACTTCACCGGCGCCTATGAGCACCGCACCATCGCGAACATCGGCCACAACCTTCCGCAGGAAGCGCCAACCACCTTCGCCCAGGCGGTGGTTGACGCCGACCACCTGTAAGGACCGTGACGCCGGTCGGATCGGTGAGCCCGGCGCGACCGCCCGTACACGGACATGGACAGAACGCTGGAGAGGGGTTTGTCGTGATGAGCATCAAGGGTGGCCGCAAGCGGCTGGTGACGGGCGCCGTCCCGGCGGTCACGGCGGGGCTGGCGCTCGGGGCGTTCGCCCTCAGCGGCACCGCCGACGGCGCGACGAAGATCGCCGAGGCTGCGGACACCGCCGCCCGTACCAAGCCCACGATCATCCTGGAGCACGGCGCCTTCGCCGACGCCTCCAGCTGGAACGGCGTCATCGACGACCTGCGCGCCGACGGCTACCCGGTCGTCGCCGCCGCCAACCCGCTGCGCGGCCCGGCCTCCGACGCCGCCGCCCTGCGCACGGTCCTCGACCACGTCAAGGGCCCCAAGATCCTCGTGGGCCACTCCTACGGCGGCAGCGTCATCAGCCAGGCGGCCACCGACGACACCGAGGTCAAGGCCCTGGTCTACGTCGCGGCCTTCCTGCCCGCGCCTGGCGAGAGCGCGCTGGAGCTGACCAGCAAGTACCCGGGCTCCACGCTCCCCGACGTGCTCGACCCGGTGACGTACCGGCAGCCGGACGGCTCCACCGCCACCGACCTGTACATCCAACAGGCCAAGTTCCACCACCAGTTCGCCGCGGACGTGCCCGCGGGGCAGGCCGCCCTGATGGCCGCCGAGCAGCGCCCCATCGCCCAGTCCGCCCTGGAGGAGAAGGCCACCACCGCGGCCTGGAAGACCAAGCCCAGCTGGGACGTCGTCACCACCCAGGACCTCAACATCCCGCCCGCCGTCCAGCACTTCATGGCCGAGCGCGCCCACGCCCACACCACCGAGGTCGCCGCCTCCCACTCGGTCGCCGTCTCGCACCCCCACCTGGTGGCCGGCGTGATCGAGCGGGCCGCGCACGCGACGGTGCGCTGACCGCGGGCCGCCGTAGAACCGCATGCCGAACGCCGCGACCGGCCGGCACCCGAATGGGGATGCATGCCGGTCGCGGCGTTCGGGTCCGGTGCATCACGCGGCCGGAACAACGTCATCGGCACTCACCGACGCCGTAGAACCGGCCTCGGCCTCGGCCTTGCCCTGGCCGTTGGCCTGGCCGCCGTCCTTGCCGTTGCCGCTGTCCTTGCCCTCCCCCTCCGTCCGGCGGGCCGGCTTCCGGAGGAACAGCGCGAGAAGGGTGCCGACGGCGAGGGTCGGGGCAATCCACAGATAACCCATGGCCGTGGCGTGGGCGAAGGCGTCCAGAGCGGTGTCGCGCAGGGCGCCGGGCAGCCGCCCGACGGTGTCGGGACGAGCGGCGTCGAAGCCGCCGCCGGTCGGCAGACCGCGGGTGCGGTCGGCGAATCCCGCGTTGAGGAGGGTGCCGAAGACGGCGACACCGAAGGCCGCGCCGATCGAACGGGCGAAGGTGACCACGGCGCTCGCGGCGCCGAGATCGGCGGCGGGCACGCTGTTCTGGACGGTGGTCAGCACGACCATGGGCACCATGCCGATACCGACGCCGGTGATCAGGAAGTAGACGCTGAGCACGAGGCCGTTGGTGGCCGCGCCGATGGTGCCCAGCAGGAGCAGCCCGGCGAGGTTGGCGAGCAGGCCCGCGAGGAGGATCACCCGCAGGCGTTCGACGTGGGCGGCCCAGCGTCCGGCCAGGGACTGGCTGACGACCAGACCGGCGACCAGGGGCAGCATGTGGACGCCCGACAGCGTGGCCGAGATCCCGTGGACGATCTGGAGATACGTCGGCAGGTACACCAGCACGGCGAACATCGCGGCGTTGGCGAAGAACCCGATCAGCGAGGAGAAGACGACGGTCCGCGAGGCGAACATGGCCGGCGGCAGCACCGGGGCGGCGGCGCGCCGCTCGACCGGCACCAGCACCACGGCCAAGGCCACCGTGGCGACGACGAGCCCGACGATTGCCGGCGAGCCCCAGCCCCAGCGCTCGCCGAAGGACGTGATCAGGACCAGTCCGGTGGCGATGGAGGCCAGGATCAGCGACCCGAGGCAGTCGATCCGGGCCTTCGCGCCCCTGGTGGCCGCGGGCAGCGCGCGAGCGGCGATGGCCAGGGCGACGATGCCGACCGGCAGGTTGATCAGGAACGCCCACCGCCAGGACAACTGGTCGGTGAAGATACCGCCCAGCAGGGGGCCGACGATGCTGGCGACGCCGTAGACCGAGCCGAACATGCCCTGATAGCGGCCGCGTTCGCTCGGCGCGACGATGTCGCCGACGAGGGCGAAGGTCAGCACGATCATGCCGCCGCCCCCCACGCCCTGCAGTACGCGGGCCCCGATCAGCTCGGGCAGGTTCCGCGCCAGGCCGCAGGCCACCGAGGCGGCCAGGAAGACCGAGGTCGAGGCGAGATACAGCCGCTTACGGCCGAACATGTCGCCGAGCTTGCCCCACAGCGGGGTCACCGCGGTCGAGGCGAGCAGGTACGCGGCGCTGACCCACGCGATGTCGTCGAACCCGTTCAGGTCCTGCGCTATCCGCGGCAGCGCGGTCGAGACGATCGTCTGATCCAGGGCCGCGAGCAGCACCGCCAGGACCAGCGCACTCATCGCAGCGGCGACACCGCCCTTCCTGGGTGAGGAGGACTTGCGTTGCTTCGACATAGGAACGTGCCTTTCTGGACGCGATACATGCGAGCGATGGACGACGCACCACACATGGCCGTCGCGCCGGCGACCACGGAGCGACAACCCCACAGCCCTGGCACTAAGGCCTTTATCTGTCACTTAACTGTAGCACTTATTACCCATGGCTCTACTCCCCAGAGACGCTAGATGTCTCAGACTTCACATTCGGCCACTAGAATCAGTGCGGTGAGAGCCGACGCAGCGCGCAACCTGGAAGCCGTCCTGACCACCGGAGCCCGCATGCTCGCCGCCGACCCCGGCGCCAGCATCGCGAGCATCGCCGCCGAGGCTGGCGTCGACCGGCGTACCGTCTACCGCCGCTTCGCCTCCCGCGAAGACCTGCTGGCGGCCATCTACGAATCCCGCCTCACGGCCATCGAGCACGCCATCGAGGACGCACGGCTGCGCGAGGCACCCGTCGCCGTGGCCCTGCACCGCTACGTCGAGAACATCATCACGGTGAACCGCACCTGGCCGGTCGACCTGACCCGCATGCTCGCCGACGACGACGTCCGCGCCCGCCGCGACGCCTCCGTCCACGAGGTCGACGTCTTCCTCCGACGCGCCACCGACGAGGGCCTGCTCCGCCCCAACCTCCCCGAAGGCTGGGCCGCCGCCCTCATGCCCCAACTCATGCACCTGGTCAACCGCCAGCTCCCCGAACTGACCGCGGGCCAGGCGGCGGACGTGGTGGTCGACACGCTGCTGAAGGGGCTGGGGGCGTCCTGACGGGCGGACAGCCCGGCCCATTCGAATGACGACTGCTCGAATGACGACTGGTGGTGTCGTCCGCCTGTCTACTCCCCGCGCGCGGCGAGCCGCTTGGTGATTTCGGCCTCGACCGTCTCCCGCAGCTCCTCCGACGTGAAGCCGAGGTTGCGCAGGATCTGGGCGGCGAGGCCCTGTTCGGTGCGGATCAGGCCCAGGAGGGTGTGTTCCGTGCCGACCCAGTCGTGGCCGAGGTCGGCCGCGGCACGCTGTGCCTGCTCGATCGCTTCCTTGCTCTCGGGCCGGAAGGCGATGTGCCCCCGCAGAGCCTTCTTCCCCGCCGGCGCCAGCGCTTGCTCGATCGCCTCGCGGATACGTTGCTCAGACCCGGTCTTCGCCACCAGCACCTCGTACGCCAGGCCCCGCGGTTCGCCGAGCAGGCCGAGCAGCATGTGTTCGGTGCCGATGAAGTCGTGCTTGTGCGTCCGCGCCGCCTCCTGCGCCAGCACGATGCTGTGCCGGTTCAGGTTGGTGAACCGCTCGAACGCAGCGGGCGCGTGGCGCTGCTGGGCGGCCTGCTTGGACACCCCGATGGCGTCGCCGATCTCGGTCCACGACGCGCCGTCCCGCTTGGCCTTGCTGACGTAGTGGTCGATGAGCTGGTCACCGAGGTCGGACAGGGTCTGGGCGCGGAGTCGCGCCTCGCTGATACGGGCCAGTTGGTCGGCCTCAGGGAGTTCCTCGTCGAGCCGTGCGATCAGGTCGGCGAGGCTGATGTCGAGTGGACTCATGCGTCAATCTTAAGTTGACGATTCTCTATCGTCAACTTGTAATTGACGATCGTTCCCGGCGCGCGTGGGCGCGCGGGGGCACCGGCCGCGGGTATTCGATGGCGGCCGCGGTTCCTGCCTGCCAGGCTTCCGCCATGAGTTCCGAGTCCAACGGCGCGGCCGACATCCCCTGGCTGGGCGACCCCGTCGACGCCCGTGCGATGTTCGGTCCGGAGCTCAGGTCTTTGCTCAGTACCCTGCGTGGTCTGGCACCCGCCGACTGGAGCAGGCCGGCGGCCGGGCACTGGACGGTCCACGACGTCGCCACCCATCTCCTGGGTGACTACTACGGCCGCCTCGGCCACGACCACCGGAACGGCCTCGCCGACGGCGAGACGCTCGAGGCGTTCATCCACCGCACGAATCAGGAATGGGTCGAGCTGCACGCCGACGACAGCCCTGCTTCACTCATCGACGCTCTGGCGGAGGCCGGCACCCGGCTCGCCCGACGATTCGCCACGGCCGACCTTGCCGCGGCCGCCGCTCTGGGCGTGTCGTGGGCAGGCGTCGACCCCGCGCCGGCGTGGCTGGACATCGCCCGGGAATTCACCGAGCACTGGACCCACCGGCAGCAGATCCGCCACGCCGCCGGCCGTGACACCGACCCGGACCCGCGCGCCCTGGCCATGGTCCTCGACACCTTCATGCGGGCCCTGCCCCACACGCTCCGCCACACGTCCGCGCCCGCCGGGACGCAGGTCCAAGTGGTCGCCGAGGGCTCCGGCGGTGGCAGCTGGACGGCGACCGCCACGGCGGAGGGATGGTCGCTGGCCGAAGCGTCGAGCGGCCGGCCGGCCGCGGCCGTACTGCTGGACACGGAGACCGTCTGGCGGCTGGCCACGCGGGGCATCGATCCCGCGGACGCCCTGGCCCGCGCCCACGTGCACGGAGATCGGCGACTCGCCGAGGCCGCGTGCCAGATGGTGTCGATCATCTACTGACGGCGCCCGTGTCGCCCCCCTCCCGCCGGCTTCCCCAGGTCCGCAGCCGGGTCCCCGCCAAGCCCGCCGGCAGCTCCGCCGCCAAGCGGTCAGCACCCCCGCCCGACACACCCACACCCACCACTGCACGAAACCTTGCGGCCCCTCCCGTCCCATATCTAAAATATTTTCGCTGATTCTCGCGTTCAACGAAGTTTCTTCGGTAGACGGCTCACGAGAGTAGGTGCCTCCATGACGGTTGCCGCTGTGTCGACGGTCCTCCCGGACGAGGTGCACGAGAGACTCGGTCGGCATGTGCTGACCGACGGTTTCAAGCTGGTGCTCGACCCGCTCGCCAGTCGGGGCTCGTGGATCGTGGACGCGCGCACCGGTGAGAAGTTCCTCGACCTGTACTCCTTCTTCGCGTCCGCGCCGCTCGGGCTCAACGCCCCCGGCATCGTGGACGACCCCGAGTTCATGACGCTGCTCGCGCAGGTGGCGGCGAACAAGCCCGCCAACCCCGACGTCTACACCACGCACTACGCGGAGTTCGTCGAGACGTTCGCCCGCGTGCTGGGCGACCCGGACCTGCCGAGGATGTTCTTCGTGGAGGGCGGCGCGCTCGCCGTCGAGAACGCGCTGAAGACGGCGTTCGACTGGAAGAGCCGCCGCAACGAGGCCGCCGGCCGCTCCCCCGATCTCGGCACCAAGGTGCTCCACCTCCGCAAGGCGTTCCACGGCCGTAGCGGCTACACGCTCTCGCTGACGAACACCGAGCCCAACAAGACGGCCCGCTTCCCCACGTTCGACTGGCCGCGCATCGACGTACCCGCCGTCCGCTTCCCCCTCGAACGCCACCTCGCCGAGGTCGAGGAGGCCGAGCGCGCCGCCCTCGCGCAGGCGCGCCAGGCGTTCGAGGACAACCCGCACGACATCGCCTGCTTCATCGCCGAGCCGATCCAGGGCGAGGGCGGCGACAACCACATGCGCCCCGAGTTCCTGCAGGCGATGCAGGCGCTCTGCCACGAGTACGACGCGCTGTTCGTGCTCGACGAGGTGCAGACCGGGGTCGGGATGACCGGCACCACCTGGGCCTACCAGCAGCTCGGTCTCGAGCCGGACATCGTCGCCTTCGCCAAGAAGGTCCAGCTCGGCGGCATCATGGCCGGCCGCCGGGTCGACCTGGTGCCCGACAACGTCCTCCAGGTCTCCGGGCGGATCAACTCCACCTGGGGCGGCGGCCTGGTCGACATGGTGCGCGCCCGCCGTATCCTGGAGATCATCGAGAGAGACGATCTGGTGGCCAACGCCGCCGACGTGGGAGCGTGGTTCCTGACCGAACTACGTGATCTCGAAGCCCGGCACACACCGGTCGCGGCCAATGCACGCGGACGCGGACTGATGTGCGCCATCGATCTGCCGGACGGCGGCGTCCGCGACGACGTGGTGCGCCGCCTGCGAACCGAGGAGCAGGTGATCGCCTTGCCGTGCGGCGAGCGTACGGTGCGCTTCCGCCCCGCCCTGTCCGTCACCCGGGACGAGCTCGGCTTCGCCCTGCGCGCCCTCGACCGGGTCCTCACCGGTCTGCGCTGACCGCCCCGACACCTCGCAAGAACACCGCCCCGCCGACAAGGAGCACACACATGGCCCGTTCCGTCGCCTCGATCGTTGCCGGCCACCCGGTCGCCGGCGCTCCCGGCGGGACTCTTCGGCGACCCAATCCCGGTCGTACCGCCGAGGTGGTCAGCGAGGTCTCGCTCGGGGACGCCTCGACCTTCGTCGAGGCCGCCAAGGCCGCGAAGGAGGCCCAGCGCGCGTGGGCGGACGTCCCGGCACCCGTGCGCGGATCGGCGATCGGGAAGATCGGCCGGCTGGTCGAGGCCAACAAGGAACGCCTCGCCCGCATCGTTACGGAGGAGATCGGCAAGCCGCTGGCCGAGGCGCTCGGCGAGGTCCAGGAGATCATCGACACCTGCGACTTCTTCCTGGGCGAAGGACGCCGGCTCTACGGCCAGACGGTGCCGTCCGAGATGCCCGACAAGCAGCTCTTCACCTTCCGCAACCCCATGGGCGCGGTCGCGGTCATCACCGCCGGCAACTTCCCGGTGGCCGTGCCGTCGTGGTACCTGGTGCCGGCCCTCGTGACCGGCAACACCGTGGTGTGGAAGCCCGCCGAGTACGCCGCCGCCGGCGCCAAGGCCCTCTTCGACCTGTTCGTGCACGGAGGCGGCCTGCCCGACGGCGTACTCAACCTCGTCCTCGCCGACGGCGAGCAGACGTACGCCGGCCTGGAGGCCTCCCTCGACGCCGGCCTCGTCGACAAGGTCGGGTTCACCGGCTCCACGGTCGTCGGGCAGAAGATCGGCGCCCTGTGCGGCAGCCATCTCCAGACCCCCTGCCTGGAGTTGGGCGGCAAGAACCCCCAGGTGGTCACGCCGAGCGCGCAGCTCGACCTGGCGGTCGAGGGGGCGCTGTTCTCCGGCTTCGGCACCGCGGGGCAGCGCTGCACCTCCCTCGGCACGCTCATCGTGCACGAGTCGGTGCACGAGGACTTCCTCGCCCGCTTCGACGCCGCGAGCCGCGCGGCCCGGGTCGGCGACGCTTTCGAGGACGTCCTCTACGGCCCGATGCTCGACGAGCGCTTCGCCGAGCGCTACGAGTCCTTCCTCGGCTGGATCAAGGACCATCACCGTACGTACGGCTCCGACGGCGTCGGCCGGATCACCGCCGCCAACCCGCGCAAGGGCTTCGTGGGCGACCCCGAGGCGGGCATGTTCTACCACCCGGTCATCGTCGACGGGGTGCGCCGCGACGACGACCTGTTCCTCAACGAGACCTTCGGCCCCATCGTCTCCGTGACCACCTACCGCACCTTCGACGAGGCCCTCGATCTAGCCAACGCCCATGGCTACGGCCTGTCCGCCGCGATCTACACCACCGATCCGCACGACGTGTGGACGTACCGGCGCGGCATCTCGGCGGGCATGGTGAGCGTGAACAACACGACGTCCGGCGCCGAGGCGCACCTGCCCTTCGGCGGCAACGGCAAGTCGGGCAACGGCAGTCGGCAGTCCGGGCAGTGGGTGCTCGACCAGTTCACCCGCTGGCAGTCGATGAACTGGGACTACTCAGGGCGCCTGCAGAAGGCACAGATGGACGTGGCCACGCTCGAGCCCGACCTCTCCTTCCGCCTGTGAACGCCGTGGACGACCTGGACCGGCACTTCCGCGAGGCAGTGGCCGGTCTTCGGTCTCCCGACGCGCCGCCGCGTGCGGCCGCCGGCGGCCTGGACGCCCACACCGCACTGGAGCTGTTCGACGCCCAACTCACCAGCAGACACGCCGACTTCGCCGCGCGCTGGATGCAGCAGCAGGGCCGCGGCTACTACACCATCGGATCCGGCGGCCACGAGGGCAACGCCGCGCTCGCCCTCGCGCTGCGCCCCACCGACCCGGCCCTGCTGCACTACCGTTCCGGCGCCTTCTACGCCGCCCGCGCCCGACAAGTGGGTGGTGTGGACGCGGTCCGGGACATGCTGCTGGGCGTGGCCGCGGGAGCCGACGAACCGATCGCCGGCGGCCGGCACAAGGTCTACGGCCGCCACGAACTCGCCGTCATCCCGCAGACGTCGACCATCGCCTCCCATCTCCCGCGCGCGGTCGGCGTGGCCTGGAGCATCGCCCGCGCCAGGCGCCTCGGCACCGAGTGCGCCTGGCCCGCAGACGCCGTCGTCTGCTGCTCCTTCGGCGACGCCTCGGTCAACCACTCCACGGCGACGGGCGCGATCAACAGCGCCTGCAACGCGGCCTATCAGGGCCTGCCGATGCCGATCCTGTTCGTCTGCGAGGACAACGGCCTGGGCATCAGCGTCCCGACACCCCACGACTGGGTACGGCAGGCGTACGGCGACCGGCCCGGCCTCGCCTACTTCCCCGCGGACGGCTGCGACCCGCAGGCCACCTTCGACGCGGCGCAAGAGGCGGCGGCCCACGTCCGCGGAACCCGCCGACCCGCCTTCCTGCACCTGTCGTTGGTGCGCTTCCTCGGCCACGCGGGCTCGGACGCCGAAGCGGCCTACCGGACACCGTCCGAGGTCACCGCGGACCTGGACCGCGACCCGCTGCTGGCCACGGCCCGCCTCCTCACGGCGACCGGAGTCCTCACCCCACCTCAGGTCCTCGACCGCTACGACGAGGTGGGCGGACGGGTGTTCGCCGTGGCCAAGGAGGCGTTGGAGAGCGAGCCCCTGACCACGGCGGAGCAGATCACCGCCCCCATCGCACCTCGCCGCCCCGCCCTCGTGGCGACGACGGCCCGCCGTACGGCCGAACCGCCCACCGCACCGGTGGGCGAGTCCGTCACGGTCGCCCAGTCCCTCACCCATACCCTCGCCGATCTCCTGGGCACCCACCCGGAGATGGTGGTCTTCGGCGAGGACGTGGGCCGCAAGGGCGGCGTGTACGGAGTGACCCGCGGTCTGCAGCGCCGCTTCGGTTCGGCGCGGGTCTTCGACACGCTCCTCGACGAACAGTCCATCCTGGGACTCGCGTTGGGGGCGGGCCTGTCCGGCCTCCTTCCGGTCCCGGAGATCCAGTACCTCGCCTACCTGCACAATGCAGCCGACCAACTGCGCGGCGAGGCAGCGACGTTGCAGTTCTTCTCGCAGGGCCGGTACCGCAATCCGCTCGTGGTCCGCATCGCCGGCTACGGCTACCAGCGCGGCTTCGGCGGCCACTTCCACAACGACAACGCGGTCGGCGCCCTGCGCGACATCCCGGGCCTGGTCGTCGCCTCCCCCTCCCGCCCCGACGACGCGGCCGCGATGCTGCGGACGTGCGTGGCGGCGGCGAAGGTGGACGGCTCGGTCTGCGCCTTCCTGGAGCCGATCGCGCTCTACCACACGCGGGACCTCCACGAGGAGGGCGACAACGCCTGGCTGGCCGCATATCCGCAACCGGCACAGCACGTACCGATCGGCCGCGCCCGCACCTACGGCTCCGGCGACGATCTGACCCTCGTCACGTGCGGCAACGGCGTTCCCATCTCCCTGAGAGCCGCCCGCCACCTGGAACAACAAGGCATCGGCTGCCGCGTCGTAGACCTCCGCTGGCTCTCCCCCCTCCCCGTCAGCGACCTCCTCCGGGAGGCCCGCGCGACGGGCCGCGTCCTCGTGGTCGACGAGACCCGCCGTACGGGTGGCGTCTCGGAGGGAGTCGTCACCGCCCTGGTCGACGCCGGATTCACGGGCCCGATCCGCCGGGTCACGAGCGCGGACAGCTTCGTACCCCTGGGAAAGGCCGCGCAGTTGGTGCTGGTGTCGGAGGCGGACGTGGAGCGCGCGGCAGAGAATGTGCTCTCCGCCGGGCCGGATGCTCATCGGTGACGGCCGACGGACGTGGGTGATCGGCGCCTCCACCGCTTTCTCCTGACCGCGTCCCTGCGCCCGCCGCGATTCGGTCTTCCGAGAAGCGGCCGCCCTTCCGCGCATGCCGGGCCGGCCCAGGTCAGCGCGCCCGCGCCGGACGGGCTCCGTGCCACCGCCGATGGGTGACGTGCGCAATGTGACCGAAAGTCCGTCTCCGCCCGATCGTCGACCGGCCGTCCGGTGTGCTTCGCTTTGTGCGGGGTAGTCGCCCCTGGCACCGGCAATCCGTGGGCGTACGTGACAGACGGGTCCCACGCCGCCGTATGCGCATCCCGGAGACCCATCGGGCAGCGAGACCCGGACACTCACCGGGAAGCGTCGTGATGACCACACCCATGAGAAGGGGCGTCCGTATGCCCGTGTCGAGCTTCCGGTCGCCGTCACCCGTCGTGGACCGGCTCACCGGGTGGTGTGCCGGACGGACCGGCGGTCGGATCCTCACGGCCGCGTCCTGGGTCGTCTCCCCGCTGACCAGCCCCTCGGCCCCCGACGACTATCTCGCCCTGCTCGACCCGCTGTTGTCCGCCCGGCAGCCCGCGGGCAGGGTCGTCGCCGTGCGCGCCGAAGGTCCCGCCGCGGCCACACTGACGATCCGGCCGGGGCGCGGCTGGACCGGACACCGGGCCGGGCAGTATCTGCCGGTGGGGGTGGAGATCGACGGCGTACGGCACTGGCGCACCTACTCGATCACCGCACGACCCGGCGGCCACACGCTCACCCTCACCGTGAAGGCGGACCCGCGCGGACGGGTCTCCCCCCACCTCGTGCACCGCACTCCGCCCGGCACGGTACTGCGACTCGGCCCGGCACAAGGGGAGTTCACGGTGCCCGAGCCGGTTCCGGAGCGGATGCTGTTCGTGACGGCGGGCAGCGGCATCACCCCCGTGATGGGCATTCTCCGGACGCTGGCACGGCGGCGCCGGCCACCCGGTGATGTCGTACTCCTGCACAGCGCGCCCGACGCCGAACAGTGCATTTTCCGCGACGAGTTGACCGGACTGGCGGCCCGGTCACCCTGGTTCCGGCTCGGACTGACGTACACGCGCGCGGACGGCCGGCTCAGCCCGGAGCGCATCACCGCGCTCTGTCCCGACTGGCGGCGGCGCGAGGCGTGGATGTGCGGCCCGGCGGGACTGCTCGACGCGGCCGAACACCATTGGCAGCGTGCGGATGCGCGCGAGCGGCTGCACACGGAGCGCTTCCGGCTGGTCCCGCCGCTGCCGCAGTCCGCCGCTGCCATCGGCGGCAGGGTGTCGTTCGACCGCAGCGGCGTCGAGGCCGAAGCGCCCGCATCCGGCCCACTGCTGGTGACCGGCGAGCGCGCGGGCGTGCCGATGCCGTACGGCTGCCGTATGGGTGTCTGCCACGGTTGCCTCGTTCCGCTTCTCGACGGCCGTATCCGCGATCTACGCACCGGCGAACTGCACGGAACACCGGGCGAGTTGATCCAGACCTGCGTCAACGGAGCCGCCGGTCCGCTCGTCCTCGACGTCTAGGCCCTCCCGAGGAGGCCCACCATGTCCGCACCAACTGCCCTGCCGAACAACGAAGTCGACCAGACCGAGGCGTTGGGTCGTGAACTCGACCGCATCCGTTCCGAGGTCGTCGCATCGCGGGGCGCGACCGACACTCGCTACATCCATACCGTCCTCGCCCTGCAGCGTTCCCTGGAGACCGGAGGCCGTCTCGCGCTCACCGTCTCGCTTCTGCCGCCCGCCTGGCTGGCCGGCACCGCGATGCTCACCGTCGCCAAGACGCTGGAGAACATGGAGCTCGGTCACAACATCCTGCATGGCCAGTGGGACTGGATGGGCGACCCGGCGATCCACTCGACCACCTGGGAGTGGGACTTCGCCACCCCCGCCGACGCCTGGAAACGCACCCACAATCACCTGCACCACACCTACACCAATGTCGTCGGACGTGACCGTGACCTCGGCTACACCATCCTGCGGGTGAGCACCGACCAGCCCTGGCATCCGGTGTACGTGTTCCAGCCGCTCTACACCGCCCTGCTCGCGCCGGTCTTCGAATGGGGCATCGCCCTGTACGACCTGGAGGCGGAGGCGGTGCCGGCCGGGCGCAAGAGCGTACGGGCCCTTCTCGGCGACCTCGCCGGCCTGGCCCGTAAGGCGGTGGGCCAGTGCGCCAAGGACTACGTCCTCTTCCCACTCCTCGCCGGGCCCTCCGCCCTGCCCTGCCTGCTCGGCAACCTCACGGCGAACGCCCTGCGCAACGTCTGGGCCCACACGGTCATCTTCTGCGGCCACTTCCCGGGCGACGTACGGACGTTCACGGAGGACGAGATCGAGGGTGAGACCCGGGGCGAGTGGTATCTCCGCCAGATCCAGGGCTCGGCGAACATCGAGGGCGGGCGGCTCCTGCACCTCCTCACCGGCAACCTCAGCCACCAGATCGAGCACCACGTCTTCCCCGACCTGCCCAGCAACCGCTACGCCGAGGTCGCACCCAGGGTTCGCGAGATCTGCGCCCGGTACGGGCTGCCGTACGTCACGGGGCCTCTTCGCCGGCAGTACGCGTCGATGTGGGGGCGCGTCCTGCGCCACGCCCTGCCGTAGCCCTCCCCCGCCAGGCGTCCTGGGCGCTGGCATGGGCGGGGAAGCGGCCGAGTACGCCGCCGCCGAGCAGGACGAGGTCGATCGCCGTGCTGCTGTGGACGACCCGGACCCAGCCCTGCCGGGCCCTGCAGTCGTCCCATGCCGCACACAGCGGCTGAAGGATGCTTCCGTCGGTGAGGGTCACTTCACTCAGGTCGACGATGAGAAAGAGGCGCCCGTGTCCGGTGCGCGCCTCCTCCAGGGCGTGCGCCAGGGGCGCCACGGTGGTCGGGTTCAGCTCCCCGTGGGCGCGCACCAGCCGGCACTCGTCGAACAGGTCGGGCGGCACACGGTAGCGCTCGGGCGTGTCGGGACAAGGGCGCATGCGGCCCAACTCCTCTGTGCGATCAGCACTTCACGGCACGCGACCGAACGCCGCACGCCGCGCCCCAGGGCGCCGCACGTCACGCTCCCTGGACGGGGTCGCGGGCACCGGGGGCCGCCGGTGGCACGGTCCCGGGGCGGCCGTGGCGGGCGAAGCCAAGACGGGACATGGCCCCGGTCACCTCGCCGACCTGCGTCACGGGACAGCGGCGGCGGCCGACGGTCACCGAATGTTCGAACGGGTATCGGGCGATGACGCGGCGCATGGTGCCTCACAGGGGGAAGCCTCAGGAGAAGCCCGGGGAGAAGCCTCACATGGCGAAGGTGGAAAGGCTCACGACCGGGCGCGGTGCCCCGAGGACGTCCCGCAGCCGGACGCGGTCCGTGTAGGCGGAGCTGTCGCGGTGCACGGCGAGTTCGGCCCTGGTGACCGAGCCGGTGCGCTCGTCGTCCCCGTCGCACAGCAGCAGGTACTCCACACCGGCACCGGCCATGACGGACAGGGCCACCTCGACGGTCATGTCGTCATGGACTCGCAGCTCGGCCGTTTCCACATGCCCGAACCTGGCCATGCCGTCGGGAGCGGACGGGTGTCGTTGCGTGTGAACGGGTGTCACAGCTGCCTCCTGCGGTACGAGCTGACGTTCGGATCGTGATGACTCTGCACAGGCCGCAGCTCGATGAACGGCGCCCCCGGGCCGGCGGCCGGCATCGGTGCGGGCAGAACCCTCGAAGCGGTCGTACGTGCGGGTGGTGCGCGTGATGGATGCGGTGCATACGGCACGAAAAACGCGCGCCCGATTGCTACGAACCTTCCTCGGTGCGGGCGCGTACCAAGGAATTCCCGCAGCACGGTCAACGGCGCAGAGAATCGCGAGAACGAGCGAAAAACAGCGGGAAAGAATCCCCCTGAAAATGGCACGAGCTGGGGCCCGCACCCCAAGGTGCGGGCCCCAGCTGCGAAGTATGCGTCAGAGCCGGTGTCAGGCCGGAACGATGTTCTCGGCGGTCGGGCCCTTCTGGCCCTGAGCGATGTCGAACGACACCTTCTGGCCTTCCTGCAGCTCGCGGAAGCCCTGGGCGGCGATGTTCGAGTAGTGGGCGAAGACGTCGGCGCCGCCGCCGTCCTGCTCGATGAAGCCGAAGCCCTTTTCGGCGTTGAACCACTTCACAGTGCCGGTGGCCATGTCATTCTCCTTCGGAAACGGTGCTCAGAGTCCGCCCTGTGCGGACTCCGTGTCGCCGTGATGATCAACCCGTCGGAAAATGAACCCTTTTGGCAACCACAACTGCAACCTGATTCGACAGTAGCACGGCGTAGTCGTCAGTGCGCCGCGGAAAAGGGCCATCCACCGGCCGGCGAGGGAATATTCCCCGTTCCACCTGTCGATTTCTGCCTTCGAGAGCTCAGTTTTCGTCAGCGGGTCGGCGGCGTGCTCGCGGTGGGGTCGGCTGCGGCGGAGAGCAGCCGTGCGGCTGTGGCGGGAGACTCCCTGTGCGGGACGACCAGGAGCACCTGGCGTCCCACGATGTCGCAGTCCAGGGTGATCAGGTGCGCCTCGCGGGCGGATTCGGTCGGCTCCACGGCGATCACCCGACCGGGTGCCATGACCGTGTGGGGTGCGCCGGGCCATTGGGTGGCGTCCACGGTGACGCGTACGGTCGTGCCCCGGCCCGGCTCCAGCGAGGCGACGAGCGCGGGAAGCTCGAGTTCCAGTGCGTCGCAGCGCGGCCACCACACCCCGTCCAGCGGGCCGTGCCCGACGCCCGGCGTGAGGACCAGGCGGGGCAGGGGCATGCGGTACGTGTGCGCGTCGACCGCGAACGCGGCCTCGGCCGGGGTGCTGCTGGGTTCCATCGTGCGGTCCCGTTCCGGGAGCCGAGGGCGGGCGCCCGTGACGTCACTCGCCGGGAACGGCACCGCCGGGCGCGCTGCGCGAAGAGCTCTCGGTACGTTCAGACTACGCCTGGTCCGGCAGGAGCGGCCCGGGGAAAGGCGTCGATACGGGTGCGTCGGATCGCCCCGGGACCGCCGGCTCGGCCGGGGTGGGTCGGGTCAGGGCCGTGATGACGCCCAGGCCGGCTGCCTCGGAGAGGGGGATGCGGAAGGCATGGCCTCATACGAAGGACTCACCGCGTTCGGCGCGTTCCACCAGTGATGCGGGGGGCAGGAAGCGTTCTCCGTAGGTCGCGGCGAGTTCGCGGGCGCGGGCGACGAAGCCCGGCAGCCCGCCGTCGTACTGGTTGACGTACTGCAGGACGCCGCCGGTCCAGGCGGGGAAACCGATGCCGTGCAGGGAGCCGATGTTCGCTTCGGCCACGCTGGTCAGGACGCCTGCGTCGAGGCAGTCGACGGCGTCGAGGGCCTCGGCGAAGAGCATGCGCTCCTGGAGGTCCTTGAGCGGCAGTACGCGCTGTCCGGAGCCGTAGCGCTCGCGGGCGCCCTGCCAGATGCCGAGTCGTCTGCCGGAGGACGCGTCGTAGTCGTACCAGCCGGCGCGCTCGCGTCGGCCGATCCGTCCCTGTTCGAGCATCCAGTCGACGACCTCGTCCGCCGGGTGCGCCACCCAGGTCCTGCCTTCGGCTTCCTCGGCGGCGCGGGTCTCGATGCGGATCTTCTGGGTGAGCGACAGGGTGAGTTCGTCGAGGAGTTGGAGGGCGCCGGCGGGATAGCCCGCCTGGAGCGCGGCCTGCTCGATGCTCGCCGGTTCGGCGCCCTCCCCCACGGCCGCGACGGCCTCGGCGATGAAGCGGCCGATGACGCGTGAGGTGAAGAAGCCGCGCGAGTCGTTGACGACGATGGGCGTCTTGCCGATCTGCAGGACGTAGTCGAAGACCTTGGCCAGGGTCGCGTCCTTCGTCTGCTCGCCGCGGACGATCTCGACCAGGGGCATCTTGTCCACCGGGCTGAAGAAGTGGATGCCGATGAAGTCGCCCTCGCGCTCAACTCCCTTGGCCAGCAGGGAGATCGGCAGGGTGGAGGTGTTGGAGCCGAGTACCGCGTCGGGTTCCACGACGTCCTGGATCTGCCGGAAGACCTGCTGCTTGAGCGGTACCGACTCGAAGACCGCCTCGATGACGAGGTCCACCGCGGTGAAGTCCGCGGCGTCGGCGGTGGGTTGGATCCGTTCGAGGAGGGCGTCGGATGCGTCCTGCGTGGTGCGGCCCGCTGCCATCGCCTTCGCCTCCAGGGCGCGGGCGTAGTCCTTGCCCCGCTCCGCGGCGTCGAGCGTGACGTCCCTGAGGACGACGTCGATTCCGGCCTTCGCGCTGACGTGGGCGATGCCCGCTCCCATCATGCCCGCGCCGATGACGCCGACCTTGCGGGTGGTGTGGCGCTCGAAGTGCTGGGGCCGGCCGGCGCCCGAGGTGATGTGCTGGAGGTCGTAGAAGAACGCCTTGATCATGTTCTTGGTGACCTGGCCGGTCAGCAGGCTGACCAGGTACCGGGTCTCGATCAGGGAGGCGGTGTCGAAGTCGACGTAGGCGCCCTCGACGGCGGCGGCGAGTGCGGCGCGCGGCGCGGGCATCGGTGCGCCCTTGGTCTGCCGGCGCAACAGGCTCGACAGGGCGGGCAGGGTCGCGGCGACCGCTGGGCTGCGGACGTCTCCGCCGGGGAGGCCGAAGCCCTCGGCGTCCCAGGGCTGTCGCGCGTCGGGGTGTTCGGCGATCCAGGCACGGGCCCGCGTCTCGGCCTCCTGCGGGTCCACGGCCAACTCGTCCACGAGGCCGAGAGCGAGAGCCGCCTGTGGCGTGAACTTCCGTGCGGGCAGGATCACTTCCGACAGCGCCTTGTGCAGGCCGAACATGCGGACGGTGCGAGTGATGCCTCCGCCGCCGGGAAGCAGTCCGAAGCTGACCTCGTTCAGGCCGAAGCGGCTGCCGGGCAGGTCGGTGGCGATGCGATGGTGGGCGCAGAGGGCGACTTCGAGGCCGCCGCCGAGCGCGGTGCCGTCGAGCAACGCGACCACGGGCCTGCCGAGTTGCTCCAGTCGGCGCATCCAGCCCTTCATACGGTTGATGTACGCGGTCTCCTCGGCCGCCTTGTCGGCGCTGCCCGCGCGCAGCCGGTTCAGGTCGCCGCCGGCGAAGAAGGTCTTCTTGGCGGAGACGAGGAGTACGCCGGTGATGTCGTCGCGTTCGGACTCGAGGCGTGGGACGCAGCGCTCCAGGCCGGTCATGAAGGCGTCGTTCATGGTGTTCACCGAGGAGGTGGGGTCGTCCAGGGTGAGGGTGACGACGCCGTCCGCGTCTCGGGCATAGGTGAGGGCGGAGTCGGTTTTGGTCGTGGACGTCGTCGTGGTTGTGGTCGTGGTCATGTGTCTGTGGCTCTCTTCTCTGCGTCAGAGGCGCTCGATGACGGTGGCGATGCCCATCCCCGCGCCGACGCAGAGCGTCGCGAGGCCGCGGTGTCCGCCGGTGCGTTCCAGTTCGTCCAGAAGCGTGCCGAGGATCATGGCTCCGGTGGCGCCCAGGGGGTGGCCGAGGGCGATTGCGCCGCCGTTGACGTTGACCTTCTCGTCGGGGGCCTTGAGGTCGCGCTGCCACTTCATGACGACGGCGGCGAAGGCTTCGTTCAGCTCGAACAGGTCGATGTCGTCGACGTCCAGGTCGGCGGCCGCGAGCGCCTTCCTGGTGGCCGGTGTGGGACCGGTGAGCATGATGGTGGGCTCCGCGCCGGTGACGGCGGTCGCCACGATGCGGGCGCGCGGGACGAGGCCGAGCTGCTCGCCGATCTCCCGGGTACCGATCAGCGTCAGCGCGGCGCCGTCGACGATGCCGGAGCTGTTGCCGGCGTGGTGCACGTGGTCGATGCGCTCCAGGTGGTGGTACTTCTGCAACGCGACCGCGTCGAAGCCGGCCTGCGCGCCGGCGGCGGCGAAGGACGCGGGCAGCGAGGCGAGGCTCTCGACGGTGGTGCCGGGACGGCGGTGTTCGTCGTGGTCGAGGACGAGGACGCCGTTGAGGTCGCGTACGGGCACGATCGACCTGGCGAAGCGGCCTTCACGCCAGGCGGTGTCGGCCCGTTCCTGCGAGCGGGCGGCGTAGGCGTCGACCTCCTCGCGGCCGAAGCCTTCCAGGGTGGCGATCAGGTCGGCGCCGATGCCCTGGGGCACGAAGTAGGCGTCGTAGGCGGTGGTGGGGTCCTGTGCGTAGGCCCCGCCGTCCGAGCCGATCGCAACCCGTGACATCGATTCGACGCCGCCTGCGAGGACTAGGCTCTCGAAGCCCGAAGCGACTTTCTGCGCGGCGAGGTTGACCGCTTCCAGGCCCGAGGCGCAGAAGCGGTTGATCTGGACTCCGGCCACCGTGTGCGGCAGTCCGGCGACCAGGGCGGCGGTGCGGGCGAGGTCGCCTCCCTGCTCGCCCACCGGGGACACCACGCCGAGCACGATGTCGTCGATGCGGGTCGGGTCGAGGGCGGGGGTGCGCTCCTGGATCGCGTGGATCAGTCCTACGACCAGGTCGACGGGCTTGGTGCCGTGGAGGGCGCCGCCGCGGTTCTTGCCGCGCGGGGTGCGGACGGCGTCGTAGAGGTAGGCGTCGGGCACGACGGACCCTTTCTTGATGCGGAGGCGGGGGCGAAGAGGGGTGGGGGCCGATGGCTACAGGCCCAGGTCGCGGCCGACGATCTCTTTCATGATCTCGGTGGTGCCGCCGTAGATGGTGGTGATGCGCGAGTCGAGGTAGTCGTGCGCGATGCGGTACTCGAGCATGTAGCCGTAGGCGCCGTGGAGTTGGAGGCAGCGGCCGACGATGGCGACGTACTGTTCCGTCGCCCAGAACTTCGCGGCCGCGGCGTCCACCGCGGTCAGTTCGCCGCGGGTGTGCCGGGCGAGCAGGTCGTCGAGGTAGGCGCGGCCGACCCGGGCGGTGGTGACCATCTCGGCCAGTTCGAAGCGGGTGTTCTGGAAGGAGCCGATCGGCTTGCCGAACGCCTTGCGCTCCTTGACGTACTCCAGGGTGCGTTCGAGGACTCCCTCGATGGAGGCCACGGCGTTGGCGGCGATCGAGATCCGCTCCTGCGGCAGGTTGCGCATGAGGGCCTGGAAGCCGGAGCCCTCCTCGCCGAGGAGGTTGGCGGCCGGCACACGCACGTCCTGGAAGAACAACTCGCTGGTGTCCTGGGCGTGCAGGCCGATCTTCTCCAGGTTGCGTCCGCGCGAGAAGCCGGGGCGGTCGGCCTCGACGACCAGCAGGCTGATCCCGCCGTGGCGGTCCGGGCCGGTGCGGACGGCGGTGACGACGAGGTCGGCGTTCTGGCCGTTGGAGATGAAGACCTTGCTGCCGTTGACGACGTAGTCGTCGCCGTCGCGGACGGCGGCGGTGCTGATGCCGGCCAGGTCGCTGCCGGTGCCGGGCTCGGTCATCGCTACGGCGACGACGAGTTCCCCTGCGGCGATGCCGGGCAGCCAGCGGGCCTTCTGTTCTTCGTTGGTGAGGTCGGTGAAGTACGGCACGACGATGTCGCTGGACAGCGCCACCCCGGCGAGCCCGTCCGAGACGGGATGACGGGAGAACTCCTCACCGATCACGGCGTTGAAGCGGAAGTCGGTGACACCCCCACCGCCGTACTCCTCGGGGATGTTGAAGCCGAGAATGCCTGCGCGGGCGGCCTCCTCGAACAGCCGGCGGTCGGCCTTGCCCTCGGCCCGCCAGCGCTCGGCGTGCGGGGCGGCGTGCTTGTCGACGAACGCGCGGACCGTCTCGCGGAGGAGTTCGTGCTCGTCGTCGTAGAGGGACCGCTTCGCGGAGATCACATCGGCCATGAAGGTTCCTGTTCCAGATCGCGGTCGGTGGGGTGAAGGGCGCGAGCGAGGGGCGGCCGGCGGCTGTGGGTTCAACTCGTCGGCACGAGCACCGGCTTGAGCGTCCGGCCGGCCTGCTGGTCGGCCACGGCCCGGTCGAATGCGGCCAGGGGGTAGGTGGTCACCAGCTGGTCGAGGGGCAGGAGGCCGGATCGGTAGCGCTGGATGAGTTCGGGGATCAGGACCGACGGATCGGCGTCGCCCTCCACGCAGCCGCGTACGTGGAGCCCGCGCAGCATCAACGTCCTTACGTCGAAGGTGACTTCGGCCGGGCCCAGCCCGACCAGGGCCAGCACCCCGCGCGGCTGGAGCAGGGCGAGTGCGCGGGCGATGGACCCGGGTCTGCCGGTGGTGTCCAGGGCGTGGGTCACCGGTGGGATCGGATCGTCCAGCGACGCTACGGCCGTGACGCCGTACCGGGCGGGGAGGGCTCGGCGTGCGGCGACGGGTTCCGCGACGATGACCTCGACGCCTTCGGAGCGAGCCGTGAGCGCTGCGGCGGCGCCCACGCCGCCGGCGCCGATCACCAGCAGGCGGTCACCGGGCCGGGGTCGCAGGACGTTGAGGACCGCGCCCGCGCCGGTGAGGAAGCCGCAGCCCAGGGGTGCGACGGCTTCCGGCGGTACGTCGCCGACCGGAACGCAGGACGCGGCGGCCATCAACGCGGCCGTGGCGAAAGAAGATTGGCCGAAGAAGGAGCTGAAGACCGGCTCGTTGCGGACGCGTAGGGTCGAGGACTTGTCCAGGCGTCGTCCGGAGCCGTTGAGGGCGGTCGCCCAGGCGCAGTATCCCGGGTGGCCGGCCCGGCACTGGGTGCAGCCTCCGCACGAGGCGAAGGAGATCACAACCCTTTCCCCGAGGGCGAGTTGATCGACGGACGAGCCTACGCGCTCGACCGTGCCGCAGCCCTCGTGGCCGAGGACCGCCGGCTGGTCGCCGAGCTCGGTGCGGGTGACGAGGTCGGTGTGGCACACACCGACCGCCTCGATCCGGACGATCACCTCGTCGGGGCGTGGGTCGTCCAGTTCGGCCTCGACGAGTTCGCTGGGCGCGGTGCCGCGCGTGAGCAGCGCGGAGATTTTCACTCGCGCTCCAGGCCGAAGTAGAAGAGGTGGCCGTCGGGGGCCACGGTGGCCGCCTTGCCGTTCATCACGCCCATGAGGGTGTCGTCGTCGACCTGCTTGAAGTGGTCGAACACCGGCATGCCGTCGTAGACCATCGTGGCGGTGACCTCGCCGCGGAACTCGATGTTCCAGAGGCTGGCTTCGCCGCGGCCGGAGGTGGTGTCGGAGTAGAGCCCGCCGCCCTCGCTGTCCTCCGCACGGCAGATGAGGGGTTGGGCGTCATCGAGGGCGAGGAATCGCTTGCCGTGCCACCGGCTGCGGGCCAGGACTCGCTCGACGGGGTGGCCCGTGGGGAACGCAAACCCACGCCAGGAGCCCAGGATTGACGATACGTCAACTGACTTGAGGTCCGCCCACAACGCGTCGAGTTCGGTCGGGTCGATGGGGCCGGCTGCTGTGCGCAGGGTGCGCCACCGCTCTACAACGGACGGCGTCATTTCGTGGTCGCTCATCGCACACGCAGCTTTCGCAGCAGGGCCAGTTGGCCGTTGGTGCGGCGGACGAAGCTCTCCACCGGCTGTTCGGGTGAAGGGCCGAGCGGCATGAGGCGCTGTACGGCGACGGTCTGGCTCTCGGTGTACTTGCGGATCCCCTCGGCGCCGTGGCGTCGGCCGAGTCCGCTGTCGCCCATGCCGCCCATACCGGCCTCGATGCTGCCGGCCGCGGCGGCGGCGCCGTCGTTGATGTTGACCGATCCGGCGCGGATCAGCCCGGCCATCCGGTCGGCCTCGCGGGTGTCCTTGGACCAGATCGACGCGGACAGGCCGTAGGTCCCCTGGTTGGCGAGCCGCACCGCGTCGTTGTCGGTGCCGTAAGGGTAAAGCGCGATGACCGGGCCGAAGGTCTCCGCCGTGCAGACGGCCATCTCGGGGGTGACGCCTTCGAGGACGGTCGGTTCGTAGAACAGCGGGCCGATGTCCGGCCGGGTCCGGCCACCGATGAGTACGGTCGCGCCTTTGGCCACCGCCTCGTCGACATGGTCCTGAACGGCGGCGAGTTGGGCCGATGAGACGAGTGAGCCGATGTCCGCCGAGTAGTCGTAGGCCGGTGCGAGGCGCAACGCCTTCGTCGCCTGTACGAGCGCGTCGCGGAAGGCGTCGTAGACCTGCTCGTGGACGTAGACGCGTTCGGTGTGGATGCACATCTGGCCGGTGTTGGCGAAGGCGGAGACGACCGTGCCCGCCGCCGCGGCGGTGACGTCCGCGTCCGCGCGCACGATGAGGGGGTTCTTTCCGCCGAGTTCGAGTGAGGCGCCGACCAGATGGTGGGCGGCCCGCTCGGCGACGGCACGTCCGGTGGCGGTCGAGCCGGTGAAGCAGACGAAGTCGGAAGTGTCGACGACGGCCGTCCCGACCACGGCTCCGTCTCCGGCCACGATCCGCCACAGATCGGCGGCCAGACCGGCTTCGGCGAGCAGGGCACGCGTCCACAGCATGGTCAGGACAGCCTGCGAATCCGCCTTGGAGACAACGGCGTTGCCGGCGAGGAGGGCCGGGAGGACGTCGCCGACTCCGAGGTAGAGGGGGTAGTTCCAGGGGGAGATGACGCCGACGACGCCCTTGGGCACCCGGACTTCCTTGACCTTCGTCAGGCCGGGCACCATCCCGCGTACGTGACGGGTGGACAGGTAGCGGCGGGCGCGGCGCGCGTAGTGCCGGGCGATGGCCGCGACCTGCGCGACCTCCTGCCAGGCGTGGTAGCGCGCCTTGCCGGTCTCCCACTGGATGAGGTCGAGGACCTGGTCCTGGCGTTCCAGGAGGAGGTCGTGAAAGGCGAGTACGACGGCGCCGCGGCGGGCGATCGGGGTGTGGGCCCAGTCGAGTTGGGCGGCGCGGGCTGCGGCGGCCGCGGACTCGACGTCCTGGGGGGTGCAGGAGGGGACGGGGGCGATCGGGGAGAGGTCGTAGGGGGCGAGGGCCGTCAACGGCGCTGCCTTGTCGTTCACTTCGCGCGTCTCGGCCCGGTGGATCCATGCGGTCCATTGCCCGATCAGTTCGTCGGTCACCCATGCGGGTCGAGGCCTCGTCGCCTCACAGGGCGTCGGCGGAGGCGCTTCGATCTGGTCCTGCTCCGTGCTCATGAGGCTCCTTGGGGTGCCGGACGGATGCGGTGGCTCCACGGGGCGCGCAGAGGTCTTGCCGTCGAGGTAACGCATCGTTATGTTAATCAGAAATCACATCCATGGGCAACCATGAAGCCAGCTCGCACCCTGTGCGTCAGGTCGCCTTCAGGCGCAGGTGACAGCTGCCATCCGCTCCGCTTCGAAAGTGGGTAAGTAAATGGGAAATCTCAGCAGAAGGCGCATCCTGACGCTCGGCGCCGCGCTGGGCCTCGTGGGCGTGACGGACGTGTCCCAGGCCTGGTCCTGGTCGTCGTCGGGCTCGATCGCCGGCACCGACTCGGTCACCGACCCGTTCTCGGTCTGGGACCCCACGGCGGACGAAGTCGCGGCCCGGCTCCTCGCCGACGGTTCGATCCCGGCGGTCAACAAGGCCTGGGAGTCGTGGGCGGACAACAGCGACGCCCTGCCGTCCGGCATGCCGGACTACCTGACCGCCTACCTCAAGGAGGTCAACCGGCTGCCGTCGTGGGCCGACCCCGCCCTGCTCGCCGCATCGGAGAAGCTCTACAAGCGCCTGAGCAGCTATCTGTTCGTGTCCGAGAGCCTCGGCAGCGGCATCCTGAGCACCGTGATCCCGCGGGAGTCCAGGGCGGTCTACTGGTCCGCCGGCGGCGCCGACATGAAGGCCCGCGCGGCCAAGACCTTCACCTTCGGCTACGACCTGCACAGCGAGACCGCCTGGCAGCCCGGAGGCCACTTCGTCGTCAGCGCCAACAAGACGCGCCTGGTCCACTCGGCCGTCCGCAACCTGCTGCCGACCTCGTCGCACTACATGGCGACCGCGGACGAGCCGAAGCCGATCAGCAACGGCGACATCCTGATCACGTTCCACTCCGTGGCCACCGTCGCGCACAACAACATGCAGAAGTGGGGCGTGAAGCTGTCGGCCACGGAGCAGGCCGCGGACCTGCACGCCTGGCAGGTCGCCCTCCATCTGCTGGGCGTCCAGGAGCAGTTCATCCCGGCCAGCTGGTCCGACGCGCAAGCGCAGGCGACCCAGATGCTGTGGCCGGTCGTCGCCCCCACGAGCGAGGGCATCAGCCTGGCCAAGACGCTGCTCGGGTACGTCGAGGATCCCGTCCTGGGCCTGGACACCGGCTTCGTCAGCGAGATGGTCCGCTACCTGATCGGCGACAAGTACTCCGACTGGCTCGGCCTGCCCCACGATCTGGTCTCGCGGACGCTGATCAAGGCAGCCTGGCCGGCATACGTCCAGTTCCGCGAGGGGACGTCGTCCACCGTCCCCGACGGCTTCTACCTGTTCGACCAGTTCATACGCGGCATCGCGATGCTGTACCTGAACAACGGGACGTCGGCGACGCAGACGCCGATCACGCTTCCTACGGCGAACCGGCCGGGGGCGTGAGACGGAGGAACCGGCCGAGCAGCTGCCTTGGCGCGTACTCGGCTACTCCAGGCCCAACGCGCCCACGACCAGAGCGGTGACGGCGTCGCGATGTTCACGCGTGTCCTGCCAATGCAGCCGACGGCCGGCCTCGACCACGACTCCGAACCCCGCATGCACCAGGACTCGAGCCTGCCGTGGATCCAACTCCGTTCGTACGAGCCGCAGTTGCTGCTCCCACACGGCGATGTGCTCACGCTGCGCGAGGATGAGGGGCTGCCGCAGGTGGTCCGGCAGGCCGGCGACCTCGGCCTCGGCGACGCTGGTGAGTTCGGTGTGCTCGAAGCTGTAGGCCACGTACGTCGACGCCAGCGCGACCACGGCGTCGTGCGGGTCGCTCACCTCGTTGAGGTTCTGCTCGACCGCCTGGGCCAGCAGACCCGCCGCCTGCAGGCATGCGGCCACCAGGATGTCCACCTTGGTGGGGTAGTGCCGGTAGATCGCGGAGGGGGCCAGCCCGACCGCCTCCGCGATCTGCCCGTTGGTGACCTTGACGAACCCGTCGCGCGCGAACAGCGGTACGGCGGCGGCCAGGATCTCCGCGCGCCGGGTGCGGGGCACGGGTTGAACGGGCAGTTCGACGGAGCGCGGGCCGCTGACACCAGCGGCGAGGTCGCTCGTGGCCACACGCAGAGAGGAGGCCAACAGCAGTTCCTCAACCCGACGTTGGGCGATGGAGACGTGATGCATCGTGATGGACCCGATGGCACCGAGGGCCGCGGCGGCGCGCAACTCGGCATCCCCGGAGGGGGACTCGCGCCGCACCGCTTCGGTGACCCGCTCGACGACGCGCGCGAACTTCGCCGAAAGATGCCGACGATCCTCACGCTCGAGATACCGGGCCTCCCACCGATACAGGCCACCCGACGCACGCTGGGCGACGGTGACCTGAGTGACGGCGGCGAGCACCTCCTCGAGACCTGCCTCGGCCGGCACTTCCTCGAGCGCGGCGACAAGTCGGCCGACCGTACCGTTCGCGCACTCGGCGAAGAGGGCGTACTTGTTGGGAAAGTGCCGATACAGAGCCGCGGCACTGATCCCCACGCCGGAGGCGATCTCCTCCATGGACGCCGCGTGGTAGCCGCGCTCGCTGAACACTCGCCCGGCCGCCTCGACGATGAGCTGCCGACGGTTGCGCGGGCGCGTGGCCGCGATCGGCTCGGCGTTCACCGGCATGGACTCGGCGTTCACCGGCATGGGCTCGGCGTTCACCGGCGGGCAGACGGACGAGGAGACAGGGCCATGCGCGCCAGTGAATCACAAGACGATCGAGGGCCAGAAACCACTGTGACGCCGGTGACCCGGCACGCGGCTCCCTCACCCCTTCCCATGTGATTTTCCATTAACAAAACCCTTCTTGGCCGGCGCCGCCGCAGGCATAATGACGCACGCTCCCACCCCCGAAACCCACCCCACGTCACCCCGCCTCACCCCACCCGCACCCCACGCACCTCCCGCACCCGGAACCCGAGGAGTGGCATGCCCACCGACACGGCTCCCGCTTGGTCCTTCCGTCACCACTGGATGGCGCAGGCGGCCACCCACGCGATGATGCGGCCCGACAAGCCCGCACTGCGCTACCTCGGGGCCACGACGACCTGGGCTCAGCTGTCACGACGGTCACTGCAACTGGCGGCCGCACTCGCCGACCGAGGCGTACGGGCGGGCGACCGGGTGGCCCTGCTCACCCTGAACCACCCCTGGTTCGTGGAGAGCGTGTTCGCGGCGAACAGCCTGGGAGCCATGGCCGTACCGCTCAGTTTCCGCCTCGCACCGCCGGAGATCGGCTACATCCTGGCCGACTGCACGCCGTCGGCGGTCGTGGTCGACGCGAAGCTGCTGCCGTTGCTGAAGGCGACGCCCAATGCCGCGTCCATCACGACGGTGATCGTCATCGACGAGCTGGGTTCGAGCGAGTCGAAGCGGATCGGGGAGCCCGCTGACCACGAGGCATACGAGGGCCACGCAGGCTACGCGCCCTACGAGCCCCTTCTGGCCGCGTACGAGCCGATGGAACTGCCCGACGTCAGCGAGGAGTCCACCGCGCTGATCATGTACACCTCGGGCACCACCGGCCGGCCGAAGGGCGTGCTGCTCACCCACCGCAACATGCAGGTACAGGCGATCACCTGCATCCGGGCGATGGAGATCTTCGACGACTCCGACATCGGCTTCCTGACCGCACCGTTCTTCCACATCGCGGGCCTGGGCTCGATCGTCGCGAACGTCCTGGTCGGCGGCACGGTGGTGATCCACCCGCTCGGGTCCTTCGACCCGAAGGCCGTACTGGACGCGTACGAACGCGAGGGCGCGACCATCGTCTTCAACGTCCCGCAACAGTGGGACCTGATCTGCGCCCAGCCGGACATCGACCAGCGCGACCTCAAGCTGCGCGTCATCAGCTGGGGAGCCGCACCGGCGAGCGACGCGACGCTCCGAGCCATGAGCGAGAAGTTCCCCAAGGCCCTCAATGTCGCGGTGTTCGGCCAGACGGAAACCTCCCCGATCACGTGCGTCCTCCGCGGCGAGGACGCGCTCCGCAAGCTTGGCTCGGTAGGCCGCCCGATCCCGACGATCCAGTACCGCATCGTCGACGCCTCCATGAACGACGTGGCCCTCGGCGAAGTCGGCGAGATCGTCTACCGCGGCCCCACCGTGACCCAGGGCTACTGGAACAAGCCCGAGGAAACCGCGGACGCCTTCTACGGAGGCTGGTTCCACTCCGGCGACCTGGTCAGGCAGGACAAGGAGGGCTTCATCTGGGTCGCCGACCGCAAGAAGGACATGATCATCAGCGGCGGCGAGAACATCTACTGCGCAGAAGTGGAAAACGCCATCGCCGAACACCCCGCCGTACTGGAGGTAGCGGTGATCGGCAGGCCGGACGAACGCTGGGGCCAGGTCCCGGTGGCGTACACCACGCTCGCGCCGGAGACCGACCTGTCCCTCCGCGACCTGACCACCTTCCTCGACGGAAGACTCGCCTCCTTCAAGATGCCGAAGGCGCTGGCGGTCGTCTCCCAACTCCCGCGTAACGCTGGCGGAAAGGTCATCAAGGGCGTGTTGCGTGAGCGGGACGGCGTGCGCCCGCCGGCACAGAGTTGACCGCAACGGGGGCCGGTGGCGAGGGTCGCCAGGAATGCGGATCGGTCCGCGCGCAGGTTCTGCACCTTGGCGACCCTGGCGGCGGCGTGGACGGCTGGGGCGAGGACGGCGAGGACGGCGAGGCTTACAACGGTGGCGCAGCCGACGTGGACACGGCCGGTGGCCGACTGATTCAAGTCCCCTGGGAATCCAGACACTTACGGTGCCGCGGCAATGCCGAAGCGGCCTTCGTCAGTTCGACCAGCGCCGCATCCGACGGTGCACCGCGCTGAACCGTCACCTCCAGTCCGGGAGAGCGTCCGTAGGTGACAAGCAGGTCGCGGCCGTCGCCGCCTTGCCCGTAGTGCCACACCCAGTCGACTCCGTTCACCGTCGCACACGCGTCCGGCGTCTTGGCGGGCATCGGAATCCCGCAACGGGCGACGATCTTGCCGCCGCCCCACACCGCCGCTCCGGCGACATCCGTGTGGTCACGCTCCAGTCCGGCGATCTTGTCGGGCAGCTTCCCTGCCGCAGCCCCGCAAGCAGCATCACGAGCGTGCGGGGCCGCCTCGGGGCCACTCTCGCCGCCCGTGACGGCCAAGCACACACCCAGTACGGCCAGCGTCACGAGGCCGGCCAACAGGATCCGGTTACGCACAGATCGGTTCACCACGTGATGAACCGTAAGTCAGCCGACGGACCGTCAACTCAGCGGGTCGGACCACCAGCATCGAAGGGAGGGCCGCGCCGACAAGTGCGCGCGGCATGGATGAGCGCCCAGCCACAATGGGGCGGAAGAATAAGGGAGTTGATGCATGGCTGGGACGAAGGCGGGCGGCCCTGCCGTCAAACGTGCCGCTTCATCCACACCCGGGGCGGGCGTCCGTACGCTCCGGTCGGCTTGCCATACTCACGGCTTATGAAGATCAGACGGGCCGCCTGGACGGCCGTGTGCGCGGCGGCCCTCGTCTCCGGCTGCACCAGCCCTCACCGCTCCACCGACGACGCCACATTGAAGGACGGCGTCCGCAGTTGGCCCGTATCCCACCGCCAGGCCATGCCCGCACTCCAGGGCGACGGAGCCGACGGCCGCCCGGTCCGGCTGGACGCGTTCAAGGGGAAGGTCGTGGTGCTGAACGCGTGGGCTTCCTGGTGCGGCCCCTGCCGCGTCGAATCCCCCGGCCTGGCCCGCACACAGAAAGCACTGGGCAGGCAAGGGCTCCAGATCATTGGCTTGAACGGCGGGGACCCGGCGTCCACCGCGCTCTCCTTCATCCGCGGGCATCACCTCGACTACCCGACCCTCATCGACGCACGTGGCAAGCAGGCCCTGCGCATCCCCCGCGGAACAGTCAGCCAAGTCGGCCTCCCGTACACGGTGTTCCTGGACCGCAAGGGCCGTATCGCCGCCTCCGCCTCCGGCGGCGTCACGGAACAGCAGATCAGGACCATCGTTACGCCACTCCTTGCGGACCGATAGGCCGGCGCCCGCTGCTGGTCGCCGCCGACGGGATTGGAGAAGCCCGGAGTTGGTGACCGTGGGGGAACGAATGATGCAGACGCCTTACTGCCGCGCCGACAGCGAGAATGGACGCCAATATCGACGCCCCGTCCGAGGAGGCTCTGCTCAACCTGATCGGTGAACTGAACGGCATGACAACACGTTCCCTGTCATCCGGCCCGACGAGGACGATCCCGCCTGGAATGCCTCTGTGGTGGTCCTAGACGAGGGAGGTTACGAGATCGTCCTGCGCGACAGCGCCCGACGAGAACACCAGGTCACCGCCGACACAGACATCGGCGGCGGCATCGCCAACGACCTCATCATCTGGGTTGCCACCCGCGACTACCCCGAACAGCCAACCCAGCACACCAAGACCGTTCAAAACGGGTCCTAGCGCCAGCAGGTCTCCTTGCCGCCACCCCGCCGGCTGCCGACCGATACCGAGTAGGCGAGACCTGCGCCGACCTTGGGCTCGGGTGAGAAGCCCTTGGCGTGGAGGTCGAGGTTGAGCAGTAGGTGCCGGTGCTGCTCGGTTCTGGTCCAGCAGGCACCTTCCACCGTGGTGGACGGTGCGTTGGGGTCGGGGTCCCGCTCGAAGTTCCATCCGGCCGCGGCGGCTGTCTTGGTGTAGTACGCGATGACGTCGTCCGGCTTGCCCGGGAAGGCGTACAGGCGGTCCGCGTGCAGCCAAGGCGCTCCGCTGCTGTCGTCGTCGCATCCCGTGGTCACGCCTACGCCGCGGTAGTTGGCGGGCGCCGAGGCGTGCGCGGGTGCCGAGCTGAGCAGCGGCTGTTTGGCCAGTCGCTTCAGGTCGGCGGCCGTGTTGTGGCAGCCATCGCCGCCGACGGCGGAACACGCGCTGAGGAAGGCGGGCGGCAGCAGGAGGGCAGCCGCCAGGACGAGGCGTGTGCCGGCAGACGATGATGCGGAGGACACTGGTGCTCCTGGGAGTACGGGTCTTTGTGCATATGAGGACTGGTGACCGGGCGCGGTTCCCGCTCGCGGGAGACCGGGCTGGGATTTCCTACCTCGTCCTGCCGTCGGCGCTCGGTCGGCTGGAGACCCGGGAGCAGAGGGTCCGGTACATGACCGCGCGGTTGCGCGAGGGGCCGGGCGGGTGCAGGCCGCGCTCGGGGAGGCGTAACCGCCCTTCAGCGGCTGACGCGCGGTCGGCGAGTCTCATGCGGGCAGTGCGGAGCCAAGTTGCTGCTTCTTGCCGGCTCCGGCTGGTGGTGGTCTGTTCGCGGGCGGCCTCTTCAGTTCCCCGCATACCGCAGCGCGGCCGATTCGAGGACCTCGTCGCTCGGTCAATTTATTCCGGCGCGCGCCCCAATTAGTCCGCGCCGGTCTGTCTTGTGATCATCACCTGGGCGCCACCATCATCGATGACACGAACGGGCAGAGCAAACGGTAACCCCGAATTGCCGAGCTCCCGAGCGGCCCCTGTAGCGGAATGGAATCATCCTGGATTCCGGGTACGCGGTGTTGACCATATGGGGCCGGTCCCAGTCGGTGGCAATTGCTGGCGCGACGTCGGCTTATGGAGCGCGGCACGCCAGAATTCGGCTCGAAGCGCAGCCGTGAGCAGGCACAGAGAGGGAAATACGTGCGGCAGGTAAAAATGTCCGTGAAGGTTCTCCTGGCGGGATGCACGGGTGGAGCGTTGCTGATTGGCGGAACAGCTGCCAACGCGACAGCCCAGGTGGACGAGGCAACCAAGGCACCCCAGGCAACTGCGGTCAAGCTTCAGGCAAGGGATGCGATTCCCTGTCACAAATACCTGAAGAAGGCACACAAATATCGTTCGATTCTGACCTACGATACCGACGATGAGGGGCGCCCATCGGGTGCCGTGGCAAGGAATCTGAAGCTGAAGGACAGGCCTCGCAATGACTGTCAGACGAAAGTCGGCAGTTGGGGGGGAGCAGGGCACGATGGTGCGCACTTGATCGCCGCTTCACTCAACGGAACCACTCAGCGAGCCAACCTCGTGCCCACCACCGAGATAGTCAACAGGACTATCATGAAGGCTTTCGAGAATCAGGCCAAGAAATGCCTGAAGACAAACAGCCCGCACCACCTCCAGGTCAACAACTACGGCGTGACCGTGTACTACCCGAGGGACAGGGGCGTCATCCCGAACAAGATCACCATGGTCATGGACGTGGCTCGCGCGGGAACCGACAATAACGGCCATTTCATCGAGATGGATTTCAAGAACATAAAGTACACGCGAGGCGGTGCCCACAGGATAACGAACAAGCTCGCCAAGGACGTGAAAGCGGCTGGCTGTACGGGCAGGTGAGCGGCGTCCTCCGCGTAGCGTGGAGGCCGTGTAACGAACAATTGGCCTCGCTCGGCGCCGACGCCGGCCTCAAGGTCAACGGCATCCGCTTCGTCCTTCCCGCCGAAGGCGGTGAGGTCGTCCCGGCCTCGACGGACAGCGTGACGCACAACTGCGGTGGCTGACGCCCCCGTCGGCGGGGCGGACGGCAGGGATACACGGACGTATTCCTGCCGTCCGCCCTCCGGGCCGTCCAGGACCTGTGCGAACGACGAGGCGGCGCGGTGGAGTCACTCACCTGCGAAGCCGTACCCGACACCATGGGCGACGTGGTCGTCGCCGCCACGACAGTGCTGCTCTTCCGCGCTCGCGGCTGCGTCTTCCGCCGAGGCATCTGGCCACCGACCCGCCCCACCCCGCCACCACCCAAGCCGCCGTCTACGCCTCCGTCCTGGAGGTGCGCCTGATGCCGTGGGTACGTCCCCAACTCGGCCACGGCGCACCGCTGATCGACTCTGGGGCCACGCACGAACGTCGGCTCAATGCCCGGCGCCTCCTCTCGGACGGGGCGTCGTGGCACGAGTGCGCAACAGCCGGTCGAGCACGGCGACCTGCGGGCGTGGGCGCGGGCTCCGACGGGGGTCGAGTGCTGCTGCCCACTGCTGAGTCAGGCGACCGGGGGCGGCGTACTCACCGGGGTAGGTGTCAGCGTCGTAGACCCGTGCAGAACCAGTCCGTCTCAGGTTCCTACGCTGCTGGCCCAGACACGCAGGGGCCTGATCTCCGGCCCGGTCTGGTCCGAGTGGCTTTGCACGTCGTCCAGGTCCGACCAGGTCGTGACGCCTGGCTCACTCGCGATCAGAAACCCTTCAACCACCGGACCGAGGGCATCAGAGACCACATAGGTGCCGCTGAACGGCAGCGCGTCCGGCGACACGGAACCGGTCGAGCACCGAAGCTGCCCGGCCTGCTCGTCGTGCCACACGTAGAAGGTCGCGACACCCGAAAAGCCGAGATCGCGAATGCGTTCCCGGATACCAAGAGCAGTCCGCTCGAAGGCAGCCACCACCTCGGGGGCGGACAGCGACGTCCTGTCCTCCTCCGCCGCACCGAGCGACCAGGTGTTGGTCTCCCATTCGACCCGTCGGTCAGCCGGCTCGAGTACCAATGGCTCGTCGGCCACCTCTGCGATCCACGTCAAGAGCACCACAGCAGTATTCCTGTGCAGCGAGCTCCGTATCCCAATCCCAGCACAGGGCGATACCGAGAACCATCTTGAGATACGACGTCCCAGTGCCAGGATGGACGACATGACGATGATCGACGGTGAGGTCGAGGCGGGGTTCGAACCGGTACGTGAGGCGTTCGAGGCAAACTTCTCGCAGCGCGGAGACATCGGTGCGGCGGTGTGCGTGTACCAGCACGGCCGACCGGTGGTGGACCTGTGGGGCGGCGTCGCCGACCCGGAGACCGACCGTCGGTGGACCCGGGACACGCTGCAACTGGTCTACTCGGCCACCAAGGGCGCGACCGCGACCGCGGCTCATCTGCTCGTCCAGCGCGGCGAGTTGGACCTGGACGCGCCGGTGGCGACCTATTGGCCGGAGTTCGCCGCGAACGGCAAGGCGGACATCCCGGTGCGCTGGCTGCTCTCGCACCAGGCGGGCTTGATCGCGCTGGACCAACCGGTCGCGCTGGACGAGGCGTTGGCCTGGGATCCCATGGTGGTCGCACTGGCGGCGCAGCGTCCCCTTTGGGAGCCGGGCACGGCGCACGGATACCACGGGCGGACCTTCGGCTGGCTGGTCGGCGAGGTGATCCGCCGGGTGTCCGGCCGGACGCCGGGCCGCTTCTTCGCCGACGAGATCGCCGGCCCTCTCGGGCTGGACTTCTTCATCGGGTTGCCGGCGTCCGAGCGCCGGCGGGTCAGCCGCATGGTGTACCAGCAGTCGGACGTCGACCTGACCGCCGTGCCCATCGAGGCGATTCCCGAGGCGTTCCGCGAACTGGTCGCCGCCATGAGCGACCCCAACTCCTTCGCCAACAGGGCGTTCGCGGTCACCGACCCCGCCGAGATCGACTTCAACTCGCCGGACGTACAGGCCGCGGAGATCCCCGCTTCCAACGGCATCGGCACCGCTCAGGCGCTGGCGCGCATGTACGCCTCGCTGATCGGCGAGGTCGACGGCGTGCGCCTGTTCGCCCCGGAAACCCTGGAGTCGGCGACCAAGGAACAGGCCAGCGGAAAAGACCGGGTGATGATGCTGCCGAGCCGCTTCAGCTCCGGATACATGCTGCCCACCGAGGAAATCCCCATGACCGGCCCGAACGCCTTCGGCCACATGGGCCGAGGCGGCTCCCTCGCCTTCGCCGACCCCGAGCACGGCATCGCTTTCGGGTACGCCATGAACAACATCGTCGAAGGGGCCGAGGATCTGCGGGCGGGCTCGCTGGTCGACGCGGTGAGAAGGTCGTTGAGGTAGCTGCGGCACGGCTGCCCGGTCAGCCGTGCCCCTTCCCCCGACACCCATGTCTTCGACTCACGGGTGAGCTGGCGCGAGTTACGCGGGGTTACCGCTCTTGACGGACTCTCGTGCACTAGATCACGCCACTTTGATCACATTCACGTTGCGCCTGCAACGCGTGACGCGAGAGGATGTTCGAGGATTCGTGAGCGGTGAGTGACCCACGATCACGCCATGGTGATCGAACAGCCGCAGCGCAGAACACACTTACGGGGGTGGGTGAATGAAGTTCGACATGGGATCGACGACCCTGTCGGAGCTCGGCAAGAGCACCGTGGGCTCGAGCGAGGACCTGGGCACGCTCATCAAGTGGCTGATCCAGGCGGCGGAGCCGCTGGAGGGAAAGTTCAACGGGGCCGGAAAGGCGGCGTTCGACCGGTTCAAGGTGCATGCCGATGAGATCACGAACGATCTGAACGGCTCGCTGGGCGCGATCCTGGGTGGTCAGTCCGGCATGGACACCGCGTTCGGCTCCGGTGACGTGGAGCTGGGGGACAACGCGCACCACAACATGGGTGCCGCCAACTTCGATGCCGCCCGTTTCGGCGCGCGTTGACGGCCTTCGCCGTCCAAGTTGCCTTCGCTGTCACCGTTTTCAAGCTTTCGAGCATGCAAGGGGGAGCCTGACCGTGGCTCAGAACCAGGACCGCCGTTCGTACGACACCGGTGCCTCCAGTGAAGTACAGGTCAGCCTGGCGGGCGTGATCGGCCAGCTGGAGCGCGTGCTGACCGACCGGGACCGCGCGGTGAAGGCCGCGATGGCCGACTTCACCGCGGACGGTGTCGCCGACGACTACCACGGCAAGGAGGTCCGCTGGCACAGCGCCGCGAGCGAGGTCCGCGAGATCATCCGGCTGGTGCGCACGACGCTGGAGCAGAACGACGGGACCGCGCAGTCGACGCTGGCCAAGGCGCGGGCGGCCGTCGACAACATCGGCTGACCGGTGCCGTGTCGGCACAACTGCCAGGCGGGTACATGAGTTTCAACGGGGGTTTGGCGTGACGCGGTGGGACATCTCCTCGTCCGGCGTCCAGTTCGTGACCTCGCTGGTCGAGGACGCGATGGACGACGTGACCAAGGACGTGAAGGCGTACGGCAAGGACGTGCGGAGCGCGGCCGGTTCGGCCGGCACCATCGTCGGAGTGCATTGTGGGGCTGCCCCGATCGGTCCCATCGAGGCCGCGCTGACACTGTTCGTCGAGAAGACCGCGGGTGACGTTCTCTTCCTCGGTGCCCGGGCGGCGAAGTCGGTGAACGGTGCGCGGGAGGCCACCGCGTACTACGTCGTCGGGGATCTCGACATGGCCGCCACGACGCAGCACAAGGCCCTGGCCGCGCCGAAGATCGACCTGCCTGGTCAGGGTGGCGGCTCGGGGCAGGGCAAGGGGGACGGGAAGAAGTGATCAACCCGTCCGGTATCCCGCAGTTCACCGGCGACTTCGCGCAGTTGGACAAGGACGTCTCCGGGCTGCGCAGCGAAGCGATCGGCATCCGCAACGGCGGCATGGACGTCCACTCCCGCTTCCAGATGCTGGGGGCCTACTACACGGCGCCCGAGGCCGACGACCTGTTCGCCACCACTCAGCCGGTCATGGAGAAGGCCGACACGTTCGCCACCGACCTGGAGACGGTGGCCGACGCGCTGGACACCTTCTCCATCGAGGCGCGCCCGCTGGCCAAGCGGCTGGAACAGCTCAAGACGGATGCGCTCGCGTTCGTCGGGAGCGTCGACGGCGACGACGACTGGACCGAGGACGAGGACAAGGTCCACCGGAACAAGGAACTCGTCGACGACGTCACGGCCACGCAGCTCGCTTTCCAGGAGGCGGAACGCAGGGCGGCCAGCAAGATCTCGACGATCGTGGGCGGGCCGAAGTTCGTAGCGGATCACGGCAGCGGTTTCTACGATCTCAACACGGTGAAGTACGGCTACGACGGCGGTCTCCTCGAAGGCGCCAAGGAGTTGCCCTGGGGCAGCGTGGACGAGCAGAGCTACGAGGCGTGGAGCCTCGGCTGGTTCGGGCACGGCGCCAAGAGCTTTGTCTGGGACGGGATCTACCACGACGGCATCGAAGCCGGCGTCAGCGGGCTGTGGACGCTGGTCGGCGGGAACGGCTCCGATGCGGCGGGCGACGCCTGGGGCGGCCTGAAGGACGTCGTCACCGGCATCGGCCTGTACACCGCCACCCCGTACGACGCGGCCATGGACTGGGCCTTCGGCCCGGACAAGGAGAGCGCCGACGAGGTCCGGGCGAAGAAGGCGGCGAAGGAGTTCGGCAAGTCCCTCGTCGCCTGGGACCAGTGGCAGGAGAACCCGGCCCGCGCCGCGGGGACGACCGTCTTCAACGTCCTCACCTTCGGCGTCGGCCCGCTGTCAGTCGTGTCCAAGACGAGCGAGATCGGCGCGGTCGCCAAGGGCGCGGGCGTCGCCGCCAAGCTCGGCGAGTTCATGGACCCGATCTCGGTGGGCGTCAGGGCGACCGGCAAGACCGTCAGCGCGCTGCCGAGACTTTCCGACCTCACCTCCCACCTTCTGCCCGCGGCGAGGGCCGGGGCGGCGGACGCGCACGGCGTCCATAGCGTCATTGAGCTGGAGGACGGCTCGAAGGTCGTCATCGAGAACGGTGAGTTCGTCGTCTACGACAAGCACGGCGATGTCCTTCACGACGCGCCGAAGCAGGAACGATCCGCCGTTCCGGAATCCGCATCGGACCAGCCTCACGTGCGAGAACGAGAACTGACGGGAGTCGGGGCAACCGCACGAACGTCCGGTTCTGGCGCGGCCATGGGCGAGGGTCCATCGTCACGCACTGCGCACGATGCCACTGCCGTTCGCAGCCATGGGGCATCAGGCGCAACGGGAACGGCCGACGCCTTTGGCTCGGGTGGTCACCCCGTTGTTGCCTCTCATGGCGGCGCGACTTCAAGCGACCACGCCGCCTCCGGCACGGCAGGTGGCGGAAGCGGCGACGGTACCGGTGCGGGGAGCCGCCAAAGCGGTGCAGCCGATCCGGGCGCGGTCATGCACCGCCAGGTGTACCGTGCCAACCACGAGCCTGGTTATTTCGAGAAGTACTACCGCAAGAACGGCACCCGGCTCAGCACCAAGGTGGCTGACGAGAGTGGACTGGTCCCACCGCAACTGGTGAAGGATCCGCCGACGGGTCGGTGGATCGCGGTGAATGACGCACCACCGCCCCTCCCGCCGAAGTACACCGGAGACTCTCTCAAGACAGGGCGGGAAACCGCGACGCCAGAAGCCCTCAAGGCGCTGGACGATGCGGCGCATACGCGCCATACCGCGATTGCGGCCGACCAACTGGCCGAGCATCGTCTCAAGGACGCCAGGCATGCATTCGACACGCACCCGACTGACGGGAGCAAAGCGGCGGCAGATGCGGCAGATGCGGCACACAAACCTCTGGACAAGGGTATGGGCGAGGCCAGCGAGGCCTTCGGCGAGGCAGTAGCCGAGCACCATGTGATCCCCGAGCACTACCCTCATGCCAAGAGGATGGACCTTGACGGACCCGCGAACGGCAACGACCAGTTCGACCAGGTCTGGCAGCGCCAGGACGGCGGCTTCGTGGTCGTCGAAGCGAAGAGCAGCACGGGAACACAGCTGGGAGCGCGCAACCTGCCCGACGGTACAAGGGTTTCTCAAGGAACCCGGGAATATTTCAACGATATTCTTCGCGAAATGCGCATCCGGGGACGCCGAAACCCGAAGGAGCTCAAACTCGCGACAGCCCTCAACAAGGCGCTGAGAGACGGAAAACTGGACTACATCCTCGTCAAGGGGAATCCGAAAGCCGGACGTTATGATGGTTACCTGATGGAGAAATTCGACATAGGGGGCAGGAAGACACCGTGACGGTGAAGGTGACTCGGCATGGCAGTCCGGGGCCCGACGACGAGGAATATGCCGGCGCCCTCGGTGAAGGTCTGGCTGACACCATCGCGAGCCTCGAGCAGTCTCCGGAGATGTTCGACAGCGCCCTGAGCGAAGCGCTCCTGCACATCAACGCCCGCCTCGCCGTCGACCCGGACGCGTCCCACATCGACACGTGGGAGGCGGTGGTCACGGCGATGCAGGTGGGCTCCGCCATGTTCGCGTCGGCCAGGACGACGGAAGGCACTGTCCAGTGCCGTATCGACCACGAACTGCGGACTCTTCCTGCCACGGGACCTCAGCCCTACTCCACTGCGGGCAACTGGCTCACCGCCTTCTGGCTGGCTGTCGTCTGCCGCGATCAGCACCGCCTGAACCAGTTGTGCGAGTTCCCCGTCGAGCAGCTGCGTACCTCGTCATCGGCTTCAGGCGCACAGGTCGATGCCTACGTGTACGACTGGGTCGACGCACTCCAGGCGTACTGGCTGGAACAGCCGGGACTGGTGGACAAGTTGGTGGCGGCGATCAACGGCTCCTATCCGGAGGCCGCTCGCATCACCCCCCGGGACCTGCTGGAAAAAATCCTCTACCAGCCGATCAACCTGTTCCACCGATTCCTGCGCAAGGACCACGAAGGCTTCAACCATGCCCTCGTCGAAGCCCTCGAGCACCACAAGGCCTACTGGACCGCCGACGAGGACCGGGAGAGCAGTGTCGAGGGATACCTCGCCTTGGGACCTATGGCCATGGCGTGCTTGGCCTATGACGCGGGCTTCCCCATCGAGGTCGAGTCCGACTACCTGCCGAGCGAGCTGCTGAACCGCGCCTGGCTCGGCGAGTTCGCGACATAGCGGTGACAGCCCATGACTACGACAACCAGCTCCTCGAGTCGGTCTCCGTCCGCCGCCGTCGTCTTCGCGACGCCCTGCTCTTCGGTGCGCAGCGGCAGCGGCGGTCGTTGGACGAGCGGGTCGGGAAGGTGTTCGCCGGGGTGGTGATCGCAGCCGTGGTGTGTGCCGGGTGTGTGGGGTGGTCGTTCGTGTCGCATCGGGTCATCGGGAAGAGCCCGTACGGCACTTCCGTATCGCCGTCGTCCCCATCGGCCCTGACGCCGTCGTCTTCGCCTTCCGATGTCCCTTCTGCCCGGTGATAGGTTCGAACGCGTGATAGTCACGGGGTCTTTGAGTCGTTCCGCGACCGGTAGCCGTACGGCGCTCACCCGCATCACCCTGGTCGGCGAACGGCGTCGGATCGACCTCGTACTGCCCTCGCGCGAACCGGTCGGAATCCTGCTGCCGGAGATCATGCGGCTGCTGGACGACCGGGTGGGGGCACGACCGGAGTTGCGGCATCTGGTGACCGCGGACGGCTCGGCGCTGGCCCATGACTCCACGTTGGAGTCGGCCGGGGTTCCCGACGGGGCCGTGCTGCGGCTGGTGCGGGTCGAGGACGCGCCGTCGGCTCCCGTGGTGCACGACATCAGCGATGAGGTCGCCGGCGACCTCGACGTACGAGCGTGGCGGTGGAGGCCTGCGGCACGACGCACGGTGGCCGGGCTGAGCACCGTGATCTGGGCGCTGGCGGCCGGCGTACTGGCCCGGGGCGGGTTCGCCCCGTCGGCGGTCGCCGGGGGGCTGGTGGCCGTCGCGGGAGTCTGCGCGGTCGCCGGCGTGCTGTGCGGACGGATGCACAAGCGTGGGATGGCCACCACTCTGATCGCCACCTCGGGCGTACTGGGCGCGCTCGGGGCCTGGACGGCCGCGGATGCCTACGACTGGTCCGGCGCGGCCCGGTTGGCGGGTGTCGCGGGGGCCGGTGCCGTCGCGTTGTTGCTGGCCGGGTGGTGCACGCCGCTGGGGCGTGGCGCGTTGATCGGCGCCGGGGCGCTCGGCGGGTGTCTGGTGCTGTGGGAGGCGGTGATCGCGCTGCAGGGCGGTGCGGGAACCGCCACGGAGCAGGCTCGGGCCGGTGCGCTGGTCGCCGTCGTCTGCCTGGTCCTGCTGGGCGTGTTGCCGCGGCTGGCGCTGATGGCGTCGGGGATGACCGGGCTGGACGACCGGCGCACGGGCGGAGTGTCGGTGAGCCGGTACGACGTGGGCACCGCGCTCGCGGCCACGCACCGCGGGCTGGCGCTCGCGAGCGTCGTCCTCGCCGCCTCCGCGGCCGGGGCGGGTGTACTCGTACTGCATGTGGTGTCCGTGTGGACGGTGTTGTTGGGCATCGCCGTCGTCGTGGTGCTGGCACTGCGGGCGCGCGCGTTTCCGCTCACCGCCGAGGTCGTGGTGCTGCTGCTGGCCGCAGGGGTCGTCGCGGTGCGGCTGGTGGTGGTGTGGCTCGGGCAGGCCCCGGCGGCGGGTCCTGTCGCTGTGCTCGCGTTGTTGGCGGTCGTCCCTCTCGTGGTGCTGGGCGTGGAACCGGCCGAGCATGTGCGGGTGCGGCTGCGGCGTGTCGGTGACGTCCTGGAGTCCGTGGCCGTGATCGGCCTGTTCCCGCTGGTCATCGGCGTGTTCGGAGTGTACGGGCGGCTGCTGGGCACCTTCGCGTGAGCGCGCGGGGACCAAGGACGTAGGGATCGACATGACTCAGGGAGGGGACTGGCAGCAGGACCTGCTGCGCGAACTGGCCAACGGCTCCCCGGACAGTGCGCCGCCGCCCTCGCGCCCGGATGCGTCCGACGCGATTCCCGGTGCTCCCGTGCGAACAGGAGCGGCCGCGGATGCGGAACCTGGCGCCGAATCGCTTCCCGCAGCGCCTCTGGTCCCCCGGCCATCCCACGATCCGCGCGTCGCTGCGGCCCCCGAGTCCGTGCCCACCGTCGACCCGCGGCTCGCCATCGCGTTGGGGCGCCCGCAGCACGGCGACTCGGTAGCACGCCGAACCAGCCGGTCGCTGCGCAAACTCACCGCATCGGCCGGAGGGGACGTCGCCGAGCAGACGCGCCTCGCGCAGGAGGTGCAGCAGCCGGTCAGCACCGGCCGCGTCATCGCGGTGACGTCGATCCGCGGCGGCGTGGGCAAGTCCACGGTCTCCGCGCTGCTGGGACGCACCTTCAACCACTACCGGCACGATCCGGTGCTCGCCCTGGAGGCGGACACGGCGCTGGGCACCCTGCCGGTGCGGATGGGCGCCGAGTCGGTGCGCTGGTCGTGCGGCGACCTGGCCCGGATCCTCACGCCCGCCATGCAACTCACCGACGTCACCGGCTACTTGGTGCCGGTGGCCGACGGCGGCTGGCTGCTGCCCGCGGGCCAGGGCCGCGTGGGCGCACCGCTGGACGTGCGCACGTACCGGACCGTGACGCTGGCGCTGCGCCGGTACTTCGCGGTGACGGTGGTGGACTGCGAGAGCCTGCCCGGCGAGGTGGCCCGTACGGCGATGGACACCGCCCACGCCCGCGTCGTGGTCGCGCCGATGACCGCCGAGGGCGTCAACGGCACCCGCCAGGTCCTCGACTGGCTGGCCCAGCTGCCGCACTCCGCCCTGGCCACGACCGTGGTCGCGCTCAGCGCCGCCTCGCCCGACACCACGCTCGACGCGAAGACCGCCGCCGCGCACCTGCGGGAGCCCGGCGTACCGGTGGTGCTGCTTCCCTATGACCCCCATCTCGCCCAAGGGGGCCCCATCCACACCGCCATGCTGGGCCAGGCCACCCGAACCGCGGCCGTCCGGCTGGCCGCCGAGGCGATGCGGCATGCCGTGAGGATGCGATGACCCAGCAGCAGATCCACCGTCCGGCCCGCAGCACCCGCCCGCTCGCGCCCGCACCGCCCCGCACCGTGGAGGCACCCCCGAACCTGCCCGAGGGCAAGATCGGCAACGCGGCCACAGCCCTGCTGCCGATGGCGGGTGTCATCAGCTCGGTCGTGATGATGACGATCATCCGCAACAGCCAGTTCGCCGCGCTCGGCGCGCTCGTGCTGGTCGTGGCTCTGCTGGGAGCGGTGGCGCTGTTCCTCTCCCAGCGCGGCAAGGCCCAGCGCACCCGGCGCGTCCAGCGCGAGCGCTATCTGGAGTACCTGGAGGAACTGCGCGAGGAGTTGAGCAGCGCCGAGCGGGACCGGCGGCAGCTGGCGCGGCTGCTGAACCCGCCGCCGCAGGCTCTGTACGACCTCATGCGCGATCCGGCCAGACTGTGGGAGCGCCGCCGCCAGGACGCCGACTTCCTGCAGCTGCGGGCCGGCGCCGGCGACATCCCCGTGCAGGAGCTGGCCATCGGCCAGAACAGCACCGGCGGGGTACTGACCCCGCCGGACCCCTTCATGCTCAACGAGGCCCATGCCCTGCAGAGCCGCTTCGGTAGCGCCTCGGACTTCCCCCTCACGGTGCCCTTGGACCGTGCGGGGAACGTCAGCGTCGTCGGTGACCGGGAGGGCGTCCTGCGCGTCGCCCGGGCGCTGCTGCTGCAGACGGCCGTGACGCATGCGCCGGACGACGTGGCCCTCGCCCTCGCCACCGCCGACGAGACCGCGTGGGAGTGGGCCAAGTGGCTGCCCCATGTCCTCGACCCGCAGTCCTACGACGGACGGGTTCCCGCCCGCCGGATCGCGCCCGACCTGGCTGAGCTGGCCCGGCTGTGCACGCCCGACCTGCGACGGCGCGCCGCGTACGCCGCCGAGGTGCGGCGCGGGCTGGCAGGCCGGGACGCACTGCGCCTGACGGCTCGGCTCCTGGTCGTCAACGACACGTACGGGGACACCGCGACCGACCTCCCGCGTCCGGACTCGGCCGTCGCGCTGACGGACATGGGCGTGACGGTGCTGCATCTGCTGGAGCGGCAGGTGCACGAGCCGGACGAGGTAAGCGTGCGCATCACCGTCGACGGTGACCGGATCGCCGTGGACGACCTGCGCACACCCGGCGCCACCGTCGCGCACGGCACCTGCGACGCCGTGACCGGCCCCGGCGCCGAGGGCATCGCCCGCATGCTGGCCCCGCTGCGGCTGTCCGCGGAGTCGGCCACAGAGGGCACCCCCGTCGCCGGACCGGTCGACTTCCCCGCCCTGCTCGGCATCGACGACCCGGCCGCCCTCGACCTCGCCCGGCTGTGGGCACCGCGGACCGAGCGGGACTTCCTCCGCGTCCCCATCGGACTGACGGACCGTCATGAGCCGGTGCTGCTGGACCTGAAGGAGTCCTCGCAGCTGGGCATGGGCCCGCACGGACTGTGCGTGGGCGCCACCGGCTCCGGCAAGAGCGAGCTGCTGCGCACCCTGGTCCTCGCGCTGACCGCCACCCACTCCCCCGAGGACCTCGCGCTGGTCCTGGTCGACTACAAGGGCGGCGCCACCTTCGCCCCGTTCGCCGAACTCCCGCACGTGGCAGGTGTGATCACCAACCTGGAGAACCAGGCCGGGCTCGTCGAACGCGTTCACACCAGCCTGGCCGGCGAAGTCAAGCGGCGTCAGCAGGTCCTCAAGGACGCCGGGAACGTCGCGGACATCGGCCACTACGCCGCTCTGCGCGCCACCGACCGCCCCGACCTGGAGCCTCTCCCGCACCTGTTCGTCGTCATCGACGAGTTCGGCGAACTCATCGCCGCCAAGCCGGACTTCATCGACCTGTTCCTGTCCATCGGCCGGATCGGCCGCTCCATCGGCGTCCACCTGCTGCTCTCCAGCCAGCGCATCGAGGGCGGCAAGCTCAAGGGCCTGGACACGTACCTGTCGTACCGTCTGGGTCTGCGCACCTTCTCCGCCGACGAGTCCCGCACGGTTCTCGACACGACCGACGCCTTCCACCTGCCGCCGCTGCCCGGCTTCGGCTACCTGAAGGTCGACACCTCCACGTACGAGCGCTTCAAGGCCGGCTACGTCTCCGGCGCTTACCGTGGCCCGGCCCTGCTCGAGCAGGCGGCCGACACCCGGACGGCCTGGCCCGACCCCACGTACAACACGGGGCAGGATGAGTCGGAGGCACCGGAAGAACCCGCCGTCACCCGGCGCGAGACCGGACCCACCGTGCTGTCCGTCATGGTCGACCAACTAGCCACGGCAGCCCCGCCGGTACGACGCATCTGGCTGCCTCCGCTGCCGGACTCCGTCACCCTGGACACGGCCGCCGGGCCGATGCGGGCCGGTACGGACGGCCTGCGCCTCACGCACGGCGACGGCGTGCTGCGGGTCCCGCTCGGTGTGCTGGACGACCCGGCCCGGCAGTGGCAGCAGCCGTGGCTGCTGGACCTGACGGTCGCCGGCGGACACGTCGCGGTGATCGGCGGACCACAGTCCGGCAAGACCACTCTGCTGCGCACGCTCACCCTCGCGCTGGCCCTCACCCGGACCCCGGACGACGTCGCCGTCTACGGCCTCGACCTGGCCGGCGGCGGCCTGTCCGCCCTCGCCGGGCTGCCGCACGTCGGCGGCATCGCGGGACGCGCCGACCACGAACGGGCCGCCCGCACCATCGCCGAGGTGCGCACCATGCTGTCCGAGCGCGAGGAACTCTTCCGCGAGCTGGGCATCGACTCCGTCGACCAGCTGCGCCATCTCCGAGCAGGCGGGCGGCTGCCGCATCTGGGTGCCACCGACATCGTCCTGCTCGTCGACGGATTCGGCGCCCTGCGCGATGAGTTCGCCGACCTCGACGACGCCGTCGCCGACCTGCTCAAGCGCGGCGGAGGCTACGGCATCCATGTCGTGGCGGGCATGCTCCGCTGGAACGACGTCCGCATCGCCACCCAGTCGATGTTCGGCACCCGCGTCGAACTGCGGCTCAACGACCCGGCCGACTCCTCCATCGACCGCAAGCTGTCGGAGACCCTCTCTCCCGACACCCCCGGCCGGGTGCTGACCGACGGCAACCTGTTCGCGCAGGTGGCACTGCCCCGCATCGACAACCACCCGGACGCAGGCGACCTGGGCACGACCCTGGAGCGCACCGCCCGCACGGTCCGTGCCTCCTGGCACGGGGAACTCGCCCCGCCCGTACGGGTCCTACCCACCCGCCTCTCAGCCGCGAAGCTGCCCTCCCCCGCCGCCGAACCCGCCCGGCTCCCCCTCGGCGTCGACCAGGACGCCCTCGCCCCGGTCCTTCTCGACCTGTTCGGCACCGACCAGCACCTGCTGATCCTCGGCGACAACGAGTGCGGCAAGACCAACCTGCTCAAGCTGATCGCCGCCCGGCTCGTCGAGCGCCACACCGACGAGGAACTCGTCTTCGGCATCTTCGACCCGCGCCGCGGCCTGCGCGGCGTCGTCCCGGAGTCCTACCGCGGCGGCTACGCCCACAACGCCAAACTCGCTGCCGCCCTGTCCACCGGCATCGCCACCGAACTGGAAAAGCGTCTGCCGGAGACCGCCGACCCGGACGGCCTCACGACCGAGCCCGCATTCCGCGGCCCGCGCATCGTCATCCTCGTCGACGACTACGACATCCTCACCACTGCCGGCCAGCAACCGCTGGCGCCCTTCCTGCCGTACCTCTCCTCGGCCCAGGACATCGGCCTGCACTTCGTCCTCGCCCGTCGCACCGCCGGCGCCTCCCGCGCCCTGTACGAACCCCTGCTGACCACCTTGCGGGAGACCGGCACGACGGCCCTCGTCATGACCGGCGACCGCACCGAGGGACAGCTCTTCCCCGGCCTGTACGCCTCCCAACAGCCGCCCGGCCGTGGCACCCTCGTCCGCCGCGGACGCCCCCACCAGCTCATCCAGACCGCCCTCACCGCAGAAGAGGCCCACCAAGAGTGACCAAGGACGTCATCGCCCTCACCCCCAAGATGCCGGACCTGAACACCCTGCTGGCAGGCCTCTACGCCGGCGGCCCCGACCTGTTGGTGAACACGACGGCCGACGGCGCCGTCGTACAGCTCTGCGCCCCCGACGGCCGCCCCCTGGTCTCCGTGGAGGCACCGCTCCTCGTCCAGGTCCCCGGCGAGACCGTCCGCCTGCTGGACTGTGCCGTGGCCGACGGGCCCGTGTGGTGGACCGAGGCCCGCGCCTCCACCGCCGTTGCCGAGGCCGGACGCCTCGCGGGCTCCTTCGCCGGACGACTGGCCACCGTCCTGGGCGGCACGGTCTGGCCCCCCGAGGCCGCCACCACCGACGTCGTCCCGCTCACCACCGACATCTCCGCCGTACCGGTCCCCGCCACCGCCACACCCGCCGTCGACGTCCTGACCACGACCACGGCCGTGGTCATCCAGGACCGCCCCCTGGTTCCCCTGACCAACTGGCTCTCCGACGCCCTGCACACCACGACCGCCGCCGACCGCGCCCTGCAGATCGTCACGCCCCCCACCACCCGCCTGACCCTGCCCACCCGGACCGCCCTGCGCGGCCTGCCCAACCGCTGGGTCGTCCAGCACCCCGAACACGGCTACTACGACGGCCTGTCCGGCGCCGTTCTCCACTGGAAGAACGGCACCTTCACCCCCGTACGCGACGAGAACGGCACCGCCCAGGCAGCCGAGGCCTTCAAAACCGTCACGGACACAGGAGAACGCCAACTCCTCCTCACCCTGCGCACCCGCCACCCCGGCGACGCCGACCTCGTACTCGGCCGCGCCCTCGAAACCGCCTACCACCACCTCACCGACGGCCCACCCGCCGGCTGGAGCACCGCCGAACCGGTCAACCTCCCCTGGTCCACCCAGCAGTTGACCGACCTCGCCCGCACTCGGGCACCACAGCCCACCTTGCTCATCGCCATCGGCCGGCCCGACCGCCCCGCGCTCGCCACCATCCGCATCCTGCGCACCCCGGCCGGCGTCAAGGAGGACATCACCCTCACCCTCGGCTACGGCAGGGACGAAACCCCACCCCTGGATACGATCGAACCCCTCGCCGCGACCCTCGCCGCCGAGCACGGCCTCACCACCCTGCTCACCTCACTCCGCGCCGCCCGCCGCGACCTCACCGTGCCGCCACACGTCGAGGCCCCACCCATCCCCGTCGCGCTCACCCTCGGCCACGACGAGATCGAGAGCATCGGCCGTACCCGAGCCGAACACCCACCCCTCGGCCCCACCCCCACCAAACTCGGCCATCCGGCCGAACACGCCCTCCACTACACCCTCGGAGACGGAACCGACCCCCAGGCCTGGACCACGCTCCAACAGCTCACCCACCAGCTGAAACAAGCGTGATCATCCGGCCGGGCGGTGGCCGATGCCATCCCCGCCGAACTCGTGGGCGCTGAAGCACTCCACGGGAGGCCGTGAGCAGGCTGCCTGAGTCGGCTGTCGAAGTGTTCGCTCATGGGGCGAGGGCGAGGTGCTCCCCTCCTTACGTCGCACGAGCGCGGAGGCGACCGGCGACGCGCAACATGAGCGACGGCGCCCCGATCCCATAGCCCGTTCGGGCCCTTCCGCGCGCTGGCATGGTGTGACTCGCCCACGCGGGCCAGAGCCGAGGGCAGACGAGTCGGGCTGTACGCCGGGTTCTGTCGCCCGGCTGCCTCGCGGCGGCCGGGGAGACGGCCATCCATCTAGGACCGACGTTGCCGTCGGCCTCGTGCGGTCTACCCGGGGACTCGGGCGGGCAGCCCTCGAACGTCCCCGCAGGAGCGCCGAGGCGCTCCCTTTTGACCTTGCTCCGGGTGGGGTTTACCTAGCTGCCCAGGTCGCCCTGGGCACTGGTGGTCTCTTACACCACCGTTTCACCCTTACCCGGCGCCGAAGCGCCGGGCGGTTTGTTTTCTGTGGCACTGTCCCGCGGGTCACCCCGGGTGGCCGTTAGCCATCACCCTGCCCTGTGGAGCCCGGACGTTCCTCGGGAAGCCCCCTGTTAGGAGGACTCCACGCGGCCGTCCGCCCGGCTCGTCTGCCGTGTCGACCATGCTACCCGGCGGGTGGCTTTGCCTTGACCGACAGGACCAGAGCCACCACCAGGGCCGGTGCCGGTGCCCGGGCCCGCCGTCGCCAAGATCGAGCCCGCCAGGATCAGGGTGAACGCCGCCCCGATGCCCAGCGTCAGGTCCTCGCCCAGGAACAGGGCTCCCGCCGCCACTGCCACCGCCGGGTTGACGTACGTGAAGACCGTCGCCCTCGTCGGGCCTACCTCCTTGATCAACTCCAGGAAGGCTACGAAGGCCAGCGCCGTGCAGATCGCGCCCAGGCCCACCAGGGCCACGAGCACCGAGGTCGATGGCATCTCGGTCGGCCAGCTGGCCCCCGCCGCCGGCGCGTACACCAGCGCCGCCAGTGCCAGGCACGGCGCCGTCAGCTGCAGCGTCGGTACGTTCTTCAGCCAGCGCGCGGCTATCAGTGGCGCCGTCGCGTAGCCCAGCACCGTCAGCATCACCTCGCCGAGCGACCTGGCGTCTCCTCCCGTCAGGTGCGGGACGGTCAGGACCCCCACCCCCGCCAGGCCCAGCCCCAGCCCCGTCATCCTCCGTGCGCTCAGGTGTTCCACGTTGCCGAAGAAGCGGGACAGGACGACGCCCACGATGGGCACGCCCGCGATCAGCAGGCCCGCCGTCGAGCTGGACAGGTTCCGTTCCGCGTCCGTCAGCGTGAACCACGGGCCGATGATCTCTATGCACGCGAAGCCCAGCATCGGCAGCCAGTGCCGCCGGACCATCTTGACCAGCCCGCCCTGACGTATCGCGAAGGGGAGGAGCAGGAGCGCGCCCAGGGCGCAGCGTGTGAAGACCACCATGGAGGGGGACAGCGGGGCGTCCACCGCCACCTTGATCATCAGGTAGGGGATGCCCCAGACGACTCCCATCAGGGAGAACAGGAACCAGCCGCGTGCAGTCATACGGAGAGTTTCGGCCGCCCGCCTACCGGTCGTCTTGAACGCTGTTGCGGTACGCCGCCGGCGTCACCCCGAGCACCCGGCGGAACCAGCGCGTCAGGTGCGCCTGGTCCGCGAAGCCCACCAACCCGGCCACCTCGGCCGGCCTCAGGCCCGTGTCCAGCAGGCGGCGCGCCCGCGTCACGCGGTACTGCGCCAGCCAGGCGTACGGCGGTATCCCCATCGTCGTACGGAAGGCTCGGAGGAGTTGGTAGCGGGACAGGCCCAGGTCCGTCGCGAGGGAAGCGAGGGACGGGGGGTCGAGTAGTTCGTCTGCCAGGCGGTCTCGTACGACCGTGGCTATGCGGTCGGCTCCAACAATCACATCGGACATCGGGCGGGACGCCGAGTGGCGGCGGGCCAGCGCCGTCAGCAGCCACGGCAGGCGGGACTCCGCCTCCAGCGGGTCGGGGCACTCCCGCAGGTCCGTGTGGGTGCGGAGGATCGCCGCTGCCAGTTCCGGGTCGTCGATCAAGGGTTCGCGGAAGTGGGGCAGGCCGTCCGTGAAGACCCCGTCGGTGAGGAGGGTGGGCGCGGCGTACAACGCCCGGTACGCGTAGCCGTCCGTCGCGTTGCCCGGGCCACCCGTGTGCATCTCGCCCGGCGCCAGGACCACGATCGAGCCCGGGCCCGTACGGATGTGGCCACCTCGGTAGTCGATCACCTCGGAGCCGTCGACGCACACCCCGATCGTGAACTCCTCGTGCGCGTGCGGGGCGTAGACGTGCTTGTCGAAGCTGGCCGTCAGGAGGTCCAGCGGCGGGCCGCAGCGGCCCAGCCTCGCCCTCGTCCACAGTGCCTGTTCGGCCATACGGTCACACCCCCATCACCTTGCTAGGAGTGGAACGCCTTCAGGCCCCTTTTCCATGCCGCCGCCAGATCCGCGTCCTCCGGGAAACGTCCGTGGATCTCCAGGATCACCATCCCGTGCGCGAAGGCCCACACGGAACGGGCCGTGTCCATGTCCCCACCGCACGCCCGCAACAGCGGCATCGCCGCCCTGTCCTCCAGGCCGGAGGGGATAGCCTCCCGCGGGAGAGGGCGTTCGGTGGCGAGGCAGTAGAGGTGGGGGTGGGCCAGTGCGTACGTGCGGTATGCCTCCGCCAGGGCCGGCAGTGAGCCCGGCTCGCGCGCTTCCACTGCCTCCAGCGCCGCCGCCGACTCCTCCAGCATCTGCGTGATCAGCTCCACCTCCACGGCGTGCTTGTCGGGGAAGTGCTTGTAGAGGGACGGCGCCTTGATGCCCAGGCGGTCGGCCAGGGCCCGGAGGGTGAGGGCGGACGGCCCGGACTCCTCCAGGAGGGTCCGGGCGGCCGACGCGATCTCGCGGGCTCGGGGAGTCAGTCGGTCAGGCACGCTGGAAGCCTTCCTTGCTGCGCAGTCCGTAGCCGAAGGCGCGATCGTACGAGATGTGGGCCATCCAGCCGCAGAGGGCCGCGAACGCCGGGGCCCAGTTCCAGAAGGGCTGCGCCGCGTACGCCACCAGCAGCGTCAGCGGGACCAGCGCGCGGTGCATCGCGTTGTAGTACGGGACCGCTCGCGGCGGCAGCCGGCCCTTCGCCATCCGGGGCGCGTCATCGAGCGCCACGAGGAAGGTCAGGTCCGGGAGGACGAAGAACGCGAGCGCGAGCGCACCCGCCGGCCAGCCGTGGTTCACGGCCTCCAGGATCGCGAAGGCCGACCAGAAGAACGCGTTCGCGAGCCAGGCCGTCCGGCGGGCGACGGTCCAGGACGAGCGCCGTGCGTTGGTGGTGACCGTGCTCATGACTGCCTCCGGTCGGCAAGCGGGGTGGCTAACGGCGTTAGCCTGACATTCACGACAGTACGGCTAACAGCGTTAGCCGTCAAGAGGTGCCCTCGCCCGACCCCTCCCCTTGACCCTGCCGCGACGTCAGACTCTCTACTGGTCCCATGCGGATCGGAGAACTCGCCGCTGCCGTCGGCGTCACCACGCGGACCGTGCGGCACTACCACCACCAGGGCCTGCTGCCCGAGCCCGAGCGGCTGGCGAACGGCTACCGGGACTACACCCTGCGGCACGCCGTCGTGCTCGCCCGGATCCGCCGGCTCACCGAGCTGGGCCTCGGGCTCGCCGAGGTGCGCGACGTGCTCGCCGACGACGCCGGCAAGGACCTCGCCGAGGTGCTCACCGAGCTCGACGAGGATCTGGCGCGGCAGGAGGCGGCCATCCGCGAGCGCCGGGTACGGCTGCGCGCCCTGCTGGAGGCGGCCGACGGCATCCCCGCCGAGGGGCCCGTCTCACCCCAACTCAGCGCCCTCTTCCACGACATGGCCCACGTCGCCGCCCACTCCCCCATGGCCGCCAAGGACCGCGAGATGCTCGCCCTCATCGAAACGACCGCCGGCCCGGAGGAGCGCGAGCGGTTGATCGGCATGCTGAGTGCCTTCGAAGACCCGGAAGCGATCACGCAGGCCACCCAGGTCTACGCCCTGCTCGACGACCTGGCCGACGCCGACCCGGCCGACCTGTCCGACCCTCGCATCGACGGCGCCGCCCGCGCCATCGCCGCCTGGATCCCGGCCGACCTGCTCCCCGCGAACATGGCCGACCAGCAGAACAGCTTCCTGCGCGCCTTCTTCGCCGAATTCGCCCCGGCTCAGGCGGAGGCCATCCGCAGGGCACTCCGGATGCCGGCCGAGGGCCGGCCATGAGAACCGCCCGCGTTCTCCTCCGTCACGAACTCCGCCTCCTCGCCGACCTCGTCCTCTGGCTCACCCGCCGGACGCACGGCACGCAGGGCAAGCAAGCCTTCGGGTACGCCCGCGGCCGGCGCCTCACCATGTTCGGCTTCGCCTTCGTGTGCGTCGTCGAGACGCTGACCATGTCCGTCCTGCTGCGCGACTACCCCACCGCGCACCGGATCGTCCTCGTCCTCGACGTCTACACCGTCCTGTTGGTCCTCGGGCTGCACGCCGCCTCCGTCGTACGGCCGCACGTCCTCGGCCCGGACACCCTGCGCATCCGGCGCGGCGTCCACGTCGATCTGCGCGTACCTCTCCACCACATCACCACCGTACGGCGCGAGTTGCGCATCACCCAGGACGGCGATCGCCCCGACGGCGAACTCGACCTCCCCGTCGGCTCCCAGACCACCGTCACCCTCGAACTCGCCGAGCCAGTAAGCCACTTCAGCTTCCTCGGTCGGCGAAGGGACGTTCGTCTCATCCGCTTCCACGCCGACGACCTCGACGCCCTCGTTCATACCCTCGCCCCCGCGATCACGCAGGCGCGAACCGCACTTTCGCCGCTCCCGGGTCAGCCTGTGTGAGCCGCACGCGCAGACGCTCCCCCAGCGGCAGATCCCCGCCTCCCTCGATCCGGCCGATGACCGCCGGGGCGTCCAACTGCACCTTCCCTACGGCGGGTTTGTGGTCCTCCACCTCCACCACGTAGCCGTCGAACAGCTCCCCCACCCGGTCCTGGAGCAGCGCCGCCTCCACGATGTCGACGCATTCCCGCTCGACCGTGCCCGCGCGCCGGGCGCCGTCCGCCATCTCGTGCGGGAGGGTGTCGAGCGCGGCCGGCACCCAGTCCGGCGGGGCCTCGCCCGCGACCGCCGCGAGGCAGATCTCCGTGGCGTACCGGTCCGCGAGGCGCCGGATCGGGGCCGTGCAGTGGGCGTACGGCGCCGCCACCGCCGCGTGCGTGGTGATCTCCGGCAACCGCCCGTCCCGGAAGACCGTGTAGCCGGCGCCCCGCAGCAGCGTCGTGCACTCCTGGAGGAACGCCGCGTGATGGGGTTGGTGCGGGTCCAGGGAGCGGATCAGCTGGGCGTACGAGACGTGGTGCGGCCAGTCGATGTGCAGCGCCGCCGCGGTCCGGCGGAGACGGCCGACCGCGCCGTCCGGGGCCGCGGGCAGCGTCCGCAGCACGCCCGTGCCGGCCGCCACCATCAGGTCCGCGGCCGCCATCCCCGTCAGCAGCGAGATCTGCGCGTTCCAGCCGTCGGCGGGCAGCGGGGCGCGGAAGCTCAGCTCGTAGGCGTGGTTGCGCTGCACGATCTCCTGCTCGGGCACGTTCAGCGAGATCCCGCCCCGCTCCACCTCCAGCCGCTCCCGCGCCTCCCCGATCTCCTTCAGCAGGGCCAGCGGTTCCTCCGCCGTCCCGCCGTCGATCCGCTTCTGCACGGCGGCGTAGTCGAGACGGGCCCGGCTGCGGACGACGGCGCGGCGGACGTCGGCCGCGACGGTGCGGCCGTCCGCGTCGAGGTCGATCGTCCACAGGGCGGCCGGGCGGGTCTCGCCCGGGAGCAGGCTGGCCGCGCCCTCGCTGAGCACCGCCGGGTGCAGCGGGACCCGCTCGTCCGGGAAGTACAGGGTGGTCGCCCGCCGGTGGGCCTCCGCGTCCACCTCGCCTCCGGGTACGACGAAGGCGGCGACGTCGGCGATGGCGTAGTGGACCCGGTAGCCGGTGCCCTGACGGGACAGGTGCATCGCCTGGTCCAGGTCGAGGGCGGTCGGCGGGTCGACGGTGAACAACGGAACGTCCGTGGCGTCGTAGGACGGAAGGAGCGGAGTCTTCGCGGCTCGTTCGGCTTCCGCCTCCACCTGGGGCGGGAAGCTCTCGGGGACGCCGAGTTCGGTGCGCAGTGCGGTGAGGGCGGCCCGGAGGGGGGCTTCGGGGGCGCCGGTCACGCGGATGTGGCGGCGGGGCATACAGCGAGGGTATGGGGATCGGGGCCCGTACGCTGTCCGGGAGCTCAAACAGAAGGAGATCTTCCGTGCTGGTCCTGCTGCCGCCCTCCGAAGGCAAGGCGACCTCCGGGCGTGGCGCCCCGCTGAAGCTGGAGTCGCTGTCGCTGCCCGGGCTGACCGAGGCCCGCGAGGCCGTGCTCGGCGAGCTGGTCGAACTGTGCGCCGGGGACGAGGAGAAGGCACGCGAGGTGCTCGGGCTGAGCGAGGGACTGCGCGGCGAGATCGCCAAGAACGCCGAGCTGCCGGTCGCCGGGGCCCGGCCCGCCGGGGAGATCTACACCGGTGTCCTGTACGACGCCCTCGACCTGGCCTCCCTCGACGCGGCGGCCAAGCGGCGCGCCACCCGCTCCCTGCTCGTCTTCTCCGGCCTGTGGGGCGCGGTCCGCGTCACCGACCGCATCCCCTCCTACCGCTGCTCGATGGGCGTCAAGCTGCCCGGCCTCGGCGCACTGGGCACGCACTGGCGGACCCCGATGGCCGACGTGCTGCCCGAGGCCGCCGGCGACGGGCTGGTGCTGGACCTGCGCTCCTCCGCCTACGCCGCCGCCTGGAAGCCCAAGGGCGAGCTGGCCGGGCGGACGGCGAGCGTACGGGTGCTGCACGCGCCGACCCGCAAGGTCGTCAGCCACTTCAACAAGGCGACCAAGGGGCGGATCGTGAGGAGCCTGCTGACGGCCGGGGCCGCGCCCAAGAAGCCGGGTGAGCTCGTGGCGGCGCTGCGCGACCTCGGCTACGTCGTCGAGGTGGAGCCGCCGAAGGGGAGCGGGAAGGCGTGGATGCTCGACGTGTTGGTCGACGAGGTCCACTGACCTGCCCTGATGCCGACCGCGGTTGCATTCTGCGCAATGGTCTTTGCGCAGGGTGCACGCCTCGGGGCACGATGAGGTCATGACCTCGCAGCCCGCCTCCCTGCCCGCCTCCGTTCTCGATCTCGCGCCCGTCATCCCCGTCGTCGTGCTCGACGACGTCGCCGACGCCGTGCCGCTCGCGCGGGCCCTGGTGGCCGGCGGGCTGCCCGCGATCGAGGTGACGCTGCGGACCCCGGCCGCGCTGGGCGCCATCCGCGCGATCGCCGGCGAGGTGCCGGACGCGCTGGTCGGAGCCGGGACGGTCATCACCCCGGAGCAGGTGCGCGACTCGGTGAACGCCGGGGCACGCTTCCTCGTCAGCCCCGGCTGGACCGACCTGCTGCTCGACGCGATGCAGGCGTCCGGGGTGCCGTATCTGCCGGGGGTGTCGACCACCTCGGAGGTCGTGACGCTGCTGGAGCGCGGGGTGCGGGAGATGAAGTTCTTCCCGGCGCAGGCCGCGGGCGGGGCGCCGTATCTGAAGTCGCTCGCCGGGCCGCTGCCGCAGGCGCGGTTCTGCCCGACGGGCGGGATCGGCGCCGAGAACGCCCTCGACTACCTCCGGCTCCCCAACGTCGCCTGCGTGGGCGGTACTTGGATGATCCCGGGCGACGCCATCGCGACCGGCGACTGGACACGGATCGAGACGCTGGCACGCGAAGCCTCCGGGCTCAGGACAGTCGGATGACGACCTTGCCGAAGGCCTCGCCGGTCGCGTAGTAGCGATAGGCCGCGCGGACCTCGTCGTAGGGGAACACGCGGTCCACGACCGGGTGCAGACCATGCAGGGTGATCGCGCGGTTCATCCGCTCGAAGTGGGCGCGGCTGCCGACGAAGATCCGCCGCAGGGTCACCAGGCTCGACGCGAGGGCGTCCGTGGTGATCTCCAGCCGGTCCTTGTGCGGGCTGTTGGCGGCGATCAGGGCGATGCGGCCGTAGAGGGCGGTCGCGCGCACCGACTGCTCGATGGTGTCCGGGCCACCGGTCTCGACGACGAGGTCCGCGCCACGGCCGCCGGTCAACTCCCGTACGGCTGCTGCCCACTTCGGGTTCTCGACGTAGTTCAGTACGTGGTCGGCGCCCAGGTCCTTGAGGCGGGCGGCCTTCGCCTCGCTGGACGTCGTGGCGATGACCTGCGCACCCAGCGTCTTGGCGAACTGCACGGCGAACAACGCCAGCGCACCCGTGCCCAGCGTCAGAACCGTCTCGCCGGGGAGGACCGCCTCGGCGCCGGTCACGGCGTTCCAGGCGGTGACGCCCGCGCAGGGCAGACAGGCCGCCTCCTCCCAGGTCAGGTGGTCGGGGGCCCGTACGGCAGCGTTCTCGTCGAGGCGGACGTACTGGGCGAGCATGCCGGGCAGGGTCGCGCCGGGCTGGTCGATCAGGGCCGGGCTGATCCGGCCGTCCAGCCAGCGCGGGAAGTACGTGCTGCTCACGCGGTCGCCCACGCCGAAGCGCGTGACCTCCTCCCCCACCGCGACCACCTCTCCGGCACCGTCGCTGATCGGGATCACGTCGGGGGCGGCCTTGAGGGGATAACTGCCGTCCAGGATCAGCAGATCGCGCTTGTTGAGGGAGACGGCGTGGACGCGGACGAGGATGTCGCGGGGGCCGGGGGTGGGCGGGTCGCCGGCGGTGTCGCGCGGGACTATGCCGTCGATCGAGCCCGGGGTTTCCAGGTGGTAGGTGCGGTAGGTGGTCATGCGGTCATGCTGGTCGGAGGGCGTGTACGCCTCAATTCCCGCTCGGGTATGAGGGTGAAGGGAGGAGGCCGTTGTCGTACCCCTGACGTACAACTGGATCCATGACCACCCGCGCCGTCGAACCCCCGCCCTTCGCCCGCGAGCTGCTGCGCTGGCGTACCACCCGGCGGGTCAGTCAGCTGGAGCTCGCCTCGCGGGCGGGGACCACGCAGAGATACGTCAGCTTCATCGAGCGGGGGCGTTCCGTGCCGGGGCGGGCCGTCGTGATCCGGCTCGCCGAGTCGCTCGGGCTGACGCTCCGCGAGCGCAACGCGCTGCTACTGGCCGCCGGTTACGCGCCCGCCTTCGCCGAGTCGTCCCTGGACGCGGCCGAACTCAAGCCCGTGCGCGAGGCGTTGGGCGGCATCCTCGACGGCCATCTGCCCTACCCCGCCGTGGTCGCCGGACCCCGCGGCGAACTCGTCGCCGCCAACGCGGCCTTCGACGTACTGACGGAGGGCGCGGCCGCCCGTCTCCTCAAACCGCCCGTCAATGTCCTGCGACTGGCCCTGCATCCGGACGGCATGGCCTCACGCGTGGTGAACCTGGACGCGTGGGGGCGGCACATCATCGAGAATCTGCGGGCGCGGGCCCGCAGCAGTCCCGACCCGCTCCTGAGCGAGCTGGCGGACGAACTCGCCGCCTACGTGCCGCCGCTCTCCGACCCCGGCGACGACTACCTCGGGTTCGCCGTCCCGCTCCGACTCCGTTGCCCGGAGGGCGAGTTGCGGCTGCTGACCACGCTCACGTCCTTCGCCACCGCCGTCGACGTCACGCTCGCCGAGCTGCATCTGGAGGCGTTCCTGCCGGCCGATGCGGAGACGGCGGAGATCCTTCGGGGGCGTGCCGCTCAGCGCAGGTGAGACGTGTCGTTGAAGAGCCGTACGCTCGCGTTGCCGTCCGCGTAGTACGCCACCGCCGACAGCGCGGCCGCCGACAGCTCCATGCGGAACAGGGCCTCGGGCGGGGCGCCCAGGGCCAGTTGGACGAACGTCTTGATCGGGGTGACGTGCGAGACGAGCAGGACGGTGCGGCCCGCGTAGGCCGCCACCAGCTTCTCGCGGGTGGCCTCGATCCGGGTGCCGGTCGCGGTGAAGCTCTCACCGCCGCCGGTGGGTTGGGCGTGCGGGTCGCCCAGCCACGCGTTCAGGTCGTCCGGGTACCGCTCGCGCACCTCGCCGAACGTCAGGCCCTCCCAGGCCCCGAAGTCCGTCTCGCGCAGCCCCTCCTCGATGCTCACCTCGAGGCCGAGGTGCCTGGCCACGATTCCCGCGGTCTCCCGGGTGCGGGCCAGCGGCGAGGCGACGATCGCCTGGATCGTGCCGCGCCGGGCCAGGGCGGCTCCCGCCCGCTCGGCCTGGTCCCGTCCGGCCTCCGAGAGGGACGGGTTCGTGCCCCCGCTGCCGGAGAACCGCTTCTGCGGAGTCAGCGGCGTCTCTCCGTGACGTAGCAGCACGAAGGTCGCGGGCGCGCCGAGGTCGGCCGGGGCCCAGCCCGGGCTGCTCACCTTGCCGACCGTCGTGGCGGCCCGCACATCGGCCTCGGCCTTCGCCGCCGCGGCCTCCAGCTCGGCCGTCGACTCCGCCGCCGACCACTGCTCGCCGCGCTGTCCCGCGTCCATCGCCTCGTTCGCGAGCCGGTCCGCGTGCTTGTTCTTCTCGCGCGGGATCCACTCGTACGTCACCCGCTCCGGCGGGAAGATCCGGGACGCCTCCATGGCCAGGGGCTTCATGTCCGGGTGCTTGATCTTCCAGCGGCCGGACATCTGCTCCACGACGAGCTTGGAGTCCATACGGACGTGGACGACCGCCGAGGCGTCGAGTTCGTGTGCCGCCCGCAAGCCGGCCAGCAGCCCCCGGTACTCGGCGACGTTGTTCGTGGCGACGCCGATGTACTCGGCCGCCTCGACCAGCGTCTCCCCCGTCGCCTGGTCGAGCACGACGGAACCGTAGCCCGCGGGCCCCGGGTTTCCCCGTGACCCGCCGTCCGCCTCGACGATGAACTCCCGCACGGCACAAGCCCCTTACAGACGTCCGGAGAGACCGGATCTACAGACCCGACTCGGCCGTACGCACCAGGATGCGGCGGCAGTTCTCGCAGCGCACGACCGTGTCGGGGGCGGCCGCGCGGATCTCGTTGATGTCGGTGATGGCCAGCTCCTGACGGCAGCCCTGGCAGGTGCGCTGGTACAGCTTGGCCGCGCCGATGCCGCCCTGCTGCTCGCGCAGCTTGTCGTAGAGCTTGAGGAGGTCGGCGGGGATGGTGCCGGCGACGACCTCGCGCTCCTTGGTGACCGTGGCGACCTCGCCGTCGATCTCCTCGAAGGCGGCGTCGCGGCGCGCGGTCGCGTCGTCGACCTTCGACTGGACGGAGGAGACCCGCCCGGTGAGCTCGGCGACCCGCTCCTGCACGGACTCGACGCGCTCCATGACCTCCAGGACGACGTCCTCGAGGTCGCTCTGCCGCTTGGCGAGGGAGGCGATCTCGCGCTGGAGGTTCTCCAGGTCCTTGGGCGAGGTCACGGCACCGGAGTCCAGGCGCTGCTGGTCGCGGGCGGCGCGCTGGCGCACCTGGTCCACGTCCTGCTCGGCCTTGGTCTGCTCGCGGGCGGTGTCGCTCTGCTCGGTCTGTGCGGCCACCAGCAGGTCGCGCAGCTGGGTGTGGTCCTTGTGCAGCGACTCGATCTCGGCGTGCTCGGGCAGCGACTTCCGCCGGTGCGCGAGTTGCTGGAGGCGGACGTCGAGTGCCTGGACGTCGAGGAGTCGGATCTGGTCGGCGGGCGCGGCATTCAGTTGGGGGCTCCTGCAGTCGAATCAGGGGAGGCCGCGTGGGCCGTCCAGGGGTCGGTGACCGTCTTGGAGACATGGACGCGGAGGTCCCATCCGTGACGGTCGGAAATCTCGTCGAGCTGGGTTGCGGCCAGCTCGCACCAGGGCCACTCGGTGGCCCAGTGCGCCGCGTCGAGCAGCGCGAGGGGGCTGTGGAGGACGGCCTCGGAGGCCGGGTGGTGGCGCAGGTCGGCGGTGAGGAAGGCGTCGACGCCGGCGGCGCGCACGTCGTCGAAGAGGCTGTCGCCGGAACCGCCGCTGACGGCGACGGTGCGGATCACGGCCTCGGGGTCGCCGGCCACGCGGATGCCCTGCGCGGTGGCGGGCAGCCGCTCGGCGGCCCGCGCGGCGAACTCGCGCAGCGGCAGCGGATGGTCCAGTTCGCAGATGCGGCCCAGGCCGCGGCGGCCGTCCCGATCCGTCGGGTCGGGCACGAGGGGGCCCACGACCCGAAGGTCCAGCGCGCCGGCGAGCGCGTCGCTGACGCCCGGATCGGCCGTGTCCGCGTTGGTGTGGGCGACGTGCAGCGCGATGTCGTTCTTGATCAGCGTGTGCACGACGCGGCCCTTGAAGTGACCGGCCGCGACCGTCGTCGTACCGCGCAGATAGAGCGGGTGGTGGGTGACGAGCAGGTCGGCGCCGAGCTTCAGGGCCTCGTCGACGATCTCCTGGACCGGGTCGACGGCGAACAGGACCCGGGTGACCTCCTGGTCGGGGTCGCCCACGACCGTGCCGACCGCGTCCCAGGACTCGGCCCGCGCGGCGGGCCACAGGTTCTCCAGCGCGGCGATGACTTCAGACAGACGGGGCACGGACAAAAGGCTACCTGCCTGATCTGCGCCGCTGAACCGAAGCCCGTTTCCGTCCTCGACGAGGGGTCGGGCCGCACGGGTACCGCAGGACCCCCCTCCGGCCCCGCTCAGCACACCCGCCCCCATTCCCTCAGGCGAATCGTTCCTGGGCCACCCTTATGTGTGAAGCAGAAGCTCCGGCGTCCCACGCGTGTGCGTGCGAAAACTAGTTTCGTCGCCGGAGGTGACCAGACCATGACGGCCTGTGCGATCGAGCCCGAGGCTGCCCCCGAGGACGGCGCTCCGCACTCGGGCTGCACCATCACCGCGAACGGCGCCTACGCCGCCCGTCTCGCGCTGGGCGGCGACGGGGACGGCGACTCCTGGTTCCCGGAGCGCTGGACCCTGGACGGCCCGGAGCCGTACGCCGTGCCGCTGCCCGCGAACCAGCCCGAGGAGCCCGGCGCCGAGGTGCAGCCGATGGGCGACGGGCGGGTGCTGATCCGCCGGCCGACGGCCGGGCGGCACGTGTTCTCCCTGCTCTACCCGACCGGCCCGGGCACCGGCGAGGTCATGATCGGCGCGGTCGAGTGCCCGGACGAGGACACCCGGCTACGGCTGCTGCCGCCCGCGCCGGGCGGTGAGAGGGCGTACGCCCTCGCCGTGGGCCGGCACTCCAGCGCGGTGTGGCAGGTGGCGGGCGGCGAGTTCGGGCCCGAGCACGTGGCGCAGATCCCGGGGCGCTGCTCGGGTGGGGTGTGGCTGGACCACACGGGACGGATGCTGGCCCTGGACCGGGAGATCGGCGGACGGACCAAGGCGGTCGTGGTCGATCTGGAGCGGGACGGGGAGACCTCGCCGCTGCTGCAGATCGCCGACGACAGCGACGACCGGCTGCTGCTCGCCGATCCGGACAGCGGTCTGCTGCTGATCGGCTCCGACGCGCCCTCGCCGGGCGAGGAGCGGCTGGGCTGGGGCGTGCTGGGCAGCACGCTGCCGGTGCGCTTCCCGGAGTTCCTGCGGCTGCGGGAGTGCGACGTCACGCCGTTCGCCATCCAGCCGGGGCAGGTGCTGACCCCGGAGAACTGCTCGGTGGCGCTGCGCATCGACGGGCCCGTCGGCAGCTGGGTGGGGCTGTGGCGCCCCGACCGGCGGAGCATCCACCATCTCGCGGCGCCCGCCGGGTGGTTGACCGGCTCCGGGTTCTGGACCAGGGACGGGGTGCTGCAGCTGCCCTACGCCACGGCCGAGGTGCCGTGCGGCGTGGCGCGGCTGACGGCGCCCACGGGGGAGGCGGGGGCAACGGGGGAATCAGGGGAAGCGGGGGACGCGGGCCCGGAGGATCCGGTGCGGGGTGACACGGCCGGCCAGGCGGCATCGGGGACTTCCTCCCCCGCGCCGGGCGAGCCGTCTCCACCGGATCCTCCGGCGCCTGCCGCGCCGCGCCCGGTGCCGTTGCAGGAGGCGCCACTGGGACGTCTTGTAACGAAGTAGTGCCGATGGGCGTGCCCGTGTGGAATCGAACAACGGGGGGATGGTTATGCTCGCCGGGCTGTAGGAAAGATCAGTTTTCGACGGGGTGAATACGTCCGATGAGCGACACCAGCACGACGGAGCAGCTGTCCGCCGACTCCCAGGAGGACGCCGGCCACGGCCGGCACCGGGGTGCGGTCTCGGCCCAGGAGAGCGAGTCCTCTCCGCACGGCCGGCACCGCAAGCCGGCCGGGGAAAGCGCCGAGGCGGCTGCCTGACGGTTGTCAGGAGAGGGAAGAGGGGGTGCCCGACGGGCACCCCCTCTTCGCGTTCCGCCGCTTCCGGCCGAGCCGTCAGCCCCGTTTGAGGCCGAGCACCTCCGCGGCCGCGAACGTCTCTCCCTCCGGCCGCTCCGCGTAGTGCGCGGTGAGCAGCGCGTCGAGTTCGTCGTAGGTGAACGTCTCCTGCTTGCTGTCGAACTGCGCCCGTACGCGCGGGCGTTCGACGACCGCGACCATGCCGCCGTGCACGACGAGCAGCTGGCCGTTGACCCGGGAGGCGGCGGGTGAGGCCAGGTAGCCGACGAGCGGGGCGACGTGTTCGGGGGCGAGCGGGTCGAGGGCGTCGGCGGGGCGCTCGAAGCCGGCGAAGACGTCCTCGGTCATCCGGGTGCGGGCGCGCGGGCAGATCGCGTTGGCCGTGACGCCGTACTTGGCCAGCGCGAGGGCGGTGGAGGTGGTCAGGCCGACGATTCCGCCTTTGGCGGCGGCGTAGTTGGGCTGGCCCGCCGAGCCCGCCAGGAACGCCTCGGACGACGTGTTCACGATCCGGCCGTACACCGGGCCGCCCGCCGCCTTCGACCGCTCTCGCCAGTGGGCGGCCGCGAAGTGGGTCGTGTTGAAGTGGCCCTTGAGGTGGACGCGGATCACCGAGTCCCACTCGTCCTCGGTCATGGAGAACACCATGCGGTCGCGCAGGATGCCCGCGTTGTTGACGAGGATGTCCAGCTTGCCGAACTCGGAGAGGGCCAAGTCGACCAGTTCCCGGGCCTGTTGGAAGTCGGCGACGTCACCGGTGTGCGCCACCGCCCTGCCGCCCGCGGCCCGGATCCCGGCGGCGGCCTCCTCGGCGGGAGTCGCGGAGGCCGCCCCCGAGCCGTCGCGGCCGGGTTGGCCGTAGTCGTTGACGACGACGGACGCGCCGAGCCGGGCGAGTTCGAGCGCCTCGGCGCGGCCGAGACCTCGGCCGGCACCGGTGACGATCGCGGACAGTCCCTCGAGTGGCAGTGACACGGACACTCCCGTCGGATTCTCGGTGCAGGGCGGGTTCTCGGTGCGGGTCAGATCTCGATGCAGGTGCGCAGTGCCGTGCCCGAACGCATCTGGTCCAGCGCCTCGTTGATGTCGGCCAGCGGCACCCGGTGGGTGATCAGGCCCTCCAGGTCGATACGGCCCGACCGCCACAGCGCGATGGTGCGCTCGTAGGAGCGCAGGACGTCGCCGCCGCCGTACATGGACGGCAGGATGCGCTTCTCGTCGAAGAACAGCTCGAACATGTTGAGCTGGAGGAAGTCGTCCATGGCGCCCGCGCCGACGACGACGAGGGTGCCGCCGCGCCGGGTGTTCTCGTACGCGGTGCGGGCGGTGGCCGACTTGCCGACGACCTCGAAGACGTAGTCGAACCCCTCGCCGGCGGTGACCTGCTGCTTGGCGTCGGCCAGCTCGTCGGGTGAAACAGCCTTCGTGGCGCCGAACTTGAGGGCGGACTCGCGGCGCGAGGCGACCGGGTCGACGGCGACGATCTCGGCGGCGCCCTTGAGCCGCGCGCCCTGGATCGCCGAGATGCCGACGCCACCGCAGCCGATGACGGCGACCGACGAACCCGCCTCCACGTCGGCGGTGTTGAGGGCGGCGCCGAGTCCCGTCGTCACGCCGCACCCGATGAGCGCGGCGATGTCGAAGGGCACGTCGTCGGGGATCGGCACCGCGCAGCCCGCGTCGACGACGACCTCCTCGGTGAAGGTGCCGGTGCCCGCGAAGCCGAAGAGGTCTCCGCCGGGGCGCTTGAAGTTGGGGGTGCCGGCGTTCATGAACCCGGCCAGGCACAGCTCGGTCTGGCCGCGCTTGCAGGCGGGACAGGCGCCGCAGGCCGGCAGCCAGCACACGACCACGCGGTCGCCGGCCTTCACGTTCCGTACGCCTTCGCCGACTTCGACGATCTCGCCCGCGCCCTCGTGTCCGGGGATGAACGGCGCGGGCTGGGGCAGCACCCCGCTCATCGCGGACAGGTCCGAGTGGCACAGCCCGGTGGCCCGCACCCGGATCCTCACCTTGCCGGGCCCGAAGCCCGTCGCCTCGACGTCGTCGAGGACCTCCAGCTTGTCCTGGCCGATCTCGTGCAGTACGGCTGCGCGCATGGTGCGGCTCCCCTCAACTGCCTTCTACATCACTGGTGTTCGACGATCGTGTCGGCGAGGACGGGTGCGTCGTCCCGCTCGGCGGCGCTGACGGCCACCCGCACCCACCCCTCCTGCGGCCACATGCGGATGCGCAGCGTCTCGCCCGGGAAGACGACGCCCGCGAACCGGGTGGCATAGGACCGCACCCGGGTCACATCGCCGCCCAGCAGCGTGTCGACGACCGCCTTCAGCGTCATGCCGTAGGTGCACAGGCCGTGCAGGATGGGCCGTTCGAATCCGGCGAGCTTGGCGAAGTCGGGGTCGGCGTGCAACGGGTTGTAGTCGCCGGAGAGGCGGTAGAGCAGGGCCTGGTCCTCGCGGATCGCCCGCTCGACGGTCCGTCCGGGCTCCCCCTCGGGCGGGTCCATGCGGGTGGAGGGGCCGCGGTCGCCGCCCCAGCCGCCCTCTCCGCGTACGAAGATCTGGGCGTCGTTGGTCCACAGCGGGCCGTCGGCGTCGGCGACCTCGGTGCGCATGACCAGGACGGCCGCCTTGCCCTTGTCGTGGACGGCGGCGATGCGGCCCGTCGCGGTGGCCGTGCCCGCGACCGGGATCGGGCGGTGCAGGGTCAGCGACTGGCCGCCGTGCAGCACCTTGGCGAGGTCGACCTCGACGCCCGGCATGGACAGTCCGCTGATCACGCCGGGCGAGCCGGCGCCCGCGACGGTGGCGAAGCTCGGCAGGACGTGCAGCCGGGACTCCAGGGTGTAGCGCAGCTCGTCGGGGTCGGTGGCGGGGATGCCCGCGCCGATACCGAGGTGGTAGAGCTGGACGTCCTTGCGGTCCCAGCTGATCTCGCCGGTGTGGGGCTCGGCGGCGAGGGCCTTCGCTGCGTCGATGGGCATACGGCTCCTGTTGCTCGGGCGGCGCGGCACGGGCGGCGACGCACATGGTGCGGCAAGACCCCGGCGCGGCCGTCCGCACCGTCGGCCGCACCGAGGTCGCTACGGGCCGATCTAGAACGCGTTCCAGTCCGGCGCCCTAGGTATAACCCAGCGTCCGATACTTGTGAAGCCTCCTGACGGCATGTCAGATTCCATGCGGGCGGGGCAGTGACATTTGTCCTGCCCGAGTCCGTACAAGCGCCTCTGCCGGGCCGGCATCCCGTTTCCGTAGCGTCGTGGCCATGACGAAGACGACGGGGAAGACGGAGACGGCGGCCGGGGCACCGCCCGCCGTGTCCTTCACTGGGGCGGTCAAGAACTTCGGCGCCGTACGCGCCGTACGGGGCGTGGACCTGCGGATCGAGGCGGGCGAGACGGTCGCGCTGCTCGGCCGCAACGGCGCGGGCAAGTCGACGACGATCTCGCTGCTGCTCGGCCTGAACGAGCCCGACGAGGGCAGCGTCCGGCTGTTCGGGGCGCCGCCGGAGCAGGCGGTGCGTGCCGGCAAGGTCGGCGCCATGCTGCAGGAGGGGCGCGCGGTGCCCCGGGTCACCGTGCAGGAGCTGGTCTCCTTCGTGGCCCGCCGCTACCCCGGGCCGATGCCCGTCGCGCGGGCGCTGCGGCTGGCCGGGATCACCGAGCTGGCCGGGCGGCGCGTGGACCGGCTCTCCGGCGGCCAGACGCAGCGCGTGCGGTTCGCCGTCGCGCTCGCCGGGAACCCCTCGGTGATCGTGCTGGACGAGCCCACCGCCGCCCTGGACGTGGAGGCGCGGCACGCCTTCTGGACCTCCATGCGCTCCTACGCCCGCCTCGGCCACACCGTGCTGTTCTCCACCCACCACCTGGAGGAGGCCGACGCGCACGCCGACCGCATCGTCGTCATCGACCAGGGCAGGATCGTCGCCGACGGCACCGGTGACCAGCTCAAACGGGCCGTCGGCGGCAGCCTGGTCGCCTTCGACCTGGCGGGCCGCTCCACGGCGGGCCTGGAGCTGCTGCCCGGCGTACGGTCGGTGGAGGTGCGCGGGGACCGGGCGCGGCTGCGCAGCGACGACCCGGACGCGACGGTGATCGCCCTGGCCGAGCTGAACGCGATACGCGGCCTGGAGGTCGTCCCGGCGTCGCTCGACGACGCGTTCCTCGCCCTGACGGCGGCATCGGTGAAGGAGGCTGCGTGATGTTCGACTACCTGCGCCTGGAGGTGCGCCGGACGTTGCGTGACGTCGGGTTCGTCGTCGGCGGGATCGCGATGCCGGTGCTGATGTATCTGCTGTTCACCAACCTCGGAGCGAGCGACGGCAGTTGGAAGACCGGCGCGATGGTCGGCATGGCCGGCTACGGCGCCGTCGGCTGCGCCCTGAACACCGGCGGCGGTGTGGCCGAGGACCGGGCCATCGGCTGGCTGCGGCAGCTGCGGGTGACTCCGATGACCTCGCGCCAGGTCGTGGTCGGGCGGACGCTGACCGGCTCGGTGACCGTGCTGCCTGCCATCCTCGCGGTGCTCGCCGCGGGCGGCCTGGTCAACGGCGTACGGCTGGAGGTCTGGCAGTGGGCGGCCATCGCGGCGCTGCTGTGGCTGGGCTCGGTGCCCTTCACCCTGCTGGGCCTGGGCAACGGCTACCGGCTGACCGGGCAGACCACCGGCGTCGCGAACATGGCCTGCAACCTGGGCCTGGCGGTGCTCGGTGGCCTCTGGTTCCCGATCACCCTGTTCCCCGGCTGGCTGCGCGCCCTCTCGGAGTACACACCCACCAACCGCTTCGCCGAGCTCGGCACCTCCGTCGCGGAGGGGCACGCGCCCGCCATCGGGGCGATCACCGTGCTGACCCTCTGGTTGCTGGCCTTCGGTTCGTACGCTGTGCTGTCGTACCGACGGTCCGGCCGGACCGTCTGAACGGGGGGAGTGAGGACGTGTCCCTGATGCGAGGGGTCACCTGCCAGGTGCGCCAGTGGCGCAAGGCGCGGGCGCAGTGGCGCGCGGACATGCAGCGCTTCAAGGCCGCGCAGAAGGAGGCCCGCAGGACCGGCGGGAAGATGCCCGAGAACCCCGGTCCCCCGCCCAGCGGCTTCGCGCTGCTGCCATGGCTGCTGATGGGGATGGGCGCCTTCTCCAACCTCTGGCAGGGCAAGACCGCGAACCCGTGGATCGGCGCGATCGGCCTGCTCGCCTTCAACTCCCTCTACATCTACGTCACCTTCCGCGCCTTCGCGAAGGTGACGCGGGAGGCGAGGGCGACCAAGGTCGCGCTGGTCCTGATGACCGTGATCACGGTCGGTCTGGCCCTCGGCTACGGCGGCAGCTGGCTGTACTTCTTCCCGCTGCTGGGCCTCGCCACCGGCGCGGTGCTGCGCGGCCCCTGGCTCGGCCAGATCGGCCTCGGCCTGACCGCGCTCGCGGCGGCGGTCTCCGTGTACCGGGCCGGCTGGGACGCCGTGAACGTCGCCTACGGCACCTTCCTGTCGACCATGGTGACGGCCGCGATCCTGTCCCTGTCCGAGGCCGTACGGGAGTTGCGCGAGGCCCGCGAGGAACTGGCCCGCCAGGCGGTCGAGAAGGAGCGCCTGCGCTTCTCCCGCGACCTGCACGACCTGCTCGGGCACACCATGTCGGTCATCGTGGTGAAGTCGGAGGCGGCGCGGCGTCTCGCGCCCCGCGACATGGACGCGGCGATCGCCCAGATCACCGACATCGAGTCCGTCGGACGGCAGGCGCTCACCGAGATCCGCGAGGCGGTCACCGGCTACCGCGAGGGCAGCCTGGCCACCGAACTCGACCGCGCGCGCTCGGCGTTGGCCGCGGCCTCGGTCGAGCCGGTCGTCGTCCGCTCGGGCACACCGCTGGCCCCGCAGACCGAGGTGCTGCTCGGGTGGGTGGTGCGCGAGGCGGTCACCAATGTCGTACGGCACTCCGGCGCCACACGCTGCGAGATCACCGTGAACAGCACGACCGAACAGGTCCGGCTCACCGTCACCGACAACGGCACCGCGGACGGCGCACCGTCCGCCCCCGTCCTTCCGGGCATCGGGGGCACCGGCCTGAAGGGCCTGACCGAACGCCTCGCGGCGGCGGGCGGCTCTCTCGAGGCCGGCCCGTCACCACGAGGCGGCGGTTTCACCGTCACCGCCGAACTCCCGGTGGAGGCCGGCGATCTGGCGGACGTCGTGCTGGCTACGGCGCCCAGGGCCGGCTGACCACCCAGCTCACGTCGTCCGTCCAGGAGGTCGCGCTGTCGAAGGCGTTGGAGCCGCCGTCGCTCGCGACGTAGACGTTGAGGTCGTAGTGACGCAGGAACCTCGTCGGGTAGTTGTACGACGCGAACGAGGTCCCCGTGCCGCTCTTGCCGGTCGTCGGGCAGAACGTCGCGTCGGACCGGAACAGTGCGGTGCCGTCCATGGGACGGCGATACAGCTGGAAGTTGGAGTGGCGCAGGAAGTCACCGGGGTAGTTGCGCGACTCGAAGGAGACGCAGGAGCTGCTCGCCAGGCCCCGGCGCACGATCCAGGTGGCGTCGCTCTTGTCCAGCGCCGAACTGCTCGACGTGATCGGCGAGACGACCGCGTTGTCGTTCTGGTGGCGGACGTAGTCGCCGGTGCAGCAGGCGGTGGTGGCGCGCAGCGAGATCTCCGAGCCCGGGATGAGGGAACCGGTGGAGCCGGTCGTGCCGCCGTAGCCGACGGAGACGATGTCGGACTGCACGGCGTTGTCGGCGGCGTCGGTCGGGATGCCCGAGGTCATGACGCCCTCGAAGAAGGACCCGATGGAGCCGTTGCTGTTGTCGCCGCCGGTGCCGAGGACGATCGCGCCCTCCTGATGCATGGGCGAGTAGCCGCTCGTGGTGGGTTCACCGCCGGAATAGGTCGTGGTGAGTCCGCCCGATTGGGCATTGCCGTATTTCAGCGCGAAATGGTCCTGACCGTTGTTCTTGAGCAGAGCGGTCACGAACGGCATGGCTCCGGTGCCGGTGTTCGAGGTGTTCTTGCTGTAGCCGGCGTCCGACTGGAACAGGCCGTTCTCCAGGTCGGCCTGCACCCAGGGGCCGCCGCCGTAGCAGGGCGAGAACCAGCACTCCGTACCGAAGTTGATCGCGTCCATGTGGCCGTTTCCGGTGTCCTTGTTGTTCGTCTCGGCATTGCCGTAGTCGAAGCAGCAGCGGCCGTTGACGTGGGTGCCGGAGGTGACCATGTACATCCCCTCGGCCTGGCCGTTGACGGCCACGCCGGAGGTGGAGTTGTCCCGGTAGCCCATGCCGGCCGAGATCTCCAGGCCGTAGACCTGGTGGCCGCCGACGGTCACCGGAAGGGCGTCGGCGGGCGCGCCGACGTCGGCCGCGCCGGCGCCGCCCGCCCCCTCGATCGTGAGGTCGTTGTGGCGCGCGGACTGGTCGTAGATCTTGGTGATGATGCAGGTCGTGCCGGTGCAGAAGGAGTCCTGGGTGGCCGCGTTCGCGTAGCCGCCGGCGGCCAGCAGCCCGATGTCCTTCGTCGCGCTGTCGGAGGCCCGCTGCACCTGGTAGAGCGAGCCGTCGTAGGAGGAGTAGAGCGCCCGGGCGAGGCTGTGCGCGGCGACGCAGGGGGTGCCGGCCGCGGCGTAGATGTCGCAGGGCAGCGAGCCCGCGGCCTCGGCGGCCTGCGGGAGACCGACGGCGAGCGCGAGCACCGTGACGAGCGCGCAGAGCGCGGCCAGGGGCGCGGTTCTGAGTCTGGAGAACACGTGGACCTCCTTGACTGTCCGACATGCCGAACATCGTTCGACCGAAATACCGAACTGAGCCGAACATGTTTTTTCGATCGAAATGCCGAACAATTGCGGGTGGGGGCAGAGGCGCAGAAATTGCAATGGAGGAGAATGGGGAACCCCCAATGCAGAGGCGATTGTTGGGGTGATCCCGGAGACCGTCAAGACGTGCGGAAGGGAACCGTGACAAGTCTTTGTACGCACCCTGGCTCTACTCTGTTGCCGTGAACGAGATGCCCCGGGAGCACCGGCCGTCGAAGAGTGTGCGGGTCCTGCTCGCCGAGGACCAGGGAATGATGCGGGGCGCACTCGCCCTCCTGCTGGGCATGGAGGACGACCTGGAGGTCGTCGCCCAGGTCGCGCGGGGCGACGCGATCGTGGACGCCGCGCTGCACCACCGGCCCGACGTGGCCCTGCTGGACATCGAGCTGCCGGGCATGAGCGGCCTCGACGCGGCCGCCGAGCTACGCGAACAGGCCCCGGACTGCCGGGTGTTGATCCTCACCACCTTCGGCCGCCCCGGCTACCTGCGCCGTGCCATGGAGGCGGGAGCCGCCGGCTTCCTGGTCAAGGACGGCCCGGTCGAGGACCTGGCCGCCGCGATCCGCCGCGTCCTGACCGGCGAAACGGTCATCGACCCCGCCCTCGCCGCCGCGGCCCTCAGCGCGGGCCCGAACCCGCTCACGTCCCGCGAGTGCGACGTGCTGAAGGCGTCGGTGGACGGGGCGACGGTCTCCGACATCGCGACCACGCTCCACCTGTCCGAGTCGACGGTCCGCAACTACCTGTCGTCGGCGATCGGCAAGACGGGCACCCGCAACCGCATGGAGGCGGTACGGGAGGCCCGGCAGCAGGGGTGGTTGTGAGGGGCGGCGGCTCCCGTCCCATGTGCGGGCCGAGTCACCGCCCGGACGGGCTTCGTGGCAGCCAGGCCAGCATCAGCACCACGCCCGCCACGAGCACCACCGCGCCGACCCGGAACACCAGCGCGTAGCCCTCCGTCAGGGCCGTCGGCGTGAGCACGTCGCCCGTCCGGGCCGCGGCGACCGTCGACATGACGGCGAGGCCGAGTGAACCACCCATCGTGCGGGACGTGTTGATCAGGCCGGAGACCAGGCCGGCCTCTCCCGGCGCCGCTCCCGAGGTGGCGAGGGCGGCGAGCGGGGTCGCCATCAGGCCCGCGCCGAGCATCATCAGGATGCCGGGGAACATGATCTCCGTGAGGTAGTTGCCCTGCGGCGTCATCGCCGACTGCCAGCCGAACCCCGCCGCCGCGACGACGGCACCGAGCGCGGCCACGTTGCGCGCGCCGAGCAGCGGCATGAAACGGGGCGCCGACTTCGAGCCGAGGAGCACCGCGAGCGAGCTCGGCACCAGCGCGAGGCCGGCCTCCAGCGGGGAGTAGCCGAGGACGTTCTGCGCGTACAGCGTCATGAAGTACCACATGCAGAACATCGCGGAACCGCTGAGGAACATCGCCGCGTTCGCCGACGACACCGACCGCACCCGGAACAGCCCGAGCGGCATCAGCGGCGCCGCCGTTCGCGACTCGACGAGCAGGAACAGCCCGATCATCGCGAGCCCGGCCGCCAGCGGCACGAGCGTCGCGGCCGCCGTCCAACCCCGCGCCTCCGTCTGCGAGATGCCGTACGCCAGCGTCGCGAGCCCCGCCGTCACCAGCACCGCGCCCGGCAGGTCCAGGCGCCGTCCGCCGCCGTTGCGGCTCTCCGCCAGCCAGCGCAGGGAACCGGCGAGCACCACCGCCCCGACCGGCACGTTGATCAGCAGCACCCAGCGCCACGACAGCCCGTCGACCAGTGCGCCGCCGACGAGCCCGCCCGCGGCCCCGCCGCCCGCGCCGACCGCCGTCCAGGTCGCGATCGCGCGTGCCCGGGCCGCGCCCTCGGGCACGGCCGAGGTGAGGATGGTGAGCGTCGAAGGCGCGAGCACCGCCGCCCCCAGCCCCTGCACGGCCCGCGCCACCAGCAGCTGGCCGCCCTCCTGCGCCAGGCCGCCGCCGAGGGAGGCCAGCGTGAACAGGGCGAGGCCCACCAGGAACATGCGCTTGCGCCCGTACAGGTCGCCGGCCCGCCCGCCGAGCAGCATGAAGCCGGCGAAGGCGATGGCGTAGGCGTTCACCACCCACTGGAGCCCCTGCGCGCTCAGTCCCAGGTCCGTCCGCATCGACGGCAGCGCCACGTTGACGACCGACACGTCGAGCACGACCAGGAACTGTCCGGCACAGGCGAGTGCCACGACCAGCCAGGTGGGCGGCGCGCTACGGCGGGATATCGGAGTGACGTCAGTGGCTTCGGCTTCCAGCATGCCTGTCATGCTCTCAACCCGCTCGCACCCCTTGCATCGGGATTTCGCCCGACGAGACCTTCGTCCGCGAGACCTAGGTCGTAGGCTGACGCCGCCTGCGACGAGGGGGGGGGACGGAGTGAACGGCAATCCGCTGTACCACTGGATGGGGCTGGCCGTGGCGACGATGGGCATCGCGCCGCTCTCGGTGGCGATGCTCGCGGGTTGGGCTCCTCCCGGGATGCGGAAGCGGAGGGCGGGGCTGTGGCTTCGCGCCTGCGGCTTCCTCTGCTTCTACGCCCTCACCCTCCTCAGCGCCGTCCCCCGCATCGCCGACGCCTCCTCCGCGACGGTCATCGACTGCATGAGAGCCGGCTGGGTCGTCATCGCCCTCGCCGCCGTCCTGTTCCTGCTCGCGGAACGCAAGGATGCACACGCCCGGGCAGCCGGTCCCGAGGGGCCTGTGCCGTCCCCCGGTGACCATGGCTGATGGCGGCTGGTACGACGACAGCGACGCCCACGACGCAGTCCAGCGCGCCGATCGAGCCGCGCGGTTCGGCTGGACGGCGATCGCCGGGACCGCGGGGGCGCTCGGCTGCGCCCTGATCGCCGTAGCCGCCGTCTCCCTGGCCGCGATCCTCGCGTGCGTCTACGTCGTCATGGCCGCGGACCACTAGAGCGCTAGCCGGCCGCCCGCACCACCGTCACCACCGCCGCCCCGCCCAGCCCGATGTTGTGCGCGAGTCCGACCCGGGCGCCCGGCACCTGCCGCTCCCCCGCCTCGCCCCGCACCTGCCACACCAGCTCGGCGACCTGGGCGATCCCGGTCGCGCCCAGCGGATGGCCTTTGGAGATCAGCCCGCCGGAGGGATTCACCACCCAGCGGCCGCCGTACGTCGTCGCGCCCGACTCCACGAACTTGCCGGACTCCCCCGCCGCGCACATGCCGAGCGCCTCGTACGTCAGCAGCTCGTTGATCGAGAAGCAGTCGTGCAGCTCCACGACGTCCACGTCCTCGATGCCGAGCCCGGCCCGCTCGTAGACCTGCCGGGCCGCCTCCCGCGACATGGGCTGCCCGACGACGTCGATGCACGAGCCGGAGGCGAAGGACTCCTCGGTGTCGGTCGTCATCGCCTGCGCGACGATCTCCACCGCCCCCGTCACCCCCCGCCGCTCGGCGAACCGCTCCGAGACCACCACCGCGGCCGCCGCCCCGTCCGAGGTCGGCGAGCACTGGAGCTTGGTCAGCGGCCGGTGGACGGTACGGGCCGCGAGGACGTCGGCCACCTCGTACACGTCCCGGAACTGCGCGTACGGGTTGTGCGCCGAGTGCCGGTGGTTCTTGGCGGCCACGGCGGCGAGCTGCGCCTCCGTCGTCCCGTACTTCTCCATGTGCTCACGGGCCGCGTCCCCGAAGATCTGCGCGGTGGGCGGCGTCATCTCGAAGCCGTGCCGGGCGGCCATCACGCCGTAGTGCCGGGCCACCGGAGAGGTCGAGAAGTCGCCGCCCTCGGCCCCGCCCCCGAGCGCGCCCTTCTTCATCTTCTCGAAGCCCAGCGCCAGTACGCAGTCGGCCGACCCGCCCTCGACCAGCTGCCGGGCGAGCATCAGCGCGCTCGAGCCGGTCGCGCAGTTGTTGTTGACGTTGTAGACGGGGACGCCGGTCAGGCCGAGCTCGTAGGCGGCGCGCTGCCCGGCCGTCGAGGGCTGGAAGCAGTACCCGGCAGCAACCTGTTCCACCTCGGCGTACGAGATCCCCGCGTCGGCCAGGGCGGAGCCGCCGGCCTCCCGCACCATGTCCCAGTACTGCCATTCACGCGTCTCGGGCTTCTCGAATCGGGTCATGCCGACACCGGCGACGTAGGCCTTCATGGCGCGCAGAGTAGAACACGTTTCACTTACCCACCAGACCTGACCCCGGGTCAGATTCCCAACACGAGGTCAAGAAATGATTAGAGTCCCGAAGCAACGGAATAGTTGCCTGTGCATACGAGGTTTACCCAGCACTTATCCAACGGGAGGCCTCACGCAATGACACACACGACGACTGAACAGCCCACCAGGAGAGCGAGCGGGACCGTCGTCCCGGTGCTCGCCTTCGCGGGCATCGTTGTCGCGGTGATGCAGACCCTGCTCGTCCCGGTCATCAAGGACCTGCCGCAGCTCCTGGACACCGCACCCAGCAACGCCACCTGGGTCCTGACCTCGACCCTGCTGTCGGGCGCGGTGGCCACCCCGATCATGGGCCGGCTCGGCGACCTGTACGGCAAGCGGCGCATGCTGATCCTCAGCCTCGCCGTGATGGTGGTCGGCGCCCTGATCAGCGCCCTCACCAGCGACCTGCTCACGATGATCGCCGGCCGCACCCTCCAGGGCTTCGCCATGGGCGCGATCCCGCTCGGCATCGGCCTGATGCGCGACATGCTGCCGCGCGAGAAGCTCGGCTCGGCCATGGCCCTGATGAGCTCCTCCATCGGCGTCGGCGGCGGACTCGCCCTGCCCCTCGCGGCCCTCGTCGCCCAGCACGCCGACTGGCACGCGCTCTTCTACGGCGCCGCCGGCCTCGGCGTCCTCTCCATCGGTCTCACCCTCGCCGTCGTACCGGAGTCCCCGATGCGCGCCAAGGGCTCCTTCGACGTCCTGGGCGCGCTCGGACTCTCCGCGGGCCTGGTCCTCTTCCTGCTGCCGATCACCAAGGGCAGCGACTGGGGCTGGACCTCCGGCACCACGCTCGGCCTGTTCGGCGCCTCCGCGCTCGTCCTGCTCCTGTGGGGCGTGATGGAACTGCGCAAGACGGCCCCGCTGGTCGACCTGCGCACCACGGCCCGCCCGGCGGTCCTCTTCACCAACCTGGCCTCGATCATGGTCGGTGTCTCCTTCTACGTCGTCTCCCTCGTCCTTCCGCAGCTGCTCCAGCTCCCGAAGGCCACCGGCTACGGCCTCGGCCAGTCGATGGTCGTCGCGGGCCTGCTGGTCGCTCCGCTGGGCCTGACGATGATGTTCACGGCGCCGGTCTACGCCCGGCTGTCCGCGAAGTACGGCCCGAAGGTCACCCTCATCCTCGGCATGCTGATCATCGGCATCGGCTACGGCGCCGGTCTCGGCCTGATGAGCGCGCCATGGCAGAGCGCCGTCATCGCGGTGATCCTGGGCGCCGGCATCGGCCTCGCGTACTCCTCGCTGCCCGCGCTGATCGTGGGCGCGGTGCCGGCCTCCGAGACGGGTGCGGCGAACGGTCTCAACACCCTGATGCGGTCGATCGGTACGTCGGTGTCGAGCGCCGTCATCGGCATGGTGCTGGCGAACACCGCGCACAACGTGGGCGGCGTCGCGATCCCGACCATGCACGGCTTCCACGTCTCCTTCCTGATCGCGACCGCGGCCGTCGCCGTCGGTCTGCTGATGGCCGTGTTCCTGCCCAAGCCGAACCGTGCGCCTCAGCTGCGGATCAGCAGCGAGGAGGAGGCGGGGATCGCTCGCGCGGAAGAGGTTCTTCGGGGCTTCCGGGGGCGGGTGCTGGACGCCGGAGGTTCGCCGGTGGCTCGCGCCAAGGTCACGCTGATCGACCGCCGGGGGCGGCAGGCGGGGTCGACTCTGTCGGCGGAGGACGGCAGCTATGTGCTGGCCGTGCCCACCGAGGGGGCGTATGTGCTGGCCGCACGGGCGGCGGGGCATGGGCCGTTGGCTTCCTCCGCGACGCACTCCGGGGCGGAGCGGGCGGAGGATCTGGATCTTTCGCTGCCTGGTGAGTCGGTGACTGCGTAACGCTTCGCGCGGTGGCGTGGCTCGTCGTTCGGCGGGTGCGGCATCGTCGTGGCTGGTCGCGCAGTTCCCCGCGCCCCTACAAGCGAAAAGCATGCTGCCGCACCCCCGGTCGAATCCTCGGCCGGGGGTGCGGCAGCATGGGCATCGAGACGGACGGATGAACGGAAGGACCCTCATGGCCGCGGCCGCACCCAAGCCCGAGATTCTGGCCGCGTTCGAGGCGGCGAAGGGGTTCATGCCCGCGGACGAGGGGCTGGCGCTGTACGCGGCGGCCGTGGAGGCGGGGGCGCTGGGGCTGCCCCTGCTGGAGGTCGGGACGTACTGCGGGCGGTCCACCATCCTGCTCGCCGACGCCGCCCGCGAGGCCGGGGTCGTGGCGCTGACCGTCGACCACCATCGCGGGAGCGAGGAGCAGCAGCCGGGGTGGGACTACCACGACCCGGAGACGGTCGACCCGGAGATCGGTCTCATGGACACGCTGCCGGCCTTCCGGCGGACGCTGCACAAGGCCGGGCTGGAGGAGCACGTGGTCGCCCTGGTCGGGCGTTCGCCGCAGGTGGCGTCGGTCTGGGGCTCCCCGCTGGGGCTGGTCTTCATCGACGGCGGCCACACCGACGAGCACGCCACCGCCGACTACGAGGGCTGGGCGCCGCACGTGGCCGAGGGCGGGCTGCTGCTCATCCACGACGTCTTCCCGGACCCGAAGGACGAGTTCACCGGGCAGGCGCCGTACCGCGTCTACCTCCGGGCCCTGCAGTCCGGTGCCTTCACGGAGGTCTCCGTGACCGAGTCGCTGCGCGTCCTACGGCGCACGGGCGCGGGGATCTGAGGGTTCGGTCCCAGTCACCGGCGGGCCCTGACGACCACCCGGACGCATCTTCACCGCCCGACATGCGATCGTGTGGCCATGAGCAACGACTACGACCGCATCCGCAACGGCATCGAGTTCATGACCGCGTACGTCTCCGGGAACGAGCTGCTCACGCAGTACGTCGTCGAGCGGCGGCGCGAGGATCCCGCGGCGGTCGAGACACTCATGGACGGCGCGGCCGCCCTCTGCGCTCTGCTGCTGCACAAGATGGCGCGCGAGACCGGCAAGAACGAGCACGAGCTGCTGCAGGAGCTGGCCACGATCTCCTACCGCCGCGAGCAACAGTCCGACGACTGAATCCGGCCGTGTCCATGGACCCAATGAGCAACAGGGACGCCCGCTAGGGTGGCAGACGTGTCGTACGTAGGCCCGGACTTCGATCCTCCCCAGCCCCGCCGTCCCCGTCGCGGTCCTCTGACCGTCGCGATCGCCGCGCTCGTACCCGGCGCCCTGCTCGGATGGCTCGTGTACGAAGCAGTGGGCGGAACGGGAGGCGGAGGCGGCGACGACAAGGCGACCGTGCAGACGTCGGCGTCCACGCCCGCCTCCACGTCGGCGGGCTCCAGCGCGCCCGGCTCCGCCGCCACCGACGACGACAAGCAGCCGAGCGCGTCGGCGACGCACTCCTCGCCGAGCTCCTCGGCGCCCGCCGCGACCGGCTCGCTCAAGGGCAAGGTCGTCGTCATCGACCCCGGCCACAACCCCGGCAACTTCCGGCACACGGCCGAGATCAACCGCCAGGTGGACATCGGCACCAACCGCAAGGAGTGCGACACCACGGGCACGTCCACCAACGGGGGTTACGCGGAGGCCCAGTTCACGCTGGACGTCTCGCACCGGCTGAAGACGCTGCTGGAGAAGCAGGGCGCCACGGTGAAGCTGACCCATGACAACGGCTCCCCGGCGTGGGGGCCTTGTGTCGACGAGCGGGCCGCGATCGGCAACAAGGCGCACGCGGACGCCGCGATCTCCATCCACGCGGACGGCTCCGCCGCCGGCAACCGCGGCTTCCACGTGATCATGCCCGGGTTCGTGGACGCGGGCGCGGCGGACACCAGCAAGATCGTGGGTCCGTCCGCCGACCTGGGCGAGCGCATCGCCGGCTACTTCGTGCGCGTGACGGGCAGTGCGCCCTCCAACTACATCGGCGACCACACCGGTCTCGTCACGCGTAAGGACCTGGGCGGTCTCAATCTGTCAACGGTTCCCAAGGTCTTCATCGAGTGCGGCAACATGCGCGATAGCAAGGACGCGGCGCTACTCACCAGTGGTTCGTGGCGCCAGAAGGCGGCGCAAGGGATCTCTGAGGGAATCGTGAGTTTCCTGCACGCTTCGTGATAGGCGGGCTGATCCCGGCGGACACCCTGGTCGGGGGACGATAGTGTCTACCGACGACGAGACGACCTACGAAGGACATGAAGTGAATATCCGCTCCCTCACTCGAGGCGACGGCGTGGTGATCGGAGCAGCGGTGTTGCTGTTCATCGCGTCGTTTCTCGACATCTACTCGGTCGATGGGGCACCTGACAGTGCCGACCTCCCCAACTCCTGGGAGAGCGGTCCTGTGTTGATGGGAGTTGTCCTCGCGGGCATCATCGGCGCCGCACTCGTCGTCGTGTCCCACGGACTGCCGCAGGTCCCGAAGGTGGCCGGCCTCGATCTCGGCGCGTTCGGCACGGCGTTCACGGTCTTCGCCGCCTGGTCCGCGCTCGGCAACATCTTCGACCCGCTGGGCGGCACGGACAACGTCGGCTCCGGTTCGGACAACGGCGTCGGTGCGGGCAGCGGCCTGATCCTCGCCCTCGTCGCCACCCTGGTCATGGCGGCGGCCGCCGTCGCCACTCCTCTCGTGCCCGCGCTGAAGGCCGCTCTGCTCCCCGCGCCCAAGCCCGCCGCCCCCCAGCCCTACGGCGCCCAGCCCCCCGGTGGCTACGGCTACCCGGGTGCTCAGCAGCCGCCGCAGTACGGCGGGCAGCCGCAGGGTGGGCAGCCCTACGGGGCGCAGCCGCAGGCGGGGGTGCCTCAGCCGGGGCAGCCTCAGCCCGCCGGTGGGGACTTCTCGCCGTTCTGGTTCGCCGTGCCCGTCGCGCGGCCACTGTTCGCCGAGGACGGTTCGCCGACGCCGATCGCCGAACTGGCGCCCGGCACCTGGTACCTGGCCGTCGAGCAGCGCGGTCCGGGCCTGGTCGCCCAGACGCAGGACGGCCGTCGCGGCGTGCTGCAGGACACCTCCGGCATTCAGCGCGGCTGACCGACGCCGAGCCTCACGCGGCCCCTCGCCCTTCCGGGCGGGGGGCCGTTGTCGTACAGTCGCAGCTCACAGCCACGTAACTGACTGACCGTCAGATGATGGAGGCGTCATGCGACTCGGTCTCGCCCTCGGCTACTGGGGCCGCGGCCCCTCCGCGGAGCACGTGCCGCTCGCCCAGGAGGCCGAGCGGCTCGGGTACGACTCGGTGTGGACCGCGGAGTCCTGGGGGTCGGACGTCTTCACGCCGCTGACCTGGATCGCGGCGCAGACGTCAACGATCAAGCTGGGTACGGCCGTCGCGCAGATGGCCGCCCGGTCGCCGACCACCACCGCGATGCACGCGCTCACCCTCGACCATCTCTCCGGCGGGCGGATGATGCTCGGGCTGGGGCTGTCGGGGCCGCAGGTGGTGGAGGGGTGGTACGGGCGGCCGTTCCCCAGGTCGCCGTTGACCGCCACGCGTGAGTACGTCGACGTCGTACGGCAGGTGTTGCGGCGGGAGGGGCCGGTCGAGCTGGACGGGCGGTTTCACTCGCATCCCTATCGGGGCGAGGACGGGACCGGGCTCGGCAAGGCGCTCAAGAGCATCACGCATCCCTTGCGCCCCGAACTCCCCATCCTCCTCGGCGCGGAAGGCCCGAAGAACGTCGAGCAGACGACCCGTATCGCCGACGGATGGCTGCCGCTGTACTGGTCGCCGACGCGGCCGGATGTCTACGGACCGGCCATCGCACAGCTGCGGCCCGGGTTCCTCGTCGCTCCCCTGGTCCGGGTCCAGGTCTGCGACGACGTCGCGGAGGGGCTGCTGCCCGTCAAGACCATGCTCGGCTTCTACATCGGCGGCATGGGCCACGCCACCCGCAACTTCCACGCCGACCTGATGGCACGCATGGGCTACGAGGAGCAGGCGCGGCACATCCAGCAGCTGTTCCTGGAGGGCCGGCGCGAGGAGGCCGTGCTCGCCGTCCCGGACGCCTTCGCGGACGAGATCTCCCTGGTGGGCCCGCGCGAACGGATCGCGGAGCGGCTGGAGTTGTGGCGCAAGGGGCCGGTGACGGATCTGCTCGCCCTCTCCCCCGACCGGGAGTCGCTGCGCGTGCTGGCGGAACTGAACTCCTAGCGGCGGCGGCCCGCGCACCGTACGCGTGTTTCAACCACTCGGGTTTGTGCCACGTTTCGGCGGCAACCCGTTAGGCATGTCCCCTCGATATCGCAACGGTGCGAACCAGGCCGGAACGGTCATCGCCGTCGTCGCCGACATCATGGCGCTCATCCTGGGCCTGTGGATCCTGATGTACCTGCTGGACGCGAACCGCGCGAACGAGTTCGTGCAGTTCATCCACAACGCGGCTCTCTGGCTGGCCGGATGGTCGCACGACCTGTTCACGTTCGACGCGGCATGGGCCCGAGTGGTCGCCGGCTACGGTCTCGCAGCCGTCGTCTACCTGTTCGTGGGCCACGCCATCGCCAACCGCGTCCATCGCCACTGACGTCACGCCCGCCGCTCAGGGCTCAGCAGCAGTCCGGGTCGAGCCCTCGCGGCAGGCTCTCGCCTCCGAACACCGCGCACGTCGCCTCGTGGCCCCCGAGGGCCGCGACCGCGAGGAGGAGGGAGCCGGCGGTCCAGGTGGTCAGTTCCCGGGGCCAGATGGCCTCGTCCTCGAAGACGTAGCCCGTCCAGTACAGGCCGGTGTCCGCATCGCGCAGGTGCTGGATCGACTTCAGAATGTCCAGCGCGTGGTCGGACTCGCCCATCGCCCAGAGCGCGAGGGCGAGTTCGGCCGATTCCCCGCCCGTGACCCACGGGTTGGGGACGACGCAGCGCACCCCGAGACCGGGCACGACGAAACGTTCCCAGCCTTCCTCCATACGGGACTTGGCCTCCGCGTCCGTCAACGCGCCGCCCAGGACGGGGTAGTACCAGTCCATCGAGTAGCGGTCCTTGTCGAGGAACCGCTCGGGGTGGCGGCGGATCGCGTGCCGCAGGGCTCCGACGGCCAACTCCCAGTCGGGCTGCGGCTCTTCACGCTGTTCGGCGATGGCGAGCGCGCAGCGCAGCGCATGGTGGATGGAGGAGGAGCCGGTGAGCAGCGCGTCGGTGGTGAACGTACCGTCGTCCTCGCCCTTCCAGCCGATCTGCCCGCCGGGCTGCTGGAGTGCGAGGACGTACTCGATGGCCGCGTAGACGGACGGCCACATGCGGTCGAGGAAGGTGTCGTCGCCGGTCGACAGGTAGTGGTGCCACACGCCGACCGCGATGTAGGCGACGAAGTTCGTCTCCCGGCCGCGGTCGGTGACGTCCGCGAAGTGCCCGTCGGCGTAGGCCGCGTACCAGGAGCCGTCGGCGTTCTGGTGCCGGGCGAGCCACTCGTAGGCGCGCTCGGCGGCCTCGTGCTCGCCCGCCGCGTCGAGGGCCATCGCGGCCTCGGTGTGGTCCCAGGGGTCCAGGTGGTGCCCGCGGAACCACGGGATGGCGCCGTCCTCCCGCTGCACGGCGAGGACGCCCTTCACGGTGGCGGCGGCCTGCCCGGCGGTGAGAACCCCGGGCAGGACGAGGTGTTCTGTCCGGGGAGTGGTCACCGGGCGTCCACCGCCGGCAGGTGCGGCTTGGTCGCGTAGGCCACGAAGCTCTTGCCGATCAGCGGGTTGAGCGCCTGCTCGGCGACCCGGGTCGCGAGCGGCTTCTTCATGATGTCCCAGACCAGCAGCTTGTGGTACGCCTTCACCGGCAGCGCCTGGTCGTTGTCGACGCCGAACGCGCACTTCAGCCACCAGTACGGCGAGTGCAGCGCGTGCGCGTGGTGCGTGCCGTACGGCTTGAGGCCCGCCTCGCGGATCCTGGCGAGGAGTTCGTCCGCCTTGTAGATACGGATGTGGCCGCCCTCGACCTCGTGGTAGGCGTCGGACAGCGCCCAGCAGACCTTCTCGGGGCCGTAGCGCGGGACGGTGATCGCGATGCGGCCGCCGGGCTTCAACACCCGTACCATCTCGGCGAGTACGCCCTTGTCGTCCGGGATGTGCTCCATCACCTCGGAGATGATGACGACGTCGAAGGACTCGTCCGGGAAGGGAAGGGCCAGGGCGTCGCCCTCCATCGCCGTCGCGCTCGCACCCTCGGGGGCCTCGCCGGCCTCCTTCATCGCGGCGAACCACTTGGCGACCTCGCGGATCTCCTCGGCGTTCTGGTCGAGCGCCACGACCTGCGCGCCGCGCCGGTAGCACTCGAACGCGTGCCGGCCGGCCCCGCATCCGAGGTCCAGGACACGGTCGCCCGGCGCGAGCGGGAACCGGGAGAAGTCGACGGTCAGCACGTGGCCCTGCTTTCGGGGTTGGATACGGCTAGTTCTGGTGCGGGCGTCGCCCTGTCGGCCTCGGTGGTGCGCCGGGCCGCGGAGCGGCCCGGGGGTGTGGCGGCGGAGCCGGCCATGGCGTCGCGGTAGTGGGACACCGTGCCCTGCGCGGCGCGGGCCCAGGTGAACCGGGCCAGTACCCGCTCACGGCCCGCGCGGCCGAGCCGCACCCTGAGTTCGGGGGTGCCCAGCAGACGGCTCAGGGCGGCGGCGAGTGCTCCCGGGTCGCCCGGAGGCACCGCGAGGCAGGTCTCGCCGTCGGGCCCGGCGACCTCCGGGATCGCTCCGCCGGTGGTCGCGACGAGGGGCGTGCCGGTGGCCATCGCCTCGGCCGCCGGGAGGGAGAAGCCCTCGTAGAGGGAGGGGACGCAGGCGACCTCCGCCGAGCGGACCAGGTCGACGAGTTCGGCGTCCGAGATGCCCTTCACGAACTCGACGGCGCCTTCGAGGCCGTAGCGCTCGACGGCCTGGGCGACCGGGCCCTCGGTGGGCCGCTTGCCCACGACGACGAGGTGGGCGTAGGCGTGCTCGGTGCGGACCTTGGCCAGGGCCTCGACGAGGAAGACCAGTCCCTTGAGCGGTACGTCCGCGCTGGACGTCGTCACGATCCGGCCCGGCACGACGGGCACGGACGGGTCGGGGGAGAACAGGTCGGTGTCCGCGCCGATGTGCACCACGTGGATGCGGTCCTCGCGGACGCCCAGGTGGTCGACGATCTCGGCGCGGGAGGTGCCCGAGACGGTGAGGACCGAGGGCAGCCGGCGCGCGACGCGCTTCTGCATGCGGGTGAAGGCGTACCAGCGCCGCTTGGACAGCTTCTGCTGCCACCCCTCGGCCGCGTCCAGCTCCAACTGCCGGTCGACGGTGATGGGGTGGTGGATGGTGGTGACGAGCGGTGCGCCGACGTCGCCCAGCAGGCCGTAGCCGAGCGTCTGGTTGTCGTGCACGACGTCGAACTCGCCGCGCCGGGCACGCAGATGGCGGCGAGCACGCAGTGAGAAGGTCAGCGGTTCGGGGAAGCCGCCGGTCCACATCGTCGCCACTTCGAGGGCGTCGATCCAGTCGCGGTACTCGTCGCGCCCCGGGGTGCGGAAGGGGTCGGGCGAGCGGTAGAGGTCGAGGCTCGGCAGCTCGGTGAGGCTGAGGCGGCCCGCGTAGTCCTCGCCCTCGTCGAGGACGGGGTAGGGCTGGGAGCCGATGACCTCGACGCGGTGCCCTAGGCGGGCCAGCTCGCGCGAGAGGTGGCGGACGTAGACACCCTGGCCGCCGCAGAACGGGTTCCCTTTATAGGTGAGGAGCGCGATGTGGAGCGGTCGCTCGCCGTCGGCGGCCGGGTCCTCCTGGAGCCCTGCCGGACTGGCCTCAGCGGTCACTCTGGGCCCCCTTCTGCATGCACTGTCCCGCGAGATTACGCCGGGACGCTAATCTAGAACAAGTTTCAGACTTGATCGTCCAGGAGGCTCTGAATCTACCGGCAGGTAGGAGTGCTGTGAGCAGTGGATCAGGTGATTCGCGCCACGGCGGACGCCCTGTCATGCTCGGTGCGATCACCAGCCCTCACCGACTGTCACGGAACGGGACCCATGCCTGCGGAAGCCAAGGTGGCCAAGGTGGAAGCCAGTACCTCGCAGCCAGCCTCCCCGCCCCTCACGGAGCGGCAGGAGGCGCGCCGCCGGCGCATCCTGCACGCGAGCGCGCAGCTGGCCAGCCGGGGCGGTTTCGACGCGGTGCAGATGCGTGAGGTCGCGGAGTCCTCGCAGGTCGCCCTGGGCACGCTGTACCGGTACTTCCCGTCGAAGATCCACCTGCTGGTGGCCACGATGCAGGACCAGCTGGAGCACATGCACGGCACGCTGCGGAAGAAGCCGCCGACGGGCGACACGGCGGCGGAGCGGGTCGCGGAGACGCTGATGCGGGCCTTCCGCGCGCTGCAGCGCGAGCCGCACCTGGCCGACGCGATGGTCCGCGCGCTCACCTTCGCCGACCGCAGCGTCTCGCCGGAGGTCGACCAGGTCTCCCGCCAGACCACGGTGATCATCCTGGACGCGATGGGCCTGGAGAACCCCACCCCGCAGCAGCTCTCCGCGGTCCGCGTCATCGAGCACACCTGGCACTCGGCTCTGATCACCTGGCTGTCGGGCCGCGCCTCCATCGCCCAGGTCAAGATCGACATCGAGACGGTGTGCCGGCTGATCGACCTGACGGACCCGGAGAGGCGGGACCGCGGCTGACGCGCCGCTGAAATTGCCTGGCGGGCCGCGGCGCCCGGCCCGGAGAATCGCCCCATGTCGATCATCCACCGCACCACCGTGACGCCCACCAAGCTGGAACTCCTCCACACCTGGCTGCCCACCCGTCCCTGGTACCGCGGCTCTGCCGAGCCGGAGCTGGCGAAGGCCGGTGGCTTCCGGCTGGACGACCCCGAGGGGCAGGTCGGCATCGAGTTCATGGTGGTCAGGGAGGCGTCGTCGGGCGCGTACCTGGTGCCGCTGACCTACCGCGGCGCCCCGCTCGAGGGCGCCGAGCACGCGCTCGTCGGCACCATGGAGCACGGCGTGCTCGGTCCCCGCTGGGCCTACGACGGCTGCCACGACCCCGTGCTGACCGCCCAGTTGCTCGCCCTCGTCGAGGGACGCGTCCCCGCGCACGCGCAGAGCATCAGCGACGCCCTCGACCGCGAGGTCGCCCGTTCCTACGCCGGTGAGGGACCGATCGGCGAGCTCGGCGCACCTGAGGACACCGCGGACGGCACCGGGTTCACCGTGACGGGCGGCCTGACGCTGCGCCTGCACCGTGCACTGACGCCGGTGGACGGCGACGCACCTCCGCGGGGAGCCGTCGGTCATGTCTCCGGTGTGTGGGAGCAGTCCGACGGCACCCGCGTCAGGAGCCTGGTCGTCACGGTCGGCGCCGTCTAGGGACGTGGGCACCAGGCCCTAGTCCTCCGGCGGGAACACCGGCTCCCCGCTTCCCAGCAGCGAGATCGCGATCGCCTCCACCGGGCAGTTCTCCGCGGCGTCCAGGATGCGTTCGTTGGCGTCTGTCTCCGGCTCCACGGGGTGGGACTGCATGGCGGAGTCGAGGCGGAAGGCACCCTCGGCCCGGTGGGTGCACTGGGCCGAGCCGATGCAGAGGGAGCGGTCGACCTCGACGTGCCAGCGGTCACCCATGGTGCTCATCCCTCCCAGCCGGCCGGCAGATGGATCATCTTGTGTTCGAGGTACTCGCCGTAGCCCTCGGGCCCGAACTCCCGCCCCAGACCCGAGTTCTTGTAGCCGCCGAAGGGGCCGAGCATGTCCAGGCTGAAGGTGTTCACCGAGTACGTGCCCGTACGGACCTGCCGGGCCACATCGATGCCGTGGGCGACGTCCGCCGTCCACACACTGCCGCTCAGCCCGTAGTCGGAGTCGTTCGCGATCTTCACGGCCTCGGACTCGTCGCCGTACGGGAGCAGGCAGATGACCGGGCCGAAGATCTCCTCGCGGGCGATCCGCATCGAGTTGTCGACGCCGCCGAAGAGGGTCGGCTCGACGTACCAGCCGCGCTCCAGGCCCGGCGGGCGGCCGCCGCCGGTGAGGATCTTGGCGCCCTCCTCCTGACCGATGCGGATGTAGTCGAGGTTGCGCTGCTGCTGCCGCCGGGCGACCAGCGGGCCGACCTGGGTGGCGGTGTCCAGCGGATCGCCGACCACGAGCGCGCCCGCGGCGGCGGCGAAGGCGTCGGCGAAATCGTCGTAGCGGGAGCGGGGTACGAGGATGCGGGTCTGGGCCACGCACGCCTGCCCGTTGTTCATCCACGCGGCCGGGACGACCCCCGCCACGGTGGTCTCCACGTCCGCGTCCGGCAGCACGACCGCCGCCGACTTGCCGCCCAACTCCAGTGTCACGCGCGTGAGATGGCGGGAGGCGACCTCCATCACGCGTTTGCCCGCCGCGACCGAACCGGTGAAGGAGACCTTGTCGACGCCCGGGTGCCCGACCAGGTACTCGCTGACCTCGCGGTCGGCGGGCAGGACGGACAGCACGCCCTCCGGCAGACCGGCCTCGCGGGCGATCTCGGCGAGGATGTAGGCGTCCAGCGGCGACTCGGGCGACGGTTTGAGGATCGCCGTGCAGCCGGTCAGCAGCGCGGGCGCGAGCTTGGCGGCGGCCACGAACTGCGGGACGTTCCACGGCACCACGGCCGCCACGACCCCGACCGGTTCGCGGCGCACCAGGATCTTCCCGAGGACGCCGTCGCGGGTCTCCTCGTAGGTGTAGGAGCGGGCGACCGTGATCGCCGCGTCCCAGACCATCATGGCGCCGAGCGCCTGCGCGAGGACGCTCCAGGAGTAGGGCGAGCCGTTCTCGGAGGAGATCACCCGGGCGATCTCCTCGTGCCGTACGGCGATCGCGTCCTTGATCCGGGTGACGACCTCGATGCGCTCCTCCAGCGACATCCGCGGCCAGGGCCCTTCGTCGAAGGCGCGCCGCGCGGCCTCCACCGCCCGGTCCACGTCCGCCCGCGAGGCGTGCGGCACCCGTCCGATGACCTCCTCGGTGTGCGGGGAGATCACCTCGATGACGTCCTTGCCGAGGGGATCGGTCAACTCCCCGCCGATGAACAGCTGTCCGTGTTCCACGAGCTCGGTCATGACCGACTGCCTCCCCGGAGCTGGCTCTGACGGTTCATCAGATACGGGAACTGATACCAGTTCCCCTCGGAGGAGTCCACAGCGCAGCGAAAGGTGACTTGGGCTCCCATTGGAACTGGTTCTAGTTATAGTGACGGGAACGCGGCGACAGGGGAACCCATGGCACAGGTCACCGACCACGGCGGAGGCGTACGGTCCGTCCAGGTACCCATCCCGGACAACCCCCTCGGGCACACGCTCGTGTACGTCGTCGACACCGACCGCGGACCGGTCCTGGTCGACACCGGGTGGGACGACCCGGACTCCTGGCAGACCCTGGCCGAGGGGCTGGCCGCCTGCGGCACCTCCGCCGGCGAGATCCACGGCGTGGTGATCACCCATCACCACCCCGACCACCACGGCCTGTCCGGCAAGGTGCGCGAGGCGTCCGGCGCCTGGATCGCCATGCACGCCGCGGACACCGCGATCGTGCGGCGCACCCGCGACACCCGGCCCGGCCGCTGGTTCTCCTACATGGCCGCCAAGCTCACGGCGGCCGGTGCCCCCGAGGAGCACGTGGCGCCGCTGCGCGACGCCGCGCCCCGCCCCGCCCTCCCGGGCCTCTCCCCCGCTCTGCCGGATCGCGAGATCGTCCCCGGCGAACTCCTCGACCTCCCCGGCAGGCGGCTGCGCGCGATCTGGACCCCGGGCCACACGCCCGGCCACGTCTGCCTGCACCTGGAGGAGGAGCACCCGGCAGGGCGCCAGGGCCGACTCGCCGGCCACGGGCGCCTGTTCTCCGGCGACCATCTGCTCCCCGAGATCACCCCGCACATCGGCCTGTACGAGGACCCCGACGACGCCACCGTCACCGACCCCCTCGGCGACTACCTCGACTCCCTGGAACGCGTGGGCCGGCTCGCCCCCGCCGAGGTGCTCCCGGCCCACCAGCACACCTTCTCCGACGCGGCCGCGCGCGTACGGGAGTTGCTCGACCACCACGAGGAACGGCTCACCGGCCTGCTGGCCCTGCTGGTCGAACCGCTCACGCCCTGGCAGCTCGCCGAGCGCATGGAGTGGAACCGCCCCTGGGCCCACATCCCCTACGGATCGCGGAACATCGCCGTCTCGGAGGCCGAGGCGCACCTGCGGCGGCTGGTGGAGCTGGGGCGGGCGGAGGCGGTGGCGGGGAGTGATCCGGTGGCGTACCTGGCCGTCGGGAACGTATGAATGCGTACCTATGGAGCCCATGGAGCGACTTCTCGCCGAACGTGCCTGTGAACGCCTGATCCTCGACGTCGTCCACCGCCTCGATCTGGGTGAACCGGCCTCCGTGGCCGAGCTGTTCACCGAGGACGGCGTGTGGGAGTGGCCGGTTCCGGGGGACGGGCGGCGCATCGAGGGCCGGGACGCGCTGCGCACGTACTTCGGGGCCCGCCCCGCCGACCGGCTGTCCCGCCGCACCCTGTCCAACGTCCTGGTGACGGTGACCTCCGCGGACACGGCGTCGGCGACCTCGTACTTCACCACCTACCGCGTCGACGGGCACGGCGGCGGCATGCTGCCCGCCGGGCCGCCGTTCCAGGTCGGCCACTACGAGGACACCTTCCGCCGCGGCCCAGGCGGCGGCTGGCTGCTCGCCACCCGCACCCTGGTCCTGCCCTTCGGCGGCGGCCCCCAGGGGGTGCGTACGGACGCCGCGCCCTTCATCCCCTTCTCCGACGGCACCGAGCCCCCGCTCTCCCAGGGCGTGCGCACCGGCCCGTACCTCTTCACCTCCGGGCAGGGCCCACTGGACCCGGCGACCGGTGACATGCCGGCCGGCTTCGCCGCGCAGGCGCAGCAGGTGCTCACCAACGTCGAGGCCGTCGTCGCCGCGGCCGGCGGCGACCGGCACTCCATCGTCCGCTGCACCTGCTACCTGGCCGACCGCGCCCACTTCGGCGACTTCAACCGCGTCTACCGCGACTTCTTCGCCGACTCCGCACCGCTGCCGGCCCGCACGACGGTGGTGGTGCGGCCGGTGCGCGAAGGGGTGCTGGTGGAGGTGGACGCGGTGGCCGTGGTCGGGTGACGCGTCAGGGGTGATCGGTCGAGACAACCGGACAGGCCTCGCCGGTCAGGGCGTAGTCGAGACCTTCGTCGTACGACATCGCCGTGCCCTCCTCGTACGCCCGCTCGTAGACCTCGTCGCCGAGGCGGTCGCGCAGGGTGCGTTCGCGGGTGCGGCGGGCGTCGATCTGCTGGGGCGAGTCCATCTGGGCGCGCCCCAGCAGTTCCCAGATGCGCTCGCCGACGCCCTGGACGCGGGCGGCGAACCGGCCGTCGCCGCCCGTAGCCTCGGCCTGGGCCAGGACGTCGAGGGTGAAGGCCAGACCGAGCGTGTTGTGCAGCGACCGGTGTCCGGCCAGCGCGTCGCGGCAGTTGCCGCGCGCCGCCTCGGTGTCGCCGCGGGCGACGTCCAGCTGGGCGAGGATCGCGTCGATGAAAGCCCGCGACCAGCGTTCACCGCACTGCTCGCTGCTCGCCCTGGTCGCCCGTGCCGCCTCGCGCGCCTTGTCGAGGTCGCCGCTGTAGAGGTGGCTGTAGGTCACCCCCAGGCTGTTCATCACCTGGGCGGCTCCCCGCCAGTCCGTCCCGATGAGCAGCTGGGGGTTCGGCGCCAGCGCCTCGACCGCCTCGGGCAGCCGGCCGACCAGTGCCAGGTACCCGCCGGTGAGGTAGGCGGCGGCCGTGATCATCGCGGGGTCGCCGAGCTCGCGCGCCACCTCGGCGCACCGCACCCCCCAGCCCCGCATCACGTCGAGGTCGCCCTGGTTCATCGCCACCGCCCCGCGCGCCCACAGGGCCAGCACGAGATCCGGTCCCGGCACGTGCTCCCGCTCCAGCACCCGGTCCAGGCACAGCTGCGCGTCGCGCGGCATCCCGCAGTTGCGCCACAGGAAGCCCACACTGCCCGCCGTCTCCAGCGCGACCGGGCTGTCCGGCTCGGCCAGCGCGCAGTCCACCGCGGCCCGCAGATTGGCGTGTTCGGCGACGACACGGTCGCACCAGGCCACCTGCCGGCCCGTGTTCCAGTCGGAGCACGCCTCCCGCGCGAACCGCCGGTAGTGGTCGCGGTGGCGTAGCCGCAGGGCCTCCTCCTCGCCCAGCTCACGCAGCCAGCCGGCGCCGTACTCGCGGATGGTGTCCAGGAGCCGGAAGCGGTCGGGGTCGGCGGGATCGCGCAGCACGATCGACTGCTGCACCAGCCGCAGCAGCAGGCCCCGAACCTGGTCGGCGACGAGCGGCCCGCCCCCGCACACCCAGGTGGCGGCGCCGCCGGTGAACGTGCCGGCGAAGACCGACAGCCGGGCCCACAGCAGCCGCTCCAGCGGTGCGCACAGCTCGTGGCTCCAGCCGATGGTGGTGCGCAGGGTCCAGTGCCGCGGCGGTCCCTCGCCGTCGCACTCCTCCGTCTCGAGGAGCTCGAAGCGGGAGCGCAGGCGGTCGGTGAGGAGTTCGTGGAGCGCGCCGAGGCTGTGGGTGGCCAGCCGGGCCGCGGCGAGTTCGAGGGCGAGCGGGATGCCGTCGAGGGCGCGGCAGATGTCGCCCACCTCGCGGCGGTTCCGGCCGTCGAGCACGAAGCCGGGGTCGACGCGCGCGGCCCGCTGCGTGAACAGCGTCTCGGCGTCCGCCTGCTGATCGCCGTCCGGGTCGCCGACGGGCAGCGGGTCGACCGCGAGGACGCGCTCCCCCGGCAGCCCGAGCCGTTCCCGGCTGGTGGCGAGAACGCGCAGTCCCGGTGCGGCGATCAGCAGATCGGCGACGAGGTTCGCGCAGTCCGCCAGCAGGTGCTCGCAGGAGTCGAGGACGAGCAGCAGCTGCTTGTCCTGCGCCCACGCGCACAGCGCGTCCGTCACCGGGCCGGCCGACTGGTCGGCGAGCCGCAGCGCCTCCATCACGGCGAGCGGCACCTGCCCGGGGGTGCGGAGCGCGGACAGCTCCACCAGCCACACGCCGTCGGCGTAGCCCTTCGAGGCCCGTTCCGCCGCCCGGAGCGCGAGCCGCGTCTTGCCGACGCCGCCGACCCCGAGGAGGGTCAGCAGCCGCCCGTCCCCGCCGGGGCCCAACTCATCTTCCAGGCAGTCGAGTTCACCGATTCTGCCGACGAACGAGCGAGCGTCGGGGGGCAGGTTCCCGGGCCTGTGCACACCACTTTTGCGAGACACGTGCACCAGTGTCGCGGCCTCGGACGAACCCCTGCATCACATGGCCAACGACGACAGAAAGATCACGGGAATTGGACAGTTCGCGGCATATTCCGACGAGATGCGCTCAAGTCCATGTCGGCGCGCGACGGAAGGGAGATATTCGGACATCGTCGTGCGGTGGCGGCAGAGAGGGCGGCAAGGGCAACGCGATGAATGCCATGCACACACTTCCGATCGCACCGATCCTGATCGGAGCGCTTCTCTCCTGCCTCTGGCTGAACGTCAGGCGCACGCTGCTCGCCCTGGAGGCGGCTCTCGCCCAGGCCCGGGACGTGGCCCGGAGCACCCAGCACCTGATCCTGCGGCCCCTCTCCCGCGACCTGGCCGGCACACACGTGTGCACCCGCTACCACTGCGCCGGCTCCGAGTCGGCGATCGGCGGCGACCTGTACGACGTGGCGGTGACGCCGTACGGCCTCCGGGTCCTGGTCGGCGACGTCCGCGGGCACGGCCTGGAGGCCCTGCGGCTGACCGCGGCGACGATCGCCGCCTTCCGCGAACTGGCCTACACCGCTCCCGACCTGCCCACGCTCGTCACCCACCTCGACAAGCGGCTCGCCCCGGAGCTCGACGCCGAGGACTTCGTCACCGCGGTGCTCGCCGAGTTCGCGCCCGGCGAGGTCCGCCTGGTCAACTGCGGCCACCCCGCCCCGGTGCGCGCCGGGCAGCGCGTGGAGCTGCTCGAACCCCATGTGCCGGTACCGCCGTTGGGGCTGCACCCCGATCCGCGCCAGTACCGCTTCCACCTTCAGCCCGGCGACCGGCTGCTCCTCTACACCGACGGGCTCACCGACGCCCGCTCCGCCGACGGCACGCCGTTCCCGTTCCTGCCCGAGGTGACCTGCGCGCTGCGCGAGCCGCTGCCCGACGACGCGCTCGACTCCCTCTACGACCGGGTCGTCGCCCACGCCGGTGCCCGCCGCGCCGACGACCTGGCCCTGGTCCTGTGCCAGCCGGCCGAGTCACCGGCACGGATCATGACCGCGACCCGCCGGACGATCTGAGGCGGACCGGTCGGCCCACCACCCGGCGGGCCCGCCGCGAAGCCCCGTCCACAGGCGGCTCCCAGCCCATTTCTACGGACCGGTAGAGTGGCCAGGTCGTATCACACCCGTACGGGGGGAAGCCGGTGCAATTCCGGCGCTGACCCGCAACCGTGAACCGCCCCGGGGCGGCCAGCCGGACTGCTCCGTACGGTCGTGACCGGCTCACCTGTGCCGGCAACCCGCCGGCGCACCGCACCGTCGAGGCATACGGAGCCGAGCCGCCCGGGGTGTCCCCGTGCTGCCCGCTCCCGCAGGAGAGGCCCCCGCCGATCATGAACGTCGTCCGCCGCAGCGCAGCGGCCCTGGCCGCCATCGCCGTGATCGGCGCGGCCGCGCCCGCCGTCGCCGCATCCCCCTCGCCGTCCGCGTCGGCCGCGCTGCCCGACGGCCTGTACGGCACCTCCGACCCGAAGTACGACGGCGTCTGGCGCCAGTCGCTGGCCCTGCTCGCCCAGCACCAGACGGGCGTGACTCCGGCCGCGCAGGCGGTGGACTGGCTGGCGGGGCAGCAGTGCGCCGACGGGTCGTTCGCGCCGTTCCGCGCCGACGCCACCAAGGACTGCGACGCCAAGGTCATGGCCGACACCAACAGCACGGCCGCCGCCGTCCAGGCCCTCGCCGCGCTCGGCGGCCACGGCGCCGCGACCGGCCAGGCCGTCACCTGGCTGAAGTCCGTGCAGAACAAGGACGGCGGCTGGGGCTACTCGGCGGGCGGGCCGAGCGACGCCAACTCGACCTCCGTCGTCATCGGCGCGCTCGCCGCCGCCGGGCAGCAGCCCGAGCAGGTCACCAAGGGCGGCAAGTCCCCCTACGACGCCCTGCAGACGTTCGCCCTCCCCTGCGACGGCACGGACGCGGGCGCCTTCGCCTTCCAGCCGGACAAGAAGGGCAAGCTCGCCGCCAACGCGGACGCGACCGCGGCGGCCGTGGTCGGTGCGGTGGGCAAGGGCCTGACCGGGTCGCCCGAGATGCCGGCCGCCGACGCCGCGTCGTGCAAGGACGCGGACGGCCCCGGCCAGGCCGCGCAGAACGGCGCCGCGTACCTCACCAAGGCCCTGGCCAAGACCCACCACCTGACCACGGCGCTGCCGGGCGCCAAGCCCCAGCCCGACTACGGCAACACGGCCGACGCCGTCCTCGCCCTCGCGAGCGTCGGCCAGGGGCCCAAGGCGGCCGGCGCCGTGCGCTGGCTGGAGGCGAACGCCGGGCCGTGGGCGAAGCAGGCCGGCCCGGCCGCGTACGCCGAACTGATCCTCGCCGCCAAGGCGTACGGCGCCAACGTGCACGACTTCGGCGGCCAGGACCTGGTGCGGCTCCTCGACGCGACGGGTCCGAAGCCGGCCGCCACGGCCGTCCCCAGCGCCACGCCCGCCTCCGGCCTGGCCGCGGACCAGCAGGACGACGCGGGCTCCAACTCCGGCTTCGGCGCCTGGTGGATCGTCGGCGTCTTCCTCGTCGCCGGCATCGGCATCGGCTTCCTGCTCAGCGCCCGCAACAGGAAGTGACGGCCGTGATACGCCGCTGCGCCGTCCTGCTCGCCGCGCTGCTGCTGGGCCTGACCGCCACCGGCCAGGCCCACGCCACCGGCTACCGGTACTGGTCCTTCTGGGACCACGCCGGCGGCCGCTGGACGTACGCCACCCAGGGCCCCGCCACCGCCCGCCCGTCGGACGGCGACGTCCAGGGCTTCCGCTTCTCGGTGAGCGAGGACTCGGGCGACGCGTCGAAGCCGCGCGGCACGACGTCGTTCTCCGCGATCTGCGCGCGGACGCCGGCCAAGGAGGGCACCAAGCGCGTGGCGCTCGTCCTCGACTTCGGCACGGCGGCGGACGCCCCGTCCGGCGAGACGCCGCCGGCGGGGCGCACGGCCTGCGCGCGGATACCCGCCGACGCCACGACGGCCGACGCCCTGGCCGCGGTGGCCAAGCCGCTGCGCTACGACACCAACGCCCTGCTGTGCGCGATCGCCGGATACCCGCGGACGGGATGCGGCGAGCAGGTCGCGAGCGGTGCGAAGCCGACCGCGACAGGCAAGAAGCCGCAGCAGGCGACGAAGAGCGGCAGCGGCCCGTCGGTGGGCCTGTTCGCGGGCGCGGGCGCGGTGGCCCTGCTGGGCGCGGCGGCGGTGTGGCAGGCCCGGCGACGCCGTCATGGCTAGGACCTCTGGTGGGTGTCGCCGGACAGACGGGACGTCAGTCACAGGCCGTGGGCGCCCGGCGCTGCACCCAGGTGCCTGGTGGCTCTGGGCGCTCGGTCTCGGCACCGCGGCCACCCGCACCACCAACCCCCTCGTCCTGGCCCTGCTCATGGCGACATCCGCCTACGTCGTGGTCACCTGCCGCCCGCCCGCCCCCTGGGCCCGCTCCTACTCGGCGTTCCTCAAGCTGGCCCTCGCCGTCCTCGTCATCCGCCTCTTCTTCGCGGTGGCCCTCGGCTCCCCCGTCCCCGGCACGCACGTCCTGGTCACCCTCCCCGAAGTCCCCCTCCCGCACTGGGCGCAGGGCATCCGCCTGGGCGGCCGGGTCACCGCCGAGTCACTCGTCTTCGCCTTCTACGACGGGCTGAAGCTGGCCACGCTCCTCATCTGCGTCGGCGCCGCGAACTCCCTCGCCAACCCCTCCCGGCTGCTGAAGTCCCTGCCGGGCGCGCTGTACGAGACCGGTGTCGCGGTCGTCGTCGCCCTCACCTTCGCCCCGAACCTCATCGCCGACGTCCAGCGCCTGCGCGCCGCCCGCCGGCTGCGTGGCCGCCCCGACAGCGGCGTGCGCGGTCTGCTGCACGTCGGACTGCCGGTCCTGGAGGGCGCGTTGGAGCGTTCGGTCGCCCTCGCCGCGGCGATGGACGCCCGCGGCTACGGCCGCACCGCCGACGTCCCGCCCGCCGTGCGCCGCACCACCGCCGCCCTCACCCTCGGCGGCCTGCTGGGCGTCTGCGCGGGAACGTACGGACTGCTCACCGCCGAAGGCGGCACCTACGGCCTGCCGCTGCTGCTGGCCGGGGTCGCCGCGGCCCTGGCCGGCCTGCGGCTGGGCGGTCGCCGCAGTCTGCGCACGCGCTACCGCCCGGACCGCTGGGACGCCCGCGCCTGGCTGGTCAGCGGCTCCGGCGCCGCGGTCGCCGCGCTGCTCGCCCTCGCCGCCGCGAACGATCCGGCGCTGCACCCGGGCGTCGTCCCGCTCGTCGCCCCCGCCCTCCCGGTGTGGCCGGCCGCGGCCGTCCTCCTCGGCCTGCTGCCCGCCCTCGTCGCCCCCAAGGAGCCGTCGTGATCCGCTTCGAGGATGTCTCCGTGACGTACGACGGCGCGGCCGAACCCACCGTGCGGGGCGTCGACTTCGAGGTCCCGGAGGGCGAACTCGTGCTCCTGGTCGGCCCGTCGGGGGTCGGCAAGTCCACCGTGCTCGGCACGGTCAGCGGCCTGGTGCCGCACTTCACGGGCGGCACCCTGCGCGGCCGGGTGACGGTCGCGGGCCGCGACACCCGCACGCACAAGCCGCGCGAACTCGCGGACGTCGTGGGCACGGTGGGCCAGGACCCGCTCTCCCACTTCGTGACGGACACGGTCGAGGACGAACTCGCCTACGGCATGGAGTCGCTGGGCCTCGCGCCGGACGTGATGCGCCGCCGGGTGGAGGAGACCCTGGACCTGCTCGGCCTGAGCGATCTGCGCCACCGCTCGATCACCACCCTGTCCGGCGGCCAGCAGCAGCGGGTGGCCATCGGCTCCGTCCTCACCCCGCACCCCAGGGTGCTGGTCCTCGACGAGCCGACGTCCGCCCTGGATCCGGCTGCCGCCGAGGAGGTCCTCGCCGTCCTCCAGCGCCTGGTCCACGACCTGGGCACGACGGTCCTCATGGCCGAGCACCGCCTGGAACGCGTCGTCCAGTACGCGGACCAGGTCGCCCTGATGCCGTCGCCGGGAGCGCCGCCCCGGCTCGGCACCCCGGCCGCGATGATGGCCGTGTCCCCGGTGTATCCCCCGGTGGTGGCCCTGGGCCGCCTGGCCGGGTGGTCCCCGCTGCCCCTGACGGTCCGGGACGCACGCCGGCGGGCCGGAGCCTTCCGCGACCGTCTGTCCGGGCCGGCCGCGGCGCCCCACGAACCCGACGCCGTGGTGCGGCCGCCCGTCCCCGCCCCCGCGCCTCGCCGTTTCCGCAGGAAGACCCCGGTGAGCGCGGCCCCGCGGTTCGCGGCCGAGGTCCGCTCCCTGTCGGTCCGCCGTTCCGGCGTCCGGGCCCTGCGCGACGTGGACCTCACCCTCGCCCCCGGCGAGACCGTCGCCCTCATGGGCCGCAACGGCGCCGGCAAGTCCACCCTGCTCAACACCCTCGTGGGCCTGGTCGCCCCCACCACCGGCGAGGTCCTGACCACCGGCCTCACCCCGCACCGCACGGCCCCCCAGGACCTCGTACGCCGCGTGGGGCTGGTCCCTCAGGAACCCCGCGACCTGCTCTACGCGGACACGGTCGCCGCCGAGTGCGCCGCCGCCGACCGCGACGCCCGGGCCGAGCCCGGCACCTGCCGCGCCCTGGTGTCGAAGCTGCTGCCCGGCATCCCCGACGGCACCCATCCGCGCGACCTCTCCGAGGGCCAACGCCTCACCCTCGCGCTCGCGGTCGTCCTCACCGCGAGCCCGCCCCTGCTCCTCCTCGACGAACCGACCCGCGGCCTCGACTACGCGGCCAAGGCCCGCCTCGTCACCCTGCTCCGCGCGCTCGCGGCCGACGGCCACGCGATCGTCCTGGCCACCCACGACGTGGAACTGGCCGCCGAACTCGCCCACCGGGTGGTCCTGCTCGCCGAGGGCGAGGTGATCGCCGACGGCCCCACGGCCGAGGTCGTCGTCTCCTCCCCCTCCTTCGCGCCGCAGGTCACCAAGATCCTGGCCCCGCAGGAGTGGCTCACGGTCGCGCAGGTCCGGGAGGCACTGGGATGACCGTGCACGCCCAGGAATCCACCCGCTCCGCAGCGGCAACCGCCCAGGCCAGGGCCATCCGCCTCGGCCCCCGCTCCGTCGCCGCCCTCGCGCTCGTCAGCGTGATCGGCGTCGCCGCCTTCGGCTGGCCCTTCCTCGCCCCGCCCACCTCGACGCTCAACGCGCACGCGCAGGACGCCCCCTGGCTCTTCGCCGGTCTGCTGGTCCTGCTGGTCGCCGTCGTGGCGGCGACCATCGCCGAGTCGGGGCTCGGCCCGAAGGCCGTCGCCATGCTCGGCGTGCTAGCGGCGACCGGTGCCGCGCTGCGCCCGATCGGCGCCGGGACCGCGGGGATCGAGCCGATGTTCTTCCTGATGGTGCTGAGCGGCCGGGTCCTGGGCCCGGGCTTCGGCTTCACCCTGGGCTCGCTCACGATGTTCGCCTCGGCGCTGCTGACGGGCGGGGTCGGCCCGTGGATGCCGTTCCAGATGCTGGCGATGGGCTGGTTCACCATGGGCGCGGGCCTGCTGCCCGGCCCGGACCGGCTGCGCGGGCGCGGCGAGATCGGCCTGCTCGCCGCCTACGGCTTCCTGGCGGCGTTCGCCTACGGCACGATCATGAACCTGGCCGGCTGGCCCTTCATGGGCGCCCTCGCCTCCGGCATCGCCTTCGACCCGCACGCGACCGTCCCCGCCAACCTGGCCCGTTTCGTGGCGTACTGCGCCGCCACCTCGCTGGGCTGGGACATGGGCCGGGCCCTGGTCACGGTGGTGCTGACGCTCGCACTCGGCCCGGCCGTGCTCAAGGCGCTACGCAGAGCCACCCGCCGGGCGGCCTTCGAGACCGCGGTCACATTCGACCCCCGTTGAACGGTGAACCGCCCCACATGACTCACGTCACTCACTAATCCCCCTAGTAGTACATTTCGGACGCCATGCTCACGCCAAAACAGCGTCCGACCTGCACTTTGAGAGCCAGATCACACGAACCTCAGCGCCCCCAGATGCGACCACAACTAGTAAAAGGGGGCATTGCGGACGCCTTTCGAGCCTGTTTCTCTGGACGACGTCGCACGGCGCCGACGTGCCCCCAGGGCCTCGGCGCCGCCGCATGCTCCGGCTTGCGGGCGACGTCCTGTCCCCGAAGAAAAGGTTCCTCGTGACTGTCTCCCGCATCGTCCGCCCGTTCTCGTCCCCGAAGAAGGCCCTCGCCTCCGCCGCCGTGGCCGCCGCCACCGCCGGCATGGTGCTGACCGCGGCTCCCGCTCACGCCGCGACCGCCAACTCGGCCACCGACGCCCGGTCGATCGCGCACAAGATGATCCCGAGTGCCGCGCAGTACAACGCCTTCAGCAAGATCGTCGAGCGCGAGAGCGGCTGGAACGTCACCGCGACCAACTCGTCCTCCGGCGCCTACGGCCTGGTCCAGGCCCTGCCGGGCTCGAAGATGGCCAGCGCCGGTTCGGACTGGAAGACCAACGCCAAGACCCAGATCAAGTGGGGTCTGGACTACATGAACTCCCGCTACGGCAGCCCGGTCGGCGCCTGGTCCTTCTGGCAGACCCACGGCTGGTACTGATCAGCCCACCCGGTCGAAGAACCGCACCACCTGCGGCGCCGACACAGCGAACGAACCGAAGTGGTCCACGTCCCCCTGGTCCACCACGCGCACCCTCGCCCCGAACCGGGCGAGGGTGCGCTCGCATGTCCGGGCGTTGCCGATGGGCACGTCGGTGTCGCCGTCACCCGCGTACAGCCGCACCGGCACGTCCGGCTTCCAGTCGCAGGTCTGGTCGGCCGCGCGCATCGCGGTCAGCAGCGGGCCGTCCGGGTGCCGTAGACGCTCGTGGAAGCGGGGCGTGAGGAGCTGTTTCACGGTCGGTGCGAGGCCCTTGAGCACGTCCTCCTCCTCGTGACGGCCGTCGAAGAGGCGCGTGACGCGGCTCGCGTACGGGGCGCGGAAGGCCTCGGCCGGGTCGTCGTAGAAGTGGTGGAGCCTGTTCTGCGCGACCAGCCAGTACGCGATGTAGAGGACGCCGCTGGTGTCGTTGACGCGGCCGTCGAAGAGGGCGGGCATCTCCTGGCCCCGCAGGTCGTACGGTCCGCTGACCGGCGCCAGGGCCTTGAGGCGGAAGTGCCGGTCGGCGCCCGACCGCAGCGCCTTGCCGAGCGCCATCGCCACCTGGCCGCCCTGGGAGAACCCGGTCGCGTAGACGTCGCCGGTGACCGGGCGGCCGAGCCGGTCCGCGGCCGTGCGGGCGGCGCGCAGCATGTCGAGCGAGGCGGTGACGGAGGAGCGGGTGTCCATGTACGGATGCCGGCCCGGCCCCTCGCCGAGGCCCAGATAGTCGGGCGCGGCGACCGCCCGCCCGTCCGAAGCGTTCAGATACGACGGCACCCGCCCGGTGTCCTCGCTCGCGGACGGAGCGTAGCCGCGGTCCACCATCGTGCCGTGCGTGTCGGAGACCAGGTCGAGCCGGTGAGCGCCGCCCTTGGGCAGGGTGAGCAGGCCGGTCGCGGTCGTGCGTTTACCCTGCGGGTCCACCGTCCGGTACGTCAGCCGGTACGCCCGTACGCCGTACCGCACCCCGTCGGCCGCGACGTGCCGCCCGGCCAGGAAGGCCCTGACCTGGGCGGCGTCGTGATCGGCCACCGGGGTGACGGAGACCAGGGCGCCGCGGCGGCCGCCGGTGTGCGGGTGCCCGGCCGCCGCGGCGACCGGTGCGGCCGCGAGCCCCGCGAGGAGCAGGGCCGCCGCTCCGGCGAGTCCCCGCCGGGTGTGCCAACTGATCCCGCTTTCATGGCATTTGCGTGTCTCGTCACTCATGTCGTAGACGCTACGTACGCGACCCGCGCGCCGACATCCGAGCGTCCCCCGCCTCCGTGGTGGACTTGGGTACACCGCGTCCCTACCGCCCACCGGAGTGGCCATGCCCGAGCAGAGCACCGACCCGCAGGCGGCCGATCCGGGCCGGGAGGCCCGCGGACTGCCGCTGGTGATGGTCCTGTTGGGGCTGACGGTGGTCAGCGGACTGATCGACGCGGTGAGTTACCTGGGGCTCGGGCACGTCTTCACCGCCAACATGACCGGCAACGTGGTGGTGCTGGGCTTCGCCGCGGCCGGCGCCCCGGGTTTCTCGGTGCCGCACACCGCGACCTCGCTGGTGTGCTTCCTGCTGGGCGCGGTGGCCGGCGGCCGGGTCGGGCGGTGGCGGGGCGAGGGCTCGCGCCGCACCTGGGCGCGGCTGGTCCTCGCCGCGGAGGCGATCCTGGTCGGCGCGTCCGCCGCCGTCGCCTTCGCCGCCCCGCACGCCACGGCCACCGTCTACGCCCTGATCGCCCTGACCGCCTTCGCGATGGGCCTGCGCAACGCCACGGTCCGCAGGCTCGGCGTCGCCGACCTGACGACCACGGTCCTGACGATGACGTTGACGGGCCTCGCCGCCGACTCCCGTGCCGGCGGCGGCTCGGGAGGGCGCTCGCCCCGCCGCTCGGCCTCCGTGGTGGCGATGGCGGCGGGCGCCGGCCTGGGCGCGTGGCTGGTGCTCCACCACGGCCTCGGCATCCCGCTGCTGGTCGCGGCGGGGGCGGCGGGACTGTTCGCGCTGGTGGCGTCGGGCCACGAGTGACCGGCGCACCCGCGTGTTCGGCGGTTCCGGCTCAGCCGAGTTCGACCGTGATGCGATGGTCCGGCGTGCCGTCCTTGGCCAGGATCGAGTGCTCTTCGGCGACCGCCCGGTACAGGCGAATCCCGCTGTCGCCGCGCACGTCGTCGAGCGTCCACGCCCGGCCGCCGTGCCGCAGCGAGCGGCGTGAGAACACCTCGAGCGCGCGCTCGGCGGCGTCCGTCTCCTCCACGGCCCCGGCGACGGCGGACATGTAGGCGCCCTGGCCGGTGCCGATCGGCGCCGACGAGTCGAAGACGGCGATGCCCACCTCGGGCCGTACCGCGATGTTGCGCGAGTGCCGTGCTCCCGGCGAGGAGACCCACACGAACTCCCGGCAGTCCACGTGCGCGAAGTAGACGGGCGAGCTCCACGGCCGCCCGTCCGCGTCGGCGGTGGCGAGGACCATGTACAGACCGGCGTCGACGATGCCCCGTACGATCTCGTCCGGCTTCATGGGCGCCCGCTCCTGCGGTAGTTGAGGACGAAGTCCCGCTCGTACGGAGCCGCCTCGCCCTTGGCGATCTCCCAGGCGCCGCGGATCGTGTCGCCGTCCGCGCCCAGGTGGCCGACGTAGCGCTGGCGGAAGTCGAGCGGCGTGAAGTCCGGCTTCTCGCGCAGGAGTTGCCACACGCCGTCGGCGAAGGTCATGGCGTAGAGCCGTACGACTCCGCGGGAGTCGTAGTAGTGCTGGGTGTAGCCGCCGGTGTCCGGGTCCACGGCGATGATCGCCATGGCGTCCGGTGCGGGGTTCGGCGCCTCGACCCGCTGGACGAGGTACTGCCGGTCCAGGGCCCACTCGAAGACGCTCCGCCCGGGTGGCACCTCCAGCCCGGGGAACTCGGCCTCCACGGCCCACGCCCCGACCAGGACGTCCAGCCGGTCCAGCGCCGCCTGCCGTGCCGCAGCGTCCACCGCGACCACCTCCCTCTCATGGAAGGGCAGACGTCACCCGCACCCGAAACTCATCGGTCGGCGTCCAGGTTCAGCCGTGCCGTGCGCAGGCCGTTCTCCCCGGGGTGCCGGGTGCGGTTGCCCACGGTCGCGCCGGGAGGCGCCGCGGACGCGCCGATCTCGAAGCCCAGGCCCCGCGGGAAGCCCATTCCCGGTCCCCGGTCCCCGGTCCCCGGGGCAGGTGGCGAGGACCGTGCGCACGCCCCGCCCGGCCGCCTCCTCGGCGAGCCGCCGCGCGACGCCGGTCCCGATCCCCTGCCGCCGGACCCCGGGCGCGAGGAGGAACACCCCGACCGAGCAGCTGCCCGTATCGGGATGCCGGTCCACGACATCGACCGGCCCTACGACGTCGTCCGCGCCCGGGCACACCACGAGCAGCCGCTTCTGCTCGAAGTCCGCGCCCTCGGGCAGCGCGTAGTACAGGCTCTGCACGTCCGCCGGAAGGGCATGCGTCCCGGTCGCCGAGACCTCGATCTCGTCCATGGCCCACCTGCCTCGTCCGCCGCTCCACCGGTACGGGCGGCAAGGCCGGTGCCGCCCGTACCGGCCCGGTGTCAGTGCCGGATGGCATGCTCTGCGGCCATGGACGGACAGCAGTTCTGGCAGCTCATCGAGGCCGCCCGCGGGCAGGTGACCGACGCGGAGGACGCGGAGGCGGTCGCCCGCCGCGCCTGCGCCCTGCTCGCCGAGCGGCCGGTGGAGGAGATCGTCGCCGCCCAGCAGGCGCTGTGGGACGTGATGGCGCGGTCGTACACGAACCCGCTGTGGGCCGCCGCCTACGTCGTCAACGGCGGCTGCTCCGACGACGGCTTCGACTACTTCCGCGGCTGGCTGATCGCGCAGGGCCGCGAGGTCTTCGAGCGCGTGACGGCCGACCCCGACGCCCTCGCGGAGCTGCCCGTCGTGCGGGCGGCGGCCGACGAGTGGCTGGAGCTGGAGTGCGAGGAGGTGCTGGGCATCGCCTGGAGCGCGCACCTGACGGCGACCGGCGAGCAGCTGCCCGCCGGCGCCCTCACCATCACCTACCCGCCGCTGGACCCGTCCTGGTCCTTCGACTTCGACGACTCGGGCGAGATGGCCCGCCGGCTGCCCCGCCTGGCCGCGCTCCACCGCGACCAGCCGGCGCTACGCCTGCTGCACGGCACCGCCCTCCTTCACCGCTCTGCGGGATCTCCACTCCTTGCGGAAGAAGTAGGCGCGCAGGGCGCCGACCGCGAGGAACAGCAGGCCGATGCCGGCCCGGCCCAGGCCTCCTGCCGTGAAGAACCAGTAGAAGGCGAGGCCGGAGAAGAAGGCGCAGATCGCGAGGATCAGCGGTTCGCGGATGTAGAAGGGCAGGACGCGGAGGATTACGTTGATCAGCATGGGGTAAGTTGATCAGTTCGCTTCAAGCCCGACAAGGGGTTGCCGCGGCCGCCACACGTGGTTACCGCAGCCGCTGGAGGATCGTCCCGGTGGCCAGGCCGCCGCCCGCACACATCGTGACGAGCGCGAACTCCTTGTCGCTGCGCTCCAGTTCGTGCAGGGCGGTGGTGATCAGCCGCGCGCCCGTCGCACCGACCGGATGCCCGAGGGCGATCGCGCCACCGTTGACGTTGACCTTCTCCAGGTCCTGGTCGAAGACCTGCGCCCAGCTCAGCACCACCGAGGCGAACGCCTCGTTGATCTCGACGACGTCGATGTCCTTGAGCGACATGCCGGCCTTGCCGAGCACCGCGCGCGTGGCGTCGATCGGGCCGTCCAGATGGAAGTGCGGGTCGGAGCCCACCAGCGCCTGGGCCACGATCCGCGCCCGCGGCCTCAGCTTCAGGGCACGCGCCATCCGCTTCGACGCCCACATGATGGCGGCCGCGCCGTCGCTGATCTGCGAGGAGTTGCCCGCCGTGTGCACGGCGGTGGGCATGACCGGCTTGAGGCGCGCGAGGCCCTCCATCGTCGTGTCGCGCAGCCCTTCGTCGCGGTCGACGAGCCGCCACATGCCCTGCCCGGCCCGCTGCTCGTCCTCGGTGGTCGGCACCTGGACGGCGAACGTCTCCTTCTTGAACCGCTCCTCGGCCCAGGCCACGGCGGCCCGCTCCTGCGAGATCAGGCCGAGGGAGTCGACGTTCTCCCTGCTCAGACCGCGATGGCGGGCGATGCGCTCGGCGGCCTCGAACTGGTTGGGCAGGTCGACGTTCCACTCGTCGGGGAACGGCTTGCCGGGGCCGTGCTTGGACCCGGAACCCAGCGGCACCCGCGACATCGCCTCGACGCCGCAGCTGATGCCGACGTCGATGACCCCCGCGGCGATCATGTTGGCGGTCATGTGCGAGGCCTGCTGCGAGGACCCGCACTGGCAGTCGACCGTCGTCGCGGCGGTCTCGTACGGCAGCCCCATGGTGAGCCAGGCCGTGCGCGCGGGGTTCATGGACTGCTCGCCGGCATGGGTCACCGTGCCGCCGACGATCTGCTCGACCGCGTCGGCGGGGATGCCGGTGCGGCCGAGGAGTTCACGGTAGGTCTCGCCCAGGAGATAGGCGGGGTGCAGATTGGCGAGCGCTCCACCGCGCTTGCCGATGGGGGTGCGTACGGCTTCGACGATCACGGGTTCCGCGGCCATGGTGGGGGATCCTCTCCTCCGGTACCCGCGCGGCGCGGGGGCGTCCCGGCCGGCCCCGCCACGCTGAACTAGTACGTGTTCTAGTTCTGCATGCAGTCTGCTGACCCCACGGTCACAACCGCAAGGGTCGTGCACGCAATTCGGGGTGCCGCGCCTCTTGCCTCTTGTAGAACCCGTTATTACCTTCACGGCAAACCTGATGGAGCGTCAGAACACAGGCTGGAGTCGCCCATGCCCTGTCCAGCACTCCCCGAAGGGTTCGACTTCACCGATCCCGACCTGCTGCACCACCGCGTCCCCCTGCCGGAGTTCGCCGAACTGCGGCGGGCCGAACCGGTGCGCTGGATCCCCCAGCCGGGCAACGTCGCCGGCTTCCAGGACGAGGGGTACTGGGCCGTCACCCGGCACGCGGACGTCAAGTACGTGTCCACCCACCCCGAGTTGTTCTCGTCCTGGCAGAACACGGCGATCATCCGCTTCAACGAGCACATCGAGCGCGACGCGATCGACATGCAGCGGCTGATCCTGCTCAACATGGACCCGCCCGAGCACACCCGCGTCCGCCAGATCGTGCAGCGCGTCTTCACCCCGCGCTCCATCAGGGCGCTGGAGGAACGGCTGCGCGAGCGCGCCCACTCCATCGCGCAGAACGCCCGCGCCCAGGACGGCACCTTCGACTTCGTCACCGAGGTCGCCTGCGAACTGCCCCTGCAGGCCATCGCCGAACTCATCGGCATCCCGCAGGACGACCGGGCCAAGATCTTCGACTGGTCCAACAAGATGATCTCGTACGACGACCCGGAGTACGCGATCACCGAGGAGGTAGGCGCCGAGTCGGCGACCGAACTCATCGCCTACGCCATGAACATGGCCGCCGACCGCAAGCAGTGCCCGGCCAAGGACATCGTCACCACGCTGGTGGCGGCGGAGGACGAAGGCAACCTGAACTCCGACGAGTTCGGCTTCTTCGTGCTGATGCTCTCGGTCGCGGGCAACGAGACCACCCGCAACGCCATCACCCACGGCATGCACGCGTTCCTGACCCACCCCGACCAGTGGGAGCTCTACAAGAGGGAGCGGCCGCAGACGGCGGCCGAGGAGATCGTCCGCTGGGCGACCCCCGTCAACGCCTTCCAGCGCACCGCGACCCAGGACCTCGAACTCGGCGGCAAGCGGATCAGGAAGGGCGACCGGGTCGGCATCTTCTACGCCGCCGCCAACCACGACCCCGAGGTCTTCACCGACCCCGGCTCCTTCGACATCCTGCGCGACCCCAACCCCCACCTCGGCTTCGGCGGCGGAGGCCCCCACTACTGCCTCGGCAAGTCCCTGGCCGTCCTGGAGATCGACCTGATCTTCAACGCCATCGCCGACGCCCTGCCCGGCCTCACCCTGACCGGCGACCCCGACCGCCTGCGCTCCGCCTGGATCAACGGCGTCAAGCACCTCCAGGTCCAGGCCGGTTGACGAACGCGGGCCGGCGGCCTCCCGGATCCGCCGGCCCGTTCCGCTCACGCGACTCCCGAGGAGCGGCCGGAGCCCCGTCCAGCGTTGCCCGTTCACCCGATCCCGTCGGCGCTCCCCTTCCTCTAGAGTGAGTGGATCTGGCAGGACTCGGGGGACGAGTGATGGCGCGGATCGTCGGTGTGCACGGGGTGGGCAAGCAACGCCTGGGCAGCAACACGCTGCTGAAGGACTGGGAACCGGCCCTCGCCGACGGGCTGGAGCGGGCCGACGGACCGCGGCTTGAGGCGGGTGATCTCCGGATCGCGTTCTACGGCGACCTGTTCCGGCCACCAGGGCAGACCCTGTCCGTGGGCGACCCCCTGTTCACCGCGGACGACGTCGACGAGGGTTTCGAGACCGAGCTCCTCATGGAGTGGTGGTCGGCGTGCGCCGTGAAGGACCCCGCGGTGCCGCCACCGGGCGGTGACACGCTGGCGCGTTCCCCCCGTGCCGTGCAGACAGCCGTGCGCGTCCTGCAGAACTCGCGCTTCTTCGCGGACGTGTCCCTCCGCGCCCTTGTCTTCGACCTGAAGCAGGTACGCCGCTATCTGACGGACCCGGAGATCCGCGCGGCGGCCCGAGAGCGCGTGGAGGGGGCCATCGGCCCGGACACGCGGGTGGTGATCGCGCACTCGCTCGGCTCGGTGGTGGCCTACGAGGCGCTGTGTGCTCGTACGGACCATCAGGTCCGGGCACTGGTGACGCTGGGATCGCCCCTCGGGATGCGTATGGTGTTCGAGCGGCTGCAGCCGGAGCCGGGAGCGTGGCCGGGGGGTTCGCCGGATGCCCCGCAGTGGTCGAACATCGTCGACGAGGGCGACGTGGTGGCCGCCGTGCAGGACCTCTCCCTCTACTTCGGCACAGGGGTCGCCGGGAGGGCCGTGCACAACGGCTCCCACGCGCACGACGCCACGCTCTACCTGACCGCAAAGGAGACGGGTCAGGCGGTGATGGAGGGCCTGGCATGAGCGAGAACGGCCCGCGCCGCTTTCTGATCGCGACAGCGGTCAGCCACTACGCACACGCGCCGGAGTGGGACCGGCCCGGCCTCGTCGAAGCACGCCGCAAGATGGTGGAGCTGTTCACGGCCAAGCTCGGCTACGAACACGTCTCCGACCTCGGCGCGAACCCCACACAACAGCAACTGCTTTATGAACTGCGAGAGTTCTGCCGCTCGGAGGACCGGCGCCCCGACGACATCCTGGCCGTCTACATCGCCGGGCACGGGGAGCGACTCGACAACGAGGAGTACGTCCTCCTCACGTCCGACACGAACCCCGACGACCTCTACGACGCGCTGCAGCCGGGCCAGCTGGCGCGCAAGATCCTCGCCGGCACGAAGGTGCGGCGGCTGCTGCTGATGCTGGACACGTGCTTCTCCGGCCAAGGTGGCAATGAACTCCTGTCCTCGGTCGCCAAGTTGAAGAGCGGCTGGCGGGAGAGGGACACGGGTCTGGCCGTGATCACGTCGGCCCAGCCCAACGAGCTCGCCCAGACCGGTGCCTTCCCCGAGTTGCTGGCCGAGGCGATGACCAGCCCGGTCACGGCCGGACACACACCCGAGCTGCTGTCGCTGGACGCGGTGGTCAACGCCACGCGCACCAACCCCAAGCGCCCTGACTTCCAGCACATCGGTCTGGAGATCATCGGCCTCACCGGCGCGATTCCCCCCTTCCTGCCCAACGCCAAGCACAGCCCCCGCCTGTCCCACACCGACATGGCCCTACAACAGACGGCGGAGTGGGACGAGCAGGACAGACGGCGGGACGTGGAGTTCCGTACCCGCCTGCTGCGGCGCGCGATGGGACATCGCGACGAACAGCACGTGGGGTGGTGGTTCTCAGGGCGAAGCTCGGCACTGGAGAGCATCACAGGGTGGCTGCGCGACCTGCCGGACGACCGGCCCACGCTGGTGGTCACCGCCGACCCGGGTTCGGGAAAGACCGCCGTGCTGGGACTGCTCGCGGCGATGAGCGATCCCGAATACCGGCGCACCGTGCCGATGGCGTCCCTCGGCCTGACGAGCGCGCGGCTTCCCCCACTCGGGGCCATCCGCACCTCCGTGTACGCCCAGAGCCTGACCGATCAACAGGTCGTGCGCGCGCTCGCGGCCGCGCTGCGGCTGCCCCCGGCGGAGGCAGTGGCAGACCTGTTGAACCACCTGAACACGCGTGGTGAGCCGGAGCGTCCGGACGTCGTGCTGATCGACGGTCTCGACGAGGCGGCCACGCCGTCAACGCTGTGCGCGCAGGTGCTACGGCCTCTGATGGAACTGGCCGGCGCGCATCTGCGACTGCTGCTGGGAACCCGCCCGCACCTGCTGACCCCGCTCGGTCTGCGGCGCGAGGGGCACATCGACCTCGACTCCCCCGCCTACGCGGACCCTGACGCCGTCAGGACCTACGCCGTCCGCAACCTCATCGACGCGCATCCCGGCAGTCCGTACCTCGACTGCGAGCGCGGGGAGCTGCTCGCGGTGGCGAACGCCGTCGGCAGGGCGGCCGGCCGTTCGTTCCTCGTGGCGCGCATCACGGCAGGCATGCTCGCGGCAGCACCCGAACTGCCCGACCTCCGCGATCCGAGCTGGCACAGTTCACTGCCGAGAGCTGCGGCGGATGCCATGCACCGGGATCTGCACCAGCGGTTCGGCGAGGACGCCCGGCGGATCCTGGACCTGTTGCGTCCGCTTGCGTATGCGCAGGGGCAGGGCCTGCCCTGGGAGGATGTCTGGGCACCGCTCGCCTCGGCGCTGTCCGCGCGACGTTACACCAACGACGACCTGCTCCAGCTCCGGCGAAATGCGGGGGCGTATGTGGTGGAGGCCAGCGAGGACGGGCGGTCCGTGTACCGCCTGTACCACGAGGCGATGGCTGAATATCTGCGCCAGAGGCAGGACCCCGGGGCTGCGCACCAGGCATTCACGACCACTCTGCGGCGGACATTGCCGTACCTGGTGGACGGGACGCGCGACTGGGGCCGGGCCCACCCCTACGCGCTGCGCCACCTGGCCACGCACGCGGCCGCCGCGGGCATGCTGGACCTGCTGCTGTCCGACCTCGAATACCTGGTCCACGCCGACTGCGACACCCTGGCGCCCCATCTGATGAAGGCCGAGAGCGACACCGCACGGCTCCACGCCGCCATGTACGTCGTCTCCTTCCACGTCCACCGCGGCCTGGACGTGGAGGGCCGACGCCAGCTCCTCGCCGTGAACGCCGCTCGCTTCAACGAGCCGACCGCCCTGGAGACCCTCAACAGCCGCGCGGCGGAGGGAGCGTGGAAACCCCTCGCGGCGACCGGTTCCCAGGTGTCGGCCCATATGCGCCATGTTCTCGCAGGTCACACGGACGCCGTGGACGCGGTGGCATGCACGGAGCTGAACGGCCGCCCGGTCGCCGTGTCCGCGGCCCGGGACCACACGCTCCGGATCTGGGACCTGACCACCGGCCAGCCCGTGGGGAACCCGCTGACAGGCCATTCGGACGACGTGTTCGGACTGGCGTGCACGCGAGTCGACGGCCGTCCGGTCGCCGTGTCGGCCTCCAATGACGGCACCGTGAGAGTCTGGGACCTGGCCACAGGCCGGCCCCTCGGACAGCCGCTCACCGGCCACACCGCAAAAGTCGATCTGCTGGCGTGCACTCAACTCGACGGCCGTCCGATCGCCGTCAGCGGCGCGGACGACAACACGTTCCGTCTCTGGGATCTGGCCACCGGCCACCCTCTGGGCAAGCCCGTGGCAGACCTGACCAACCTGACCGCGCTGGCTTGCACCATGGTGGAGGGCCGCCAGGTCGTGGTCACGGGCTCTTATGGGCCTATGCTCAGCGTGTGGGACCTGAGCACCCAACGCCTGCTGGATCGTTGGCAGGGTGAGGAGTCGTTCTGGTTCAAGGCACTGGCCTGCACCGAATTGAACGGCCGCACAGTGGCGGTCGCATTCACCAGTACGGGAGAAGGACTCATCTGGGACCTGAGCACCTGCCGGCTCCTGTCCACATGGGAAGAGCCCAGCGGTGACCCCTCCTCGGTCGTGTGTGCGGAGCTGAACGGTCGCAGTGTCGCCATCGTCGGCTGCCGCGACGCCTCCACGAGGATCATGGACCTGGCGGATCAAACGCAGGTGGAGCCCCTTCTGAAGGGACACAGCGCGGGCGTGCGGGCGGTGGCCGTCTCCTCCCTGTCCGGGCAACCGGTCGTCGTCACAGGGTCGTTCGACAACTCGGTCCGAGTCTGGGATCTGTCACCTCGCCGGGCTCTTGGCTACCCGGTGACCGCCCACACCAACGACGTGACCGACATGGATCTGACCGTCGTCAATGGACGACCCGCCTTTGTCACCATTTCCGACGACAGGACGGTGCGCTTGTGGGATCGCGCCACTGGCCTGCCTCTTGGCCCTCCCCAGGACGGTCATGCAGGTGAGGGAGGGACGCTGTGCTGCGTGATGCTCGGCGATCGCCCGGTGGCCGTCAGCGGAAGCTTCGACCACTCGGTGCGGGTGCGGGATGTGGAGACAGGGCGGCCTCTGTACGCGCCTCTGGAGTTCCCCTTTCAGATCGTCACCGATGTGACATGCACCGTCCTGAACGGTGATCCCATCGCGGTCGTGGCCCTCGGAAGCAATCAGATCCGGGTCTGGAAGATCGAAACCGGCGAAGAGCTCTACGCTCCCCTCGAGGGACACGACCAGATCGTGTCCGGCGTCGCCTGCGCATCGCTGGACGGTCGTCAGGTGGCCGTCACCAGCTCCGCCGACAACACCATGCGCCTATGGGACCTGACCACCGGCCGCCCTGTGGGGGCGAGCATGCCCGGTAGTTGGGGCCCCGTCGCCTGCACGGTGCTGAACGAACGTCCGGTGGCCGTGAGTTGTCTGGACCGCGCGACGATCCACGTCCGGGATCTGCGCACCGGCCGGCCGGTGGGCGGACGGATGTCGGGGCACACCGGTTACGTCCATGCCCTGGTGTGCGGCCAGTTGGACGGCCGCCCGGTGGTCGTGGCCGGCTCCTCCGACAACACCGTGCGCATCTGGGACCTTCACACCGGCAACCCCGTCGACGTCATCCGCGTGCCAGGTGCCTGCCGCGCCCTAGCCCTCGACGAAACCGGCTTGCTGATCTGCTCCTTCGGCGCCGACGTGGGGATCTTCCGCAGAAGCTGACCGCACGCGTGTCCGCCCCACCAGATGCCGGACGACGTGTTCCGCGTCGCGGCCGACGCCCTGGATCATCGACGAGGCCATCGCGTACTGGAAGAGGCGGCCGACGAAGTACAGGCCCGGCTGCGTGTCCACCACGCCGCGGTACTGGGCCGGTTCGCCGTCCTCGCCGAAGACGTGCGTGTCCGGCAGGTCGATCCAGGAGGTGTCCGGCCGGAAGCCCGTGCACCACACGACGTTGGCGACGTCCGCCGCCGTGCCGTCGGCGAGCAGCGGGCGTCCGTCGCGCACGCCGGTCGTCCGCGCCACGCGCTCGACGCCCGCCGCCTTCAGGTCGGCGGACTTCACGCGGATCAGCGGGGCGCTGTGCGCGAGGACCCTCGGGCGGACCTTGCGGCCGATGGGCGTGCGGACGGTGAGCAGATGGCGGAAGAGGAAGAACAGGGCGGGGACCAGGACCCGGGCGGGACGCCGGTCGATGTGCCACGGGAGCTGTCCCGGGTGCGGTCCGGAGAGCAGCACGCGGTGGGTGCGGGCGAGTTCGAGCGCGATGTCGGCGCCCGAGTTCCCGGCGCCGACGACCAGGACCGGACCGTCCTGCAGCTGGTCCGGGCCGCGGTAGTCGACCGCGTGCAACTGGCGGACGCCCTGGGCGAGTTGAGAGGCATGGTCGGGGGTCTTCGGCAGCCGGTCGTAGCCGGCCGCGATCACGACGTTCGCGGCCTCGTAACGCAGGTCGCCGTCCGTCTCGACGACGTAGCGGCCGCCGTCGTACGACACCCGGCGCACCGCGGTCCGGGTGCGCACCGGGAGTTCCGCCCAGGCCGCGTACGCCTGGAGGTAGTCGGCGAACTCGTCGCGGGTCGGGAAGGCCCAGGCGGGGCCGGGATACGGCAGGCCGGGCAGGCCGTCGAACCGCGCCGGGCTGAACAGCCGCAGCGAGTCCCAGCGGGCGCGCCAGGCGTCGCCGACGCGCTCGCCCGCGTCGAGGATCACGAACGGGCGTCCCCGCCGGGCCAGGTGGTACCCGGTCGCCAGGCCCGCCTGACCGCCGCCGACGACGACGGTCTCGATGCGCTCGGTGCTCATGACAGCTCCTTGGTGGTGCGGCGGTGGTCGGGAGGTGTCCGGCGGTCGGCCTCGTAGATCTCCAGCGCCTGCCGCAGCAGCCGCTCGGCCTCGGCGTACTCCCCCAGCAGCCGCAGCAGGGTGCCGAGATCGGCGGCGCTGTCGGCGAGCCGGAGCCGTGCGCTGCGGACCTGCTCGCGCAGGCTGTGCGGGGTCTGGTCGTCGGACACGTGTCGATGCTCGGCCCGGGGCCTGCGCGGGCGCATCGACAGGAATGCCCAACCGCGGGGCGGGCGTATGGGTGGTTCTGCGCAGGCCGGCCACGCGGGCCGTGCTACGCCGATGCGTCCCGCTCCACCAACCCGTGCTCGAAGGCATACGCCGCGGCCGCCGTGCGCGAGGTGACCTCGAGCTTGGTGAAGATGTTGCTGATGTGACGGGCGACAGTCTTCTCGCTGAGAACCAGCGGCGGGCGCACGCGTGGCCGCGCAGTCGCCGACACCCCGCGCGGGGCTACGCCGACGCGTCCCGCTCCACCAACCCGTGCTCGAAGGCATACGCCGCGGCCGCCGTGCGCGAGGTGACCTCGAGCTTGGTGAAGATGTTGCTGATGTGACGGGCGACAGTCTTCTCGCTGAGAACCAGTTCGGCGGCGATGGCGTGGTTGCTGCGGCCGCGGGCGATCAGCCGGACGACCTCCAGTTCGCGCGGCGAGAGGGGGGACGGCGGCGGCCCGCCGGGGCCCGGGGCGAGGCGCCGGACGCGAGTCACGTCGGGGTCCGCGCCGAGCCGCTCGAACACCTGCCGGGCCGCGTCCAGCTCCAGGCCCGCCGACCCCTCGTCGCCGAGCGCCCGGCAGGCGAGGCCCACCAGGACCCCGACCCGCGCGGCCTCGTACGGCACGTCCAGCTCCCGCCACAGCCGCCCGGCCTCCCTCAGAGGCGGCAGCGCCTCCCGGGCCGCGCCGTCGGCGAGCCGTACGGCGCCGGCCGCCTGCCCGGCCATGGCGTGCAGGGCGACCGCTCCGTGGTCACGGGCGATCGCGCGCAGCTCGTCGGCGGCCGGCGCCGCCTCGCGCGGGCCGTCCGCCGGATCCGCGAGCAGGATCTCCACCGCGGCCGGCAGCAGCCGCGCCCGGCGCATCGGCTCCATGGTCTCGGCCAGGGCGCGCCGGATCGCCGCCGTCGCCTCCTCGCGGCGGCCGCGGGCCAGCCAGAGCAGCGCGAGGCCCGGCTGGGCGTCCCAGCCATGGTGCAGGGTGTCGCGGTATGCCCGCTCGGCGTCCGTGAACTCGCCGCGCAGCCGGTGCAGTTCGGCCAGCTGGTAGAAGGCGCCGCCCGCCGCGCCCTCGCCGTAGCCGGCGGTCAGCTGGGCACAGGCCAGGCGGGCCTCGCGGACCGCGTCCGGCCAGGCGCCGCCGAGCTGGAGCAGGGCGACCCGGTGCACCCGGCACAGTCCGCGGTAGGCGCCGGTGAAGTCGGGCTGGGCGGCGCACCACTCGGCCAGCGCCTCGCTCCACTCCTGGGCGCGGCGCAGTTCCTGCAGCTCCTGGCAGGCGCCGATGACCACGCAGTAGATCATCCCGGTGCAGCGCGCGGAGACCCCGCCCTCGGCGACCGTCATCATGGCGTCGTCGAGCTCGGCGAGCCCGGCGGCGACGGCGCCGTTGCTGACCAGCGCGAGGCCGCGCGTCATCGTCGTACCGGCCGCGAGGTCGGGGTCCGTGCCGGGGCGCGCCGCGTCGGGCAGCCGGTTCACCGCCTCCAGCATCTGGGTGAACTCGCCCGCCCGGAAGTGGAGTTCGACCTCCAGCAGCACCAGGTACGCGCACTCCGCGCAGCCGGGCTCCGTCGCCGCGAGCCGCCGCGCGCGGGCCAGCCAGGCGCCGGACTGCGCGAACTCGCCACCCCAGGCCAGTGCCTTGCACAGCCAGTAGCCGCAGCGCAGCGCCCGCCCGACGGCCCCGGCCTCGGCGTGCGCGGTGTAGGCGCGCCTGAGCAGCGCCACCGCGTCGTCGCACTGGCCCAGCATGTCCGCAGCCTCGGCGAGCAGCTCCAGGTCGGCGGTGTCCAGCGGCCGCTCGGCGTCGGCCGCGCCCAGCGCGTCGTAGGCCTCGGTCCAGGCCAGCGCGCGGGCGGCCTCCCGCCCCCGTACGACCCGAGCGTCCCAGTCCATGGCGCCTCCGCTCACATTTCACCGCAAGCGGGGCACCGCTGTCAGCTCGGCCGTCAGCTCGGCGTCGGTTCCTTCTCGGTCGCCGGCTCCTTGCGCGCGGCCGCCGCCGTGGTGAGTCTCGCCCGCGGTCCCTGGAAGAGGTACGAGAGGCCGAAGCCCGCGCCCACGACCGCGGCGCCGCCCACCGCGTCCAGCACCCAGTGGTTGCCGGTGGCCACGATCGCGGAGACCGTGAAGAACGGGTGCAGCAGGCCGAGCGCCTTCATCCACCACCGGGGCGCGATGACGGCGATCACCACCCCGCACCACAGCGCCCAGCCGAAGTGCAGCGAGGGCATCGCCGCGTACTGGTTGGTGAGCGCGGTGAGGGTGCCGTAGTCCGGCTTGGAGAAGTCCTGGACGCCGTGGACCGTGTCGATGATGCCGAGGCCGGGCAGCAGGCGCGGCGGGGCCAGCGGGTAGAGCCAGAAGCCGACCAGGGCCAGCAGGGTGGCGAAGCCCAGGGACGAGCGGGCCCAGCGGTAGTCGACCGGGCGGCGCCAGTACAGGACGGCGAGCACGCTCAGCGGGACGACGAAGTGGAAGGACTCGTAGTAGAAGTCGTAGAAGCCGCGCAGCCAGTCGACCTTGACCACGGCGTGGTTGACCCAGTGCTCGATGTCGATGCGCAGGAAGCGCTCGATGTCGAGGATCTGGTGGCCGTGGTGCTCGGCGCGCGCCCGCCCGGCCTCGTTGGAGCCGCCGGTCGCCGCGAGCCTGACCTTCTGGTAGGCGGCGTAGGTGACGCGGATGAGCAGCAGTTCCAGCAGCAGGTTGGGGCGGGTGAGGACACGGCGCAGGAACGGCAGCAGCGGGACGTGTCTCCAGCGCGTGGGCACAGGTGCGGCGTACTCGGCCGGGATCGGCGACCGGTAGTAGGGCGAGGTGCGGGACAGGAACGGCACCACGGTCGCCGCGAGGAGGGCGGCGAGCAGAACGATGTCGTCGCGCAGCGTGTAGAGCGACGACATGTTCGGCAGGATCATCTTCGCGGGCAGCGTCATCACCAGCACGACGGCCACCGGCCACACGTACCGGTCCGAGGCCCGCTTGCCGACGCGCCCGACGACCGCGAGCAGCACCCACAGCAGCTGGTGCTGCCAGGTGGTCGGGGACACGGCGATCGCGGCGCAGCCGGTGATGGCGACGGCGAGCAGCAGCTGCCCGTCGCGCGCGTAGTGCACGGCGCGGCGCACGCCGAGCACGGCGACCGCGGCGCCGAGCGTGAAGAAGAGGGCGATCTCCAGCGGGCCGGTCAGGCCCAGCCGCAGCAGGCCGCCGTGCAGGGACTGGTTGGCGAGGTCGTCGGCCGGTCCGCCGAGGCCGGTGCCCGCCATGTGGTGCACCCAGTAGGCGTACGAGTCGTGCGGCAGCGCGGCCCAGGCCAGCGCGGTGCAGGCGGCGGCGGTGACGGCGGTGGAGACGGCGGCCCGGCGGCGGCCGGTGAACCACAGCAGCGGCGCGAAGAGCAGCACGGTCGGCTGGAGGGCGGCGGCGATGCCGATGAGCAGGCCGCTGGTGCGCTCCCCGCGGACGATGAAGCAGCCCACCAGGACGAGCAGTACCGGCAGGATGCTGATCTGGCCGAGCCAGAGCGCGTTGCGCACGGGCAGCGACAGCATCAGCAGGCTGACCGCGACCGGCGCGGCCAGCAGCGAGGCCCGCCTGCTCACGGGTTGCGGCAGCGCACGGGCCGCGACCAGGCCGAGGGCGACGACCAGCAGCAGCGTGCCGAAGGTCCAGCCCCAGCCGAGGGCCTGTGCGGCGGCGCGGGTGAGGGGCTTGAGGACGAGGCCGGCGAACGGTGTGCCGGTGAACTGCGTGGAGTCGTAGAGCGAGCCCTTCACGTGCAGGACGCCGTTGGGTCCGACCCAGGTCTCCAGATCGGTCAGCCGCTCGCCTCTCGGGGTGCTGAGGACGACGGCCACCTGGCGCACGGCGAGGACCGCCGCGATCAGCCACAGGCCCAGGCGTGCCACGCGCAGGCGGCCTCTGACGCCGCCCACGGCCGTCGCTCCGGGGGCTTTCGCCGGTCGCCCGCTGTGCTCCACGTTCGCCACGCCCCGTCGGCCTCCCGCCCCGCTTCTGAGTGCCCCCTGAGGGAGACGCAGGCTACCCCTGCTTCACCTGGCGTCCGTCCTGCTTTTGTCGGAAAGACGATAGTCCGCCGGGGGGTCGGTTGCCTCCGCCGGACGCGAGAAGGATCACAGCAGACCGTCGTCGGAACTGATCGACACCAGGGCATACGAGCCTGTAGCGCGGCATTTACGTGCACTGCGCAACGAGTTGTGTGCGACCCGTAAGGGCGACAGATGCCCCTAAGGTCGCTGTCCGGCCCGCCCGTCATCGCCGCCGCGCGGGCCGCGTCCTTGTCCCCGTCGAAAGGCAGGCGAGCGAAGTCTTGGCGACCGCCACCGTCACCGTCCCACCCGTACGCACCACCCCCGAAGCCACCACCACGACCGACTCCGCCCTGGTCCGCCGCGCCGTGAAGGCGGCCGCTCTGGGCAACGCGATGGAGTGGTTCGACTTCGGTGTCTACAGCTACATCGCGGTGACGCTGGGCAAGGTCTTCTTCCCCTCGGGCAACCCGACCGCCCAGCTGCTGTCCACGTTCGGCGCCTTCGCCGCGGCCTTCCTGGTGCGGCCGCTCGGCGGCATGGTCTTCGGGCCGCTCGGTGACCGGGTCGGCCGCCAGAAGGTCCTCGCGGTGACCATGATCATGATGGCCGCGGGCACGTTCGCGATCGGCCTGATTCCGTCGTACGGCACCATCGGCGTGGGCGCGCCGGTGCTGCTGCTCCTGGCGCGGCTGGTGCAGGGCTTCTCGACCGGCGGTGAGTACGCGGGCGCGTCGACCTTCATCGCCGAGTACGCGCCGGACAAGAGGCGCGGGTTCCTCGGGAGCTGGCTGGAGTTCGGCACGCTGGCCGGCTACATCGGCGGGGCGGGCCTGGTCACGCTGATGACCGCGCTGCTGTCCTCGCACGACCTGGTGACCTGGGGCTGGCGGATCCCGTTCCTGATCGCGGGCCCGATGGGCATCGTCGGCCTGTACCTGCGGATGCGGCTTGAGGAGACCCCGGCGTTCGCCGCCGAGGTCGAGAAGGCGGAGTCGTCCCGGCCGAAGGTGCCGCTGCGCGAGATGATCACGGGCCAGTGGAAGGCCCTGCTGCTCTGCGTCGGCCTGGTCCTGGTCTTCAACGTCACCGACTACATGCTGCTGTCGTACATGCCGAGCTACCTCACCAGCGAGCTCCACTACGACGAGACGCACGGACTGCTGGTCGTGCTCGGCGTGATGGCGCTGATGATGATCGTCCAGCCCTTCGCCGGCGCGCTGACCGACCGCGTCGGGCGCCGCCCGGTGATCGCCGCGGGCTGCGCGGGCTTCCTGTTCCTCTCCGTCCCGGCGATCCTGCTGATCCGCCAGGGCAGCCTGGCCGCGGTCGGCCTCGGCATGGCCGCGCTCGGCCTGCTCCTGGTCTGCTTCACCGCCGCGATGCCGTCCGCCCTCCCGGCCCTCTTCCCCACCCGGGTCCGCTACGGCTCCCTGTCCATCGGCTTCAACGTCTCGGTCTCCCTCTTCGGCGGCACGACCCCCCTGGTCGTCACGGCCCTCATCGGCGCCACCGGCAACATGATGATGCCCGCGTACTACATGATGGCCGCGGCCGTCATCGGCGGCATCGCGGTCTGGTTCATGACGGAATCGGCAGGCCGCCCACTGCCGGGCTCGGCACCGTCGGTGGAGAAGTAGCACCCGCGGGCGCGCGGGGCCGCAGCATCGCGGCCCCACCCGCGACGAAGTCGACCGACCGCCCACTGCCAGAAGCGGCACCTTCGGCGCAGACGTAACACCCGCGGGGCCCGCCGAGCACACGGCCGCGGCATCGCAGCCCCACCAGCGACGAAGTCGACCAACCGCCCACTGCCAGAAGCGGCACCTTCGGCGCAGACGTAACACCCGCGGGGCCCGCCAGGCGCGAGCCGCAGATCCCGGCGTGACCGCAGGACGGCATCGCGGCGACCGGCGGCCTCGGGAGCTCGCCGAGGGCGGAGTCGGCCGACGGACCGCTGTCGGCGTCGGCGCCTTCGACGCCCGCCAGGGGCAGGCAGGCGGTGCCATCGCGACGGTGGCATCGCGGTCCTGCCCGGCCGACCGGCCACCATCTGCGTCGGTCGGCCGTCCGCCGGGGCTAGGTGTCCGGTGAAGTCGTAGCGCGTCGGCTTGGTGGGGCGCTTTCGGACGGGCGAGCGCCTGGGGTGGCCTGGTGCGCGGGTGCTCGCGTTGCCGCCGTACCCGAAGTGCGTCCGCCGCCCCCACCCACCGCAAACTCCCCGAACACGCCCCGGAACCGCCCCCGGCCCCCTGGCGTCTGAAGGCCAGGTCGTGGTGTTGCGGGAGGGTTGGGGAATGGGTCGGTTGCTGCGGGAATGGGGGCGGGTGCGGCTGCTGACGGTCGTGCTCGCGCTGCTCGGGGTCCAGCTGGGCTCGCTCGTCGCTCCCGCGTACGCGTGCGGCTGTGGGGCCGTGATTCCCGGGGCCCGGCAGCAGGTCGGGGTCGACCGGGAGGAGTCCGTCGTCCGGTGGGACGGGCGGCAGGAACAGATCGTGATGAGCCTGACCGTCGGCGGGGACGCCGACAAGGCCGCCTGGATCATGCCCGTACCGCACCGCGCCACCGTCAAGCTCGGCGACCCGGAGCTGTTCACCCAGCTCCGCGCAGCCACCGCCCCCGTCCACCGCGACCGCTACCACTTCTGGCCCCAGGACGGCGACTGGCCGCTCGTCACCGGCGACGACTCCGGCGCCCCGCTCCCCGGCGCCGGCGCCCCGCAGGGCGTCGGCGTGGTCGGCCGGCAGAAGCTCGGCCCCTTCGACGTCGCCCGCCTGACCGCCACCGACCCGGCCGCCCTCGACGGCTGGCTCCACTCCCACGGCTTCGTCCTGCCGGACCGCCTCAAGGACGCCCTCCAGCCCTACGTCGACCAGCGCTGGGAGTTCGTCGCCGTCCGCCTCGCCCCCGACCGCGCGGGCGCCCCGCTCACCGGCACGCTCGACCCGCTCCACCTCACCTTCGCCGCCGCCGGCCTCGTCTACCCGATGCGCCTGTCCCGCCTCGCCCGCACCCCCCAGTCCCTGGGCCTGTACGTCCTCGCCGCGCACCGTATGGAGACCAGCTCCGCGATCGGCGGCGAGCGTCCCCGCGTCACCTACGCCGGACGTGTCGGCACCCACCAGGGCCCGCTGTCCGCACTCGCCAAGGGCGCGCCGTACCTCACCGCGATCGGCCAGGAGTTCCCCCGCCCGTCCTCGATCTCCGGCGACCACCGGCTGCGCCGCGCCTCCTCCGACGCCCCCTTCGAGCAGGTCGTCTACGACGACCACCTGCGCACGGTGGCCGGCCTCCCGGCCTGGCTGCTGACCGCCGTGGGCACGCTCGGGGTCCTGGTGACGAGCCTCGCCGTATGCGCACTGCGCCGCTCCGGACGGCCGAAACCGGCGCATACTGGGGTTCGTTAGGCCGACTAGTTAGAAGCCGTAACGAGCCCTAGGAAAGGCACAGGTGAATGAGCGAGTCGCAGCTGTGGCAGGACGTGGACGACTACTTCACCACCCAGCTCTCGCCGAACGACGACGCCCTCGTCGCGGCCGTGCGCGACAGTGAGGCGGCCGGCCTCCCGCCGGTCGCGGTCACCGCCCCGCAGGGCAAGTTCCTGCACCTCCTCGCCCAGATTCAGGGCGCCCGCACGATCCTGGAGATCGGCACCCTCGGCGGCTACAGCACGATCTGGCTGGCCCGCGCGCTGCCCGAGGACGGCCGTCTGGTCTCGCTGGAGTACAGCGCCCGGCACGCCGAGGTCGCCACCCGCAACATCGCCCGCGCGGGCCTCGACCGGATCGCCGAGGTGCGCGTCGGTCCCGCCCTGGAGTCGCTGCCCAAGCTGGCCGACGAGAACCCGGCCCCCTTCGACCTGGTCTTCATCGACGCCGACAAGGGCAACAACCCGCACTACGTCGAGTGGGCGCTGCGCCTGACGCGCGCGGGCAGCCTGATCGTCGTCGACAACGTCGTACGGCACGGCCGGGTCGCCGACGCGAGCAGCACCGACGCGGACGTCGTCGGCAGTCGCGCCGCCGTCGAACTGATCGCCCGCCACCCGAGGCTGAGCGGCACCGCGCTGCAGACGGTGGGCAGCAAGGGCCACGACGGCTTCGCGCTCGCACGCGTGCTGGCGTGACCCCGGCCGGCCGGCACGGGTCCGCCGCGGCTCAGAACTCGTGGTAGAAGCCGATGTTGACGCTGCGCGGCGCGGTGCGGTCCTGCACGACGATCTCGCCGTTGCCGCCGCGGGGCAGCGCCACGGTCCCGCCGTAGACGAGGGGCTGGGCGTACTCCCCGACGACCAGGCGGACTTCGGACGAGGGGTCGGGCTGCGAGCCGCGCAGCCAGGTGACCTGCCAGATCCCCTCCGGGCCGCACTGGAACTCCAGGTGGACCCGCGAGACGAACAGCCAGTCGTCGGGGGTCACCAGGCGGCACACGGCCTTGTCCCGGCCCACCCGCAGCACGGCACCGGGCTCGCTCGGCGCGTCGGCCATCAGCATTCCTGCCGTGGCCCCCTCTTCCCCGGAGACGGTGGCCATGGTCAGTTCGAGCACGCGCTGCTCCTCATGAAGTGTCGTGACACAGCGGCCGCATACTAAATCGCCCGAGCACATCACGTCCGGCACAATGGAGTCATGACCGAGCGAAAGCCACCGGGCGTCCCGTTCGAGTCCTGGGTCGACAAGCAGATCCGTGACGCCGAGCGACGCGGCGACTTCGCCCAACTGCCGGGCGCGGGCAAGCCGTTGCCCGCCGACACCGCGTACGACGAACTGTGGTGGATCAAGGGGAAGATGGCCCGCGAGGGACTCTCGGCGCTGCCGCCGAGCCTGGCCCTGCGCAAGGAGGCCGAGGACGCGCTCGCGGCGGCCTGCGCGGCCCCTTCGGAGCGGATCGCGCGGAAGATCATCACCGAGGTCAACGTCAAGATCCGGGACATGATGTTCAAGCCGCCGCCCGGCCCCCCGCTGGGAATGAAGCCCTACGACGTCGAAGAGGTCGTACGGCTGTGGCGGGAGCGCCGGGCGCCGGATGCGGACGAGTCGTCCGCGTAGTCACAGCTGGCTGTGCAGGAGCCGTTCCGCCAGCTGCCGGTAGTCACGCAGGGCGAGCCGCAGCTGTTCGGTGTCGGAGTGGGTGACCTTGTCCGCGTCGCCGTCCTGCCAGGAGGTGCGCAGGGTGCGGCGGCGCCGGGTGAGCGCCTCCGTGAAGCGGCCGGCGATCTCCTCGACCACGTGGTCGGCCTCCTCGACGGCCTGCTTGGGGCTGTCGACGAACCCGGAGACGGCGTTGCGCAGCCGCAGTTCGAGCTTGTCGCACTCGTCGTGGGACAGCAGGGCGGTGTCGGTGCCGGTGCCTGACTCCGTAGCTGTGCCGACGGGGTTCTCGCGCTCGGTGAGGTTCGTGCGCCCGGTGGTTCCGGTGCGCCCGGCGGTCTCGTTCTCGATGTCCGTCGTCGACCTGGTGCCGGGTGCCGGTGTCTCGGGGTCGGTCACCTCGTGCGGGGTCGGTGCCACGATCTTGTCGTGTTCCTGTGTGACCCCACGGCCGTGCTCCGGCGTGCTCCCACGGCCTGCGGCGTCACCCGCACCGCGCCCGGTCGTTGCGTCCGTCATCTCGTTCAACTCCCCTTCGCATGACGTCGGTTGAAGGCCCACGGCAGCGGGCTGCGGCTCTCGTGGCGGCCGTCCGCCTGGTCCGCGGCCCGCTCCGAGGTCTGCTCGGTCCGCTCGACGGCACCGTGCCTCTTGCCGGCGTGGCGGTCCGACGTGGTCAGCTGCTCGAACAGCGCGCGGGCCTCGACCATCGCCTCGCGCATCTCCTCCGTGTCGGCCCGGTCGCCGTCCTGCCCGCTCGCGCTGACGCGTGCGACGCGGTGGACGTGCCGGTAGCCGTGGACGTGGTGGGCGTGGTGGACGGAGAGCGCGTCCAGCTGCTCCTCGTACTGGCCGCCGTCCGGGAAGCCGCGCACGGCGGCCAGCTCGGAGAGCAGCCGGTCCGCCTCGGCCACCGCCTCGCGCGGCGCGTCGACGAACCGCTCCTGCGCGGCCGCCCAGCGGGCCTCGAACTCCTCGCGCTGCGCGGGCTCCAGCGGCTTCTCGCGCAGCGAGCCGTGCCGCTCCACGCGCCCGCCGAGCTCCCGCTCGGCCGCCTTGGCGTCCCCGTCGTGCCGGGCCAGCGTCCGGTCGTACTCGGGGCCGAAGCGCCGCTTCAGGTCCCGGCCGCCGTGCGGGCCGCGGTTGCGCATGCCTAGTACGGCCGCGACTGCGATCACGGCCGCCACGATCACGATCAAAGCAATGATCAAGCCAGTGGACATGGATGCCTTCCGATGGGTCGGCTGGATCGGCTGAGCCGGCCCGACGGGCCGGTCCTCGTTCGAGTTGCCCGGAAGACCCCCCTCAAACGGCACGGGTGCGGAGGCGATCCCTCCACCAGGGCGTACGGCCGGCCGACGCGGCGGCGAAGAGGCCGGCCGCCCTCGGCCGCGGTCATATTCGGTTGCGGGCGGTGCGCGGGGTCTCCCGACAATGGCGGGCATGAGCTGGAGCGTCGCCCCCGAGCCCTACGGCTCCCCCGCCGCCCTCGCGCTGTGGCGGGCGTACTACACCGAGGTCAGCGACCGGTGGTACCTGCTGCACGAGCGGCGGCGGACCGACCCGGACGAGCTGGAACGGGAGATCGCCGCCCGCTCGGGCTCCGAACTGGCACCGCCCACCGGACAGTTGCTCGTCGCGCGGTACGAAGGCGAGCCGGCCGGCTCGGCGGGCGTACGGCTGCTGGACGCGGCGACCGCCGAGCTGACCCGGGTGTTCGTGGCCGAGGCGCGGCGCGGCACGGGCGGCGCCGCGCTCCTGGTGCGGGCCGCCGAGGACGCCGCCCGCGAGCTCGGCGCCACGGCCGTCGTCCTCGACACCCGCGGCGACCTCGTCGAGGCCCGCGCCCTGTACGCGCGCCTCGGCTACACGGAGACCGAACCGCACAACGACGACGTCTACGCCGAGCACTGGTTCCGCAAGGACCTCACACGACCTGCTCCGGCGCCCCGCTGTGCGGCTGCTCACGATCCGAGCCGCACAGCTCGTCGTTGAGTTCGGCGACCAGCTGGATGAGGTCGGTGGGCCGGTCCGGGCCCCACCAGTCGCCGAGGAGTTCCGCCAGCGACTCCTCGCGTGCCTGGGAGAGCCGTTCGGCCGCCGCGCGGCCCCGGGCGGTGAGGACGAGGTCCAGGCCCTCGCGGCGGGCCAGACGCCGCTCCTCGACCTGGCGGGCGGCGGCGATGATCACCTGCATCGGCAGCGAGGTGCGCTCGGCGAGCACACCCGGCTCGGCCCAGCCGTACTTCTTGATCCGCAGCAGCAGCCAGCTCGCCGCGGGCTGCAGGTCGTAGCCCGCCCGCTCGGTGATCTTCACGTAGATCTCCCGGCGGCCCTCGCGGGTGCCGAGCACGGACAGCGCGCGGCACACCTCGTCCGCGGAGGAGCGCTCGACCGGGTTGCTGGCGAGCGTCTCCGTGATGTCGGGCGCGGTGACCGAGCCGCGCAGCTTGTCCTCCTTGAGGAACCAGGCCAGCACGAAGCCGAGCAGGGCGACCGGGGCGGCGTACAGGAAGACGTCGGTGATCGACTGCGCGTACGCGTGCAGAGCGGCCGGGCGCAGCGCGGGCGGCAGCGAGCCGATGCCGCGCGGGTCGGCCTCGAGCGCGTCCGGCGAGACGCCGCCGGGCAGCCGGACGCCCTCGAAGGCGGCCGCCAGCTTGTCGCCGAGGCGGCTGGCGAAGACGGTGCCGAAGATGGCCACGCCGAACGAGGCGCCGATGGAGCGGAAGAAGGTCGCGCCCGAGGTGGCGACGCCGAGGTCCTCGTAGGAGACCGCGTTCTGCGCGATGAGCACCAGCACCTGCATGACCAGGCCGAGGCCGAGGCCGAAGACGAAGAAGTCGAGGCTCATCACGGCGGTGGAGCTGTTCTCGTCGAGCCGGTGCAGAAGCAGCAGCCCGATCGTGGTGACCCCCGTGCCGGCGATCGGGAACACCTTCCAGCGGCCGGTGCGGCTGACGATCTGCCCGGACGCGGTGGACGACAGCAGCATGCCGAAGACCATCGGCAGCATGTGCACGCCGGACAGGGTCGGCGTGACGCCCTGGACCACCTGGAGGAAGGTCGGCAGGTAGGTCATCGCGCCGAACATGGCGAAGCCGACGATGAAGCTGATGATCGCGGAGAGCGTGAAGGTGCGGATGCGGAACAGCTTCAGCGGCAGCACCGGTTCGGCCGCCCGGCGCTCCACGGCGACGAACGCCACGCCCAGCACGACGCCCAGCACGATCAGCCCGACGATCTGCCACGAGCCCCAGCCCCAGGTCGTGCCGCCCAGCGAGGCGACCAGGATCAGGCAGGTGGCGACCGCGGCGATGAGCAGGGTGCCGAGGTAGTCGATGACGTGCCGGGTGGACTTGCGCGGGATGTGCAGGGCGGTCGCGATCACGGCGAGCGCGACGACGCCGACCGGCAGGTTGACGTAGAAGACCCAGCGCCAGCTGAGGTGTTCGGTGAACAGGCCGCCGAGCAGGGGTCCCAGCACGCTCGTCGCGCCGAAGACGGCACCGAACAGCCCTTGGTAGCGGCCGCGTTCACGGGGTGAGACGACGTCCCCGACGATCGCCATCGACAGCACCATCAACCCGCCGCCGCCCAGGCCCTGCACCGCCCGGAACGCGATCAGCTGCGGCATGTTCTGTGCCATTCCGCACAGCGCCGAGCCGATCAGGAAGATCACGATCGCGGTCTGGAACAGCTTCTTGCGCCCGTACTGGTCGCCGAGCTTGCCCCACAGCGGCGTCGCGGCGGTCGAGGCCAGCAGATACGCGGTGACCACCCAGGACAGGTGCTCCAGACCGCCGAGGTCGCTGACGATGGTGGGCAGCGCGGTCGACACGATGGTCTGGTCGAGGGCGGCGAGCAGCATCCCGAGGAGCAGCGCGCCGATCGAGACGAGCACGTTCCCGGACACGTGTTCCTGGGCGGCGCTGCCCCGCTGCGGGGGCTCGGCGGGCGGCTGTGCGTCTCGCACATCTCCCGTCATACCGTGCGCATCCCCGGCCATGAAGACCTCCCGACGCTCTCGTTACAGGTCCATGGTGATCGGTGTGACCGGTTATGGCCTGTCGAGTCCACTTGGAACGCAATATTCCGGGGGCCGGTGGCAACGGCCGCTAAATGATCTGGATAACCTCTGGAGTTCGCGAGGGGAGCGTGTGAAGGGAGGGACGAACACGTGACAGACCCGACAGGTCACCAGTGCCCGGAGTGCGGTGCGCCCAGAGGGGCGGACAACACCCCGTCCTGCGGCTGCACACGGCGGGCGTCCGACGCCCTGCGCGACGCCCGCACGGCGGAGCAGGCCGCGGCGGAGGACTTCGATCCGCTGCGCATTCGGCCGTACGTGGAGCTGGAGCACGACGAGGCCGCGCAGACGGCGGCCCCCGTCGCGCCGGCCGAGGCGACGATGCCGCTGCGGGCCGTGCCCGCCGAGACGCCGAGCCCCGCCGACCTGCGCCTGTTCGAGGGGGCGGGCCCGGAGGCCGCGTACGCCCGCGCGGACGAGGCGCCGAAGCGGCCGCGCGGCAGACGCCGCACCGTGCTGCTCGGCGCGGGCGGGGCCGTGGTCGCGGTGATGGCGGCGGCCGGGCTGGCCAGCGGGCTGTTCTCCTACGAGAAGCCGTCGCGGGACGGCGCACTCCCCGACGACGTACGGGCGAGCGTGCCGGACGCGTCGACGAGCGCGGAGTCCGCGCCGTCGCCCGAGAACGCGCTCTCGGGCCGGACGTCCGCGCCGTCGTCCGCGACGCCGACGCCGACCGGCAGCACGAGCCCGTCGCTCTCGGCGTCGCCGTCCGCTTCCTCGTCGTCCTCGGCGAGCACCTCGCCGGCCCCGTCCGGCTCGGCCGGCCGGCCGTCCACCACGGCCACCGAGACCCCCAGCCTGGGACCGTCCGGACGGCAGCCGACCTCGGCGCCGGTCCTGCGGTCCGGCTCGCAGGGCCCGGAGGTGACGGAACTCGAGCAGCGCCTGACCCAGCTCGGCCTCTACACGAGAAAGCCGCGCGGCTTCTACGACAAGTGGGTCGAGAACGCGGTCAGCCGGTACCAGTGGGCCCGGGGCATCCAGGGGGACGAACAGGGGGTCTACGGAGCGCAGACACGGGCACGCCTGGAGTCGGAGACGCGGGAGCCGTAGGGAGCGCGGGCGGGCTGCTTTCGGCCAGTGCGACGCCGGCCGGCTTTCAGCCCGTCCGGCACCATCGCCTTTCAGCCCGTCCGGCGCCCGCCGCCTCAGCGCGTCCGGCGGCCACCGCCTCAGCGCGGCCGACAATTTCAGCCCGTCCGGCGTTTGAGGACGAGGCCCGTTCAGGGCCGATGCGGGGTCCGGGGGCGCAGCCCCCGGTACCACCTCCGCCGAGTCCCTACCGCACGTACAGCTCGATCGTCCCGTCCGCCGCCGCCTCCACCCGCACCCGGGTGAGATCCGGCACCACGACATCGGGCTCGTGCAGATCAGCGCGGGGTCCGACACCGACCACCCGCATCCCCGCCGAACGTCCGGCCAGGATCCCCGCCGCGGAGTCCTCGAAGACGATGCAGTCGGCCGGGTCGACGCCCAGCTCCGCGGCGCCCTTGAGGAACCCCTCGGGGTCCGGCTTGCTCGCGCCGACCGACTCGGCTGTCACGCGCACGTCGGGCAGGCCGAGACCGGCGGCGGCCATCCGGGCCGTCGCGAGGGCCTCGTCGGCCGAGGTCACCAGGGCGTGCGGAAGGCCGCGCAGGGAGGCCAGGAACTCGGGGGCGCCGGGGATCGCGACGACACCCTCCGTGTCGGCGGTCTCCTCGGCGAGCATGCGCGCGTTGTCGGCGAGGTTGTGCTCCACGGGACGGTCGGGCAGCAGCAGCGCCATGGAGGCGTAGCCCTGGCGCCCGTGCACCACCTTCATGACCTCGCCCGCGTCCAGACCGTGCCGCTCGGCCCAGCGCCGCCAGACGCGCTCGACGACGGCGTCGGAGTTCACGAGGGTGCCGTCCATGTCCAGCAGCAGGGCGCGGGCGGTGAGGACGGTGGGCACGGTGGTGACCGTCATCGGCAGCTCCAAGACGCAGAGGTGGGGGTCGCGGGTGGACCCCGGGGAGACAAAGCGCCCCGCCCGCCGGTCAGGGAAAACGGGCGGGGACCACTTTGTTCCTCAACGGTACAAAACCTGGCCCGGATCCGCCACCGCTTACGGCAACAGTTCACCCGCCGTTCAGCTCAGCCGGCCACGGCCTCCCACAGGCTCCACACGCCGAGCGCCATCATCAGCAGGGCCGCGATCTTGGTGATGAGCGCCAGCGGCACCCGCTTCATCAGGGCCTTTCCGCCGACGATGCCGAGACCGGCCACGGCCCACAGCCCCAGCACGGCGCCGAGGCCGACGGAGAGCGGGTCGTCGTAGCGGGCGGCCAGGTTCGCCGTCATGATCTGCGTCAGATCGCCGAACTCGGCGACCAGGATGAGCATGAACCCGGCACTCGCGACCTTCCAGAAGGTCTGGTTCTCGGGCTTGCGGACCTCCTCGTCGTCCTCGCCCTTCTTCAGCAGCAGCACCGCGGCGCCGCCCAGGAACAGGACACCCGTCAGCGCGTGCACGATCTGCTGCGGCAGCAGCGTCAGCACGCTGCCGGCCGCGACCGCCAGCACGACGTGCAGCAGGAAGGCGGCGGCGACGCCCGCGAAGACGTACGAGGCGCGGTAGCGGGTGCCGAGCACGAGGCCGGCGAGGGCGGTCTTGTCCGGCAGCTCGGCCAGGAAGATCACGCCGAACACGAGCGCGGTGACGGTGATGCTGATCAAGATTCCTCAATCGGTCGGGGCCGCCCCACCGAGAGTGTGTGATCGAAGAGGACACCTCGGCACGGCAGCACACACGGATGTGTCCTGCTCTGCCGAAGGTCTCGCTGGCCGGCCCCTGGTCAGGGCCTGCCTCCGGGCGCCGGCTCAGACGAGCTGAGCAGTGTGTCGACGGTCCGGCGAAGAGCTACTCCCCTTCTGCGCCGTCCATGGTACGCGACAGAAGTTCGAACCTGAACCTTGTCGTGTCATGCACACGTCACTAGCTTCTAACCGAACACTCACTCTCCCGCAACACGGCGCGGCGAGCATTCCCTCGCTCGCCCGCCAACGCCCCCACACAGCAAGGGAGTTCGCATGTCGAAATTCTACGCGCGTCGACGCCTCAGCATACTCGCCGCGCTCACCGGCATGGTGGTCTCGGTCGGACTTTTCAACGGCCCGACCGCCTCCGCCGCCCTCCCCACCCCGGTGAGCGCCGCCACCGCCCGCACCTACCTCGCCTCCCTCACCGTGGCCGCCGAGAACCGCACCGGCTACAGCCGCGACCTCTTCCCGACCTGGGACACCATCAGCGGCACCTGCAACACCCGCGAGTGGATCCTCAAGCGGGACGGCACGAACGTCGTCACCAACTCCGCCTGCACCGCCACCAGCGGCAGCTGGTACTCCCCCTACGACGGCGCCACCTGGACCGCCGCCTCCGACGTCGACATCGACCACCTGGTGCCGCTCGCCGAGGCCTGGGACTCCGGGGCCGGCAAGTGGACCACCGCCCAGCGCGAGGCCCTCGCCAACGACGTCACCCGTCCCCAGCTCCTCGCCGTCACGGACAACGTCAACCAGTCCAAGGGCGACCAGGACCCCGCCACCTGGGTCCCGTCCCGGTCCGCGTACGTCTGCACCTACGTCCGCGCCTGGGTCCAGGTGAAGTACTACTACAAGCTCTCGGTCGACTCCGCCGAGAAGACGGCGCTCACGAACTACCTGTCCTCCTGCTGATCGTTACGCACCGGACCTCCCCTCCCACCTCCGTCGTTCCGTACCGTACGGGGCGACGGAGGAGGGTGATCACGTGGCCGAACTGCGCCTGGGTCCGCTGCTGAGGTACGCCGACGGCTCATCCGCGACCGTGTGGGTCGAGGCGAGCCGTCCGTGCACCGCCGAGGTGCGCTGCGCGGACGGTTCCCGCGGCGAGTCCCGCACCTTCCAGGTGGCGGGCCATCACTACGCGCTGGTGCCGGTCACCGGGCTGACCCCGGGCACCACCACACCGTACGAGGTGTTCCTGGACGGCACGCCCGTGTGGCCGCTGCCGGACTCCTCCTTCCCGCCCTCCGTCATCAGGACCTCGCTCGACGGCGCCGATCTGCGCGTCTCCTTCGGCTCCTGCCGCTGGGCCGCGCCCGACGCCGACGTGCACGACCCCGTCGGCCCGGACGCCCTGGACACCCTCGCCGGGCGCATCGCGGCCGACCCGGACGGCGAGCGGCCGGACGTGCTCCTGCTGCTGGGCGACCAGGTGTACGCCGACGAGACCTCCGAGGAGACCCGGCGCTGGCTGGCCGCGCGGCGCGACCTCAGCGACCCGCCGGGCAGCGAGGTCGCGGACTACGAGGAGTACACCCGGCTCTACTACGAGTCCTGGCTCGACCCCGAGATCCGCTGGCTGCTGTCCACCGTGCCCAGCTGCATGATCTTCGACGACCACGACGTCATCGACGACTGGAACACCTCCGCCGCCTGGCTGGAGGACATGCGGGCCACGCCGTGGTGGCAGGAGCGGCTGCTCAGCGGGCTGATGTCGTACTGGGTGCACCAGCACCTCGGCAACCTCTCGCCGACCGAGCTCGCCGCCGACCCGCTGTACGCGGCCGCGCGCGAGGCCCCCGACGCCACCGACGAACTGCGCGCCTTCGCCGCCAAGGCGGACGCCGACGCCGCCTCCGTGCGCTGGAGCTACCGGCGCGACTTCGGCCGCGTACGGCTGCTGATGGTGGACAGCCGCGCGGCCCGCGTCCTCCAGGAGGACAGCCGCTCGATGCTCGACCCGGGCGAGGCGGAATGGCTGCGCGAGCAGACCCTGGCCGACCGCGGCTCCTACGACCACCTCCTCGTCGGCACCTCCCTGCCCTGGCTGCTGCCGCACCTCGTGCACGACGCCGAGGCGTGGGACGCGGCGCTCTCCCGCGGGGAGCGAGGGGCGCGCTGGGCGCGGTTCGGGGAGAAGCTGCGGCGCAAGGCCGACCTGGAGCACTGGGCGGCCTTCCCGTCCTCCTTCGACGCGCTGGCCGACCTGTTCGCCGAGGCGGGGTCCGGACCGGAGGCCCCGGCGAGCGTGCTGGTCCTGTCGGGAGACGTCCACCACGCGTACGTGGCCGAGCCGACGTGGCGGGACGGCGGGCCGGACGCCCGCGTCCTCCAGCTGACCTGCTCGCCCGTCCACAACTCCGTGCCCGGGTACATGCGGTGGGGCTTCCGCTTCGGCTGGAGCGCGCCCGCCCGCGCCCTCGGCCGCCGCATTGCCCGGCACGGCCGGTGCGAGCGGCCGCCGGTCACGTGGCGCAAGAAGGGCGGCCCCTGGTTCGGCAACCAGCTCATGACGCTGACCCTGAGGGGCCGTTCGGCACGGCTGCGGCTGGAGCAGGCGCGCGGGAACGGGGTGCTGGTGACGATCGAGGACACGATGCTGACGCCGGAGTGAGGTACGGGCGGGCACGGTTCGTGAACGACCTGTGCCGATCACACACGCCCCCCATGAATCTCCTGCCACACTCCAGGCGTACGCTGTATGGCTGTCATGGCCGCCCCCGCCGCTCCCTCGCGACGTCGCGGCACGGGTCGGCCCACGGGGGAGTCACGGGGAGTATGCGGTGCTGGAGAGTATGGAGTCGCTGACCGGCGGCCCCTGGATCTACGCGATGGTCGTGGTGTCGGTCCTGCTCGACGTGTTCCTGCCGGTGCTGCCGAGCGGCGTGCTGGTGATCACGGCGGCCACGGCGGCGGCCGCGGGCTCGGCGACCGGCAAGGTGCCGCACGCGGTCCCCGACATCCTGGCGCTGACGTCCTGCGCGGCCGTCGCCTCCGTCCTCGGTGACCTGGTCGCCTACCGGCTGGCCTGGCGCGGCGGCGAACGCCTGGACCGGGCGATCGCCCGCTCCCGCCGGCTCACCAGCGCGCAGGAACGTCTCGGCGCGGCTCTCGCCCGCGGCGGCGGCGCCCTGGTCATCCTCGCCCGCTTCGCCCCGGCCGGCCGCTCGGTCGTCTCCCTCGGCGCCGGCGCCGCCCACCGTCGCGTCCGCGACTTCCTCCCCTGGTCCGCCCTGGCGGGCCTGACCTGGGCCGTCTACAGCGTGGCCCTCGGCTACTACGGCGGCCAATGGCTCGGCACGACCTGGCTGGCGACGGGCGTCTCGGTCCTGGCCCTCTTCGCCGCGGGCGCGGCGGCGGCCTTCCTGATGCGCCGCCCGGCCAAGGCCTGACGGCGTCTGAGGGCGCGGGACCTCAGGCCCGCACCTTCTGCCCCCGTACCTCCAAGCCCGCCAGCAGTTCCGCCGTCGCCTCCGCGACGGCGGTGACCGCCTGGTCGAAGACCTCCTGGTTGTGGGCGGCGGGGGCCCGGAAGCCGGAGACCTTGCGGACGTACTGGAGGGCCGCGGCCCTGATCTCTTCCTCCGTCGCCTCTTCGGGCAACGCGGGCGGGCGAAGGGTCTTGATGCTTCGGCACATGGGACAAGTCTCGCCCAACTCCCGCACAGCTGCGATGATCCTTTGCCAGGCGGCCACCGAACGGGGCCGACCGACGAAGGGACGAACGCATCATGGCGAACGACGAACTCACCGTGGCCGTCCTCGGCCCCGGCGGCATCGGCGGACTCCTCGCGGCGCTGCTCGCCCGCACCGGCCACCGCGTGATCTGCCTGGCCGGCGAGGAGACCGCGAAGACGCTGGCGACGGACGGAATCCAGGTCCGCAGCGGCCTGTTCGGCGACTTCACCGCACGCGTCGAGGCCGGCACCGAGCTGCGCGAGCCGGTCGACGCCTGCCTGATCACGGTCAAGCACACCAGCCTCGGCGCCGCGCTCGACCGCCTCCCGCCCACCGCCCTCGGCGACGGCCTCGTCGTCCCGTTCCTGAACGGCGTCGAACACCCCGCGACCCTGCGCACCCGCTACCGCCCCGACCGCGTCGCCCCGGCCGTCATCCGCGTCGAGTCGACCCGCGTCGCCCCCGGCGTGATCGAACACGGCAGCCCCTTCGCCGAGATCGACCTGACCGGACAAGGCGTGGACCCGGCCCGGCTCGACGCGCTCGCCCGGGCCCTCGACGCCGCCGGCCCGGCCACCCGCGTCCTCGACGACGAGACCGCCGCCCTGTGGGCGAAGATGTCGTTCCTCGCCCCCTTCGCCCTCCTCACCACCCGCCACGCCCTCCCCCTGGGCGACGTCCGCACACGGCACCGGGACGAGCTCACGGCCCTCGTCGCCGAGACGACCGCCGTCAGCCGCGCCTGCGGCGGCCCGGGCGACCCCTACCAGGCCATGGCCCGCTACGACGCCTTCCCGCCGCAGACCAAGTCCTCCATGCAGCGCGACGCCGAAGCCGGCCGCCCCCTCGAACTGGACGCGATCGGCGGCGCGTTGCTGCGCGCGGCCGAGCGGCACGGCATCGACGTACCGGTGGCGGAGCGGGTCGTGCGGGAGCTGAGGGACGGCACCCGCGGCTGATGTCGAGAACGGCCCGGCGGCTCCGTCCCGGATGCGGACAAGCCGCCGTGGCCCCACCCCCACCCAAGGGAGACCCAGCATGGCGATTCAGCGCATGGACAACGTTCTCATCGTGGTCGAGGACCTGGAGGCCGTCATCGCGTTCTTCGTCGAACTCGGCATGGAGGAGGAGGGCAGGTTCCCGCTCGAGGAGCGCTGGGCGGAGCGCGTCATCGGGCTCGAGGACGTCCGCCAGGACGTCGCCATGCTGCGGATCCCGGACGCCCCCGGCCGCATCGAGCTGGCGAGGTTCCATACGCCGAAGGCGGTCGCCGGCGTCCCGGACGACGCCCCGTCGAACACACTGGGCATCCGCCGCGTCATGTTCGCCGTCGACGACATCGACGACACCGTCGCCCGCCTGCGCCGCCACGGCGCCGAACTCGTCGGCACCATCGAGCAGTTCGAGAACGTCTACCGGCTCTGCTACGTCCGTGGCCCCGAAGGCATCGTCGTCGGGCTGGCGGAGGAGCTGGGCTGACAACTCGTTCGCGTGAACCCCGGGAAGGAACTCGCATCCCAAAATCGAACAGGCGTAGCATTGCGCCGTGGCAGCGACCTATGACTTTCCGAGTGACCTCCTGGCCGGTCAGGAGGAGCTGCATCAGGTCCGGGCCGAGCTGTCGGCCCTGCTCAAGCGGCTCCCCTGGTCGGTGGAGCCCCTGGACGGCTTCAGCGACGAGAGCGGATGGCGCAAGATCGAGCGCCCCGCCTCCCCCGGCTGGACCGCCGACGAACAGGCCGAGGTGGAAAAGCTCCGGCAGCGCGAGCACGAACTCGCCGTCTTCGTCAGCACCCACCGCTTCTGGGCGGAGATCACGGACGCCGACCGCGTCGACGCCCGGACGAGACTGAAGCACGCGCACGAGGCCTGACACGACAAGCCCCCGGCCGCGAACGGCCGGGGGCTTCCTCGATGTGGGCGCGGACGGTTTCGAACCGCCGACATCCTGCTTGTAAGGCAGGCGCTCTACCCCTGAGCTACGCACCCGGGACAGGCCGACAGCCTACCTTGCCGCTGCCGGTGCCCCGCAAACCCGTATCGGGGCCGGTCAATGCGGGGGTTTACCCCACCCCGGATCCGGGAGCGGCCCGGATCCCGCCGCGCTCTCCCGGTCCGTACGTTCTAAGTGCCGTCATCGGCAGCACGTTCCGAAGCGCCTCGCATCGACGCCACATCCACGCTCCAGGGGGAGATCAGTCATGGTCCGTACCGTCACCGCTCGTGCTGTTCTCGCCGCCGGGGTCGTCGTGGTTCTCGCCGGGACCGTCGCCGGCTGTGGGGCGTCCGCGGGGGACGACAAGGATCCCGATCACCGGTCGTTCGCGCTGCGGGGGCACACCCTCACCGTCGACTCGGACGACTCGGCGCTGGAGATCGTCGCCGCGGGCGCGAGCCCGGAGGGGAAGGTCGAGGTCACGCGGTGGTTCCAGGGGTCGGTCGCGTTCGGCAAGGATCCCAAGGTGTCCTGGTCCATGAAGGACGACCGGCTGACGCTGCGGATGAAGTGCTCCGGCGTCGTCGCCGACTGCTCGGCCAAGCACCGGATCGAGGTGCCGCGCGGAGTCACCGTGAAGGTGGAGGACGGCGACGGGAGCGTACGGGCGCGCGGGTTCGAGGACGCCTTGAGCGTGCGTACGGGCGACGGGTCCGTGCACGTCACGGACTCCACCGGCCCGCTCGATCTGCGCACCGGCGACGGCTCCGTGCACGCGGAGGTCTCCTCGCGGAAGGTGCGCACCGAGACCGGTGACGGCTCCGTGCACCTCGAACTGGGCGCCGTGCCCGACCTGGTGGACTCCGTCAGCCACGACGGCTCCGTGACCGTCGCGCTGCCCAGGGCCACCTACCGGGTGACCACGAGGACCGGCGACGGTTCGGTGGACGTGTCGGTGCCGCGCTCCGACTCCAGCGGGCACGTGGTGTCCGCGCGGACCGGCGACGGGAAAATCACGGTCCGGACCGCGAACTGACCGGCCTGTGTGTTCGTCCCTAACCGGTGGGAGAATGAAGCGAGGCACCGGCCAGGACGGATGACAGCACAGGAGAGGGATGTGACGGCGACACCTTCGCAGTCGGACTCGCCGTCGGTGCCGCGTGCACACCGCCAGGCAATCAAGGACACCCTCACCCTGGTCGCACTGCCGCTCCTCGCAGCGCCGGCGCTGGCCGCCGCGTTCGCCGGCGGCGGCACCCGGCGCTGGTTCGGCGGCCGGGCCGAGAGCCAGCGGGCCGAGGCGCAGGCCGCGAAGGACGCCGCGGCGGCCGCGTTCTACGAGCTGGACACCGCCCAGCGCGATCTGCGCATCTCGATCGAGACGATCATGGCGGTGGACGACTCCCCCGCCGCCCGGCGCGCGGTCACCGACTTCGAGGCGCTGGGGCGCCGTATCGACGAGGTCAGCCATCAGTACATCGAGGCGGTCGACGCGCACGACCTCGACCGCGACGACCTGGAGGCCGCGGCGGCGGCGCAGGCGCGCACCGAGCTGACCCGGGCCAAGGACGAGCTGACGAACGTCAAGCGGGAGCTGGATCGTTTCGGTGACAGTCTCGGGCCGCTGCTCGGAAAGGCCGAGACGCAGCTCGCCCGGCTCGCTCCGGCGGTCGAGCGGGCCCGGCAGGGGCTGCTCGCCGCGTCCAACGCCCTCGACGCCGTACGGGAGACGGGGCTGAAGGCCGACGATCTCGCGGCCCGTCTCGCCGCGCTCGCCCCCGAGCTGACCAAGCTGAACCAGGGCGCGGGGCAGCACGGGGTGCCGCAGACGGTAGAGCGGGCCGAGCGGGTGGCGCGGGAGGCCGCGGCGGTCCGGGCGGAGGCGGAGCGGCTGCCGGCGAAGGCCGCGGAGATCGACCACCGGCTCGTCTCGCTGCGTACGCGCGCGCAGGCGCTGACGACGCGTGCCGGGCAGGTGGATCCGGTGCTGAGCGAACTGCGGCGCCGGTTCGTGGCGGCGTGCTGGCAGGACCTGCAGCATGTGCCGGAGCAGGCCGGGGAGAACGTCCGGCAGGCCGAGTTGAAGCTGAAGGAGGCGCAGGCCGCGCGGGACGAGCAGCGCTGGCCGGACGCGACCTCGCTCCTGTCGACGGTGCGCGCGCTGCTGAACACCACGGACGAGTCGGTGTCGGCGGCCCGTGATCGGCTGCAGCGGCTCAACGCCGTGCAGAAGGACCCGCAGCAGGAGATCGACCGCACCCGCTTCGCGATCCGGGACGCGCAGCGCCTGGCGATGACCGGGCGCAGCACGCCGGACCCGAGGCATGCCCGTCCGCTGGACGACTCGGTGGCCCGGCTGGACCGGGCGATCGCGGGTCTGGAGGGGCGCCACCCCGACTACTGGCACTTCCTGACGGAGACGGATGCCGTACGGCAGACGGTGGCGCGGGTGGTCTCGCAGATCCGGGAGGAGCGCGGGGGCGGGCACTGAGCCGGTGCCCCCGCGCGGGCCCGGCTAGCTGCGGTAGGCGTAGTAGGCGGCGTTCGGGTAGGCGGCGATCACGCTGGAGAGCGACCGCCGGTAGGTGTCGTTGCTGTGGTAGGTCATGTAGGGCATGCCGCTGACGCTGCGGTAGGTGGTCATCATCGAGTGGTCCTTCGACCCGTCCTTGTCGAAGTCGATCTGCAGGACGTCACCGACGTCCATCTGGTACGCGTAGGCGAGCGCGGTCGTGCGCTTCGTGGTCTGCGTGAACCAGGACCACTCGTTGACGCCGACCCAGGTGTCGGAGTCGGCGGACTTCTTGGAGTACCAAGTGCCGTAGTCCGTGGTCGAGTTCGTAATCTGCTTCCAGCCGCCGGCGTAGAGGGACTGGCTGAGGAAGTTGGTGCAGTCCCCGCCGTCGCCGTTGTAGTGGCGGTAGGCGGAGTTGTAGTTCTGCCAGTACTTCTCGGCGTAGGCCGCCATCGCCGCGTACGGGTACTTGGCGCCGCTGCCGAGGTTCTTGGCCTTGGCGGGGGCGGGGTAGGTGAGGGCAGAACGGGGCGCGTCGATCACGTCGTTGGGGCGGACGACGGCGCCCATGCCCACGGGGAGGGGCGCGTTGACGGGGCGGGGGCCCTGGTCGGTGAGGTGTTCGCCGGTGAGCTGCCAGGTGCCGTCCCGGCGTGCGGCGAAGGTGAGTTGGTGGTGGGCGACGAAGGCCGTGGTGTCGGGTTCGTCGCCGCGGATCTTCGCGTACGTCAGGGTGGTGTTCTCGGTGACCTGGACGGTGGCGGTACGGCCCTGCAGGCGGACGCTGTCGACGGTGACCTCGGTGTCGGAGCCGGTGTAGGCCTCGCCGAGGGAGGCGAGCCGGGAGCGGGTGCCGTGCAGGGTCTCCAGGGCGCGGGTCTGGGCCGTGGCCTGCGCGGCGGCCAGCGGCACGCCGCCGGCCGTCTTCAGGGCCGTACGCCCGGCCGGGGTCCCTTCGACGAGGGCCTTCGTGCGGTCGGTGAACAGGGCGTCGGCGGCGCGGCCGAAGGTGCTGGTGGTCGCCGGGGCCGGTGCGGCCTCGGCCGCGTGGGCGGCCGGCAGGGGCAGCAGGGCGGCGGCGGACAGGGACAGGGCTGCGAGGGCGGCGCAGCGGCCTGTGCCCGCGACGGTCTTGCTCGGTCTCACTGGGTCTCCTTGCGGTGGGGGGTGTTTCATCTCGCGACCGTCGACCAGTCGGGGGACTGCGCGGGGTCCAGCCCGCGCAGTCTCGCCAGGGTCTCCGGCTTCTGCACGTCCAGCCAGTCGGCCAGTTCCCTGAAGGACACGCACTTGACGTCCTTCTTCGTGCAGACGTGCTCGACGACCTGGTCGACGGCCTTCATGTAGATGCCGCCGTTCCAGTCCTCGAAGTGGTTGCCGATGAACAGCGGGGCGCGGCTGCCGTAGTACACGCGGTCGAAGCCGGCCAGGTAGGAGGCGACGGTCTGGTTCTGCCAGTCGGGGTAGTCGGCGGGGTTGCCGTCGGTCTCGCCGTGCGACTGGTTGTAGAGGAAGTTGAAGTCCATCGACAGGCCCTGGTAGGTGCCGCCCTCGTAGGGGAGCATCTGCAGCGGGAAGTCCCAGACGCCGTTCTTGCGGGCGGGCCAGATCTGGAAGTCGCCGGCGGAACTGGCGTCGTAGCGCCAGCCGTAGTTCTTGGCGGCCTTCAGCAGGTTCTTCTGGCCTTCCAGGCAGGGGGCGCGGCCGCCGGTGACCTCCTTCCGGAAGTCGAAGGGCAGGGCGGGGATGTCGCGGTAGCCGGTGTTGGTCCGCCAGTTCTCGGCGAACCGGTAGAACTGGTCGATCTCGCTCTTCCACTCGGCGACGCTCCAGTCGCCGCCGCCCTTGCGGCCGCAGAAGTGGCCGTTGAAGTGGGTGCCCATCTCGTTGCCCTGCTCGTAGGCGAGGCGCAGTTGCTCCAGGGTGGTGCGGATGTGCGCGCCGGTGGCGTAGTCGATGGCGGCGGCGCCGGCCGGGTGCTGGGGCGGGTGGTAGAGCCTGGCCTTGCTCTTGGGCAGGAGGTAGATGCCGGTGAGGAAGAAGGTCATGTGGGCGCGGTACTTCTTCGCCAGTCCGCGGTAGTGCGAGAAGAGGTGGTCGCTGCCTTCCAGGGCGCCGTCCCAGGAGAAGACGACGAACTGGGGCGGTTTCTGGCCCGGCTTGAGCGGCTCGGGCTTCAACTGGCCTTTCTGGGGGCCGGTGTAGGAGGTGGAGCCGTCGCCGAGGATCTCGGTCCTTCCGTTCCAGGCGGGTGGTGCGGTGGGTCGGGTGGCCGTGGCCGCGGACTTGGGGCGGTCGCCCGCGGAGGCGGCGGGGGCGGTTTCGTCCGGGCGGGTGAGGACGAGGAATCCGGCGACGACGGAGGCGACCACGAGCAGGGCGGTCAGGGTCCGGACCTGCGGGCCGGCCGGGCGTCGGGCGGGCGGTCTGCGGCGCCGGCCGGTGGGCGGTTTCGGGTGGGGCATGCGGTGGTCATGAGGCATGCGGTGCTCAATCTGCGAGGGGGGTGGGGGGTGGTGGTGCGGGCCTCGGGGGTCAGCCGAGGCCCATCGCCTGCGACCAGACGGCGTAGGGGACGCCGCCGGCGGAGCCGCCGGCCAGCCCCTTGAGCGGAAGCGGCTCGAGGGAGCGGGTCAGGTCCATGCGGTACACGACGACCGCGGTCGACACGGAGGCGGCGGAGCCGGCGTACCAGGCGGCGGTGTCGTCGGCGGTGGTGCCGGAGGTCCCGGCGGCCCTGGGGGTGGACACGGTGGGGTGGGCGGTGTTGAGGGAGTCGGTCAGCGCCGCGGAGACCTGTTCGGCGACCCGGGCGCCGATCGCCCGCCGCGCGAGGGGGGTGCGCAGCTTCACCGCGGCGCCGTTGCGGGTGATACGGCGCACCGAGTACGGCTCGGTGTGCAGGCCGGCCGCGGCGAACGTGGCGTACGCGCTCGCCATCCGGATGGCGCTGGGGGTCGAGCTGCCCGCGGACAGCGCGGGCACCTGCGGGCCGATGCTGGAGGCGAGCAGCCCGGCCGCCTCGGCGGTCCCGCGCACCCGGTCCAGGCCGGTGTCCATGCCGAGCTGTACGAAGGGTGCGCCGACGGACTCCTCGAGGGCCTTGCCGAGGGCGATCCGCCCGTAGGACCGGCCGTCCAGGTTGTGCGCGACGGCCTTCTTGCCGCTGCGGTCCCAGTAGGGCCCTTCGGGGGTGGTGACGGTGACGCCGTCGTCGCCGTCGTAGAGCGTCTGCGGGGTGACCGGGGTGGGGGGTCCGGAGCGGGTGGTGCGGATGCCGTGTTCCAGTGCGGCGGCGTACACGAAGGGCAGGAAGGCCGAACCCGCCTGCACGGTGGTCGCGTTGGACTCGTTGTAGCCCTGTCTGCGGTGGTCGGGGCCGCCGTACACGGCGAGGATGCGGCCGTCGGCGGCCACGGACGCTGCACCGTAGTGGGCGGTGCGGACCGTCTGCGGGTGCTTCTTCCGCGCCGCCTCGCGGGCCTTGGTCACGGCGCCGGTGAGCGCGGTCTCCCGGCGGCGGTCGAAGGTCGTGTAGATCTGGTAGCCGCCCAGGTCGAACTGCTTGTCGGAGATGTGCGCGGTCTTCTTGGCGTACTGCTGCGCCAGCTCCACCAGGTAGTCGCTCTGCTTGCCGGTGTCGTAGACGCGTGCCGACTTCAGGGGTTCGGGGAAGGTCCGGTATCTGGCGCGTTCGGCCGGCGACAGCTTGCCGGTCTTGACCATCCGGTCGAGGATCCAGGACCAACGCTCCACGGCGCGCCGGTGGTTGGCCTTGGAGAGGGTGGGGTCGTAGAGGCTGGCGCCCTTCAGCAGGGAGGCGAGGAAGGCGGCCTGACTGACGTTCAGGTGGGTGACATCGTTGCCGTAGTAGGCCTGGGCGGCGCGCTGGATTCCGTAGGTGCCGCGGCCGAACCAGCTGGTGTTGAGGTAGCCCTCCAGGATCTTGTCCTTGCTCATCCTGTTGTCGAGCTTGAGGGCGATCATCGCCTCGGTGAGCTTGCGGCCGACCGTGCGGTTCTGGCTCAGGTAGACGTTCTTGACGTACTGCTGGGTGATGGTCGAGCCGCCCTCGGTGTCCCCCTCGCCGACGGTGCGCCACAGTGCGCGGGTCAGGCCCTTGAGGGAGATGCCGGGGTCGGAGTAGAAGCTCTCGTTCTCCGCCGCGAGGACCGCGAGGCGTACGTCCTCGGGGATGTCCTTCAGCGGCATGTCCTGCCGTCGCACCCACCCGGTGCGGGCCATCGGGGTGCCGTCGGACCAGAAGTAGACGTTGTCCTGCTGGGTCGCGTAGCTGTTCAGGTTCCGCGGTATGTCCGTGGCCGCGTAGGCGGCGCCCAGGAAGAGGACCACGGCGCCCACCGAGGCCAGTGCGGCTCCCAGCAGCTGGCGTAAGGAGGGGATCCAGCGGCGCCAGCCGGTGCGGCCCGGCCGCGGGTAGGCGGGGCGGAGGCGACGTAACGCCGCCCGGGGGGACCGCTTCGGTGCCGCCCGGCGGCGGCGCGGCCGGCGGTGGTCAGTCGCCCGGCCCCTTCCCTGCACTGTCCCGGTCACGCGCGAAAGCTACCAACGATCTTCGCAGCATCTCCACATGCGAATCCCACAGGAACATTCACATACCGACTGGTTCGGAACATGAAGACTGTGGGATTTAGATCACATCTGCAGCCCGCGCGCCCGGCTAGTCTGGTGGCATGCCTCGCTATGAGTACCGCTGCCGGACCTGCGGCGACACGTTCGAAATGAGCCGTCCGATGGCGGAGTCGTCCGCCCCCGCGGCGTGCCCCGCCGGGCATGCGGACACGGTGAAGCTGCTGTCGACGGTGGCCGTGGGCGGGACCGCGTCCGCCCCCGCGGCGCCGCAGGGCGGAGGCGGGGGCGGTTGCTGCGGTGGAGGGTGCTGCGGCTAGGTCGGCTCGGGTGCGTCGTCGGGTGCGAGTGCTTCGTGGTTGCTCGCGGCCACGCGGCGGTAGCCGCACATCGGACAACGCCCCGCGCCCCTAAAGGCTCACAGTTCGCGTCTCTTTCAGGAACTCCCGGAGGATTCGCTCCCCTGCCAGTACCCCCCGCTCCGGCAGCGCAGTGATCGCCGGGGCGGTCCAGTCCGCGTCCGCGAGTTCGCCGTGGCCCGGGCGCCAGCCCTTGTCCGCGGCGAGGAGCAGGTCGGCGTCGAGGAGTGAGTCGCCCGCGGCCAGGGTGAGTTCGGCGCCCGTGCGGCGCGCGACCTCCCTCGTCGCGGCGCTCTTGGTGAGCGGCTTGGGGACGGCGTAGATCTTGCGGCCCTGGAGCGAGACCGTCCAGCCGCGGTTCTCCGCCCAGACCGCCAGCTCCTTCAGCCAGTCCTCGGGCAGCAGTTCGCGCTCGACGACGAGGTAGGCGAAGAGGTCCTCGGCGACCCGGTGCTTGCGCACCCACACCGGGTCCGCCGTCGCCAGCAGATGCTCGCGCACCTCGTCCAGCGGCGCGCACTGCTCGGCGAGGCGTGCCGTCACCCGGGCGTGCCAGTCGAGGTCGGAGACGCCGTCCACCAGCAGATGGCCGCCGTTGGCGCAGATGGCGTACGTCGGCTGCGGGCCCGGCAGGTTGATGCGCTGGTACTGCTTGCGGGTCCGGGTCGTCGTCGGCACGAACACGGCCGCGTCACCGAGGTCGGTCAGCAGCCCGGCCGCCGTCTCCGTCATGAACGACAGCGGCCTGCTCTCGTGCACCTCCACGCACAGCAGCCGGGGCGCCCGTGCGTCCGGCATGGTCAGCGCGAGGGCCGCCGCGGAGTAGATCAGCGTACGGTCCAGGTCGCTCGCCACCAGTACCGGCATCAGACGTTCACCGCCCGGCCGTCGGCACCGGTCGCGCCGCGGGTGTAGCGCGGGTGGATCAATCCCACGCAGGTGTACGGCAGTTCGCCGACCTCCTCGACGGGGACACCCCGCTGACCGGCCAGCAGCCGTACGTGGTCCAGGTCGGCGCCCGCGCCGGCCCGCGCCAGGATCTTCCAGGGCACCCGGCGCAGCAGCACCCGCGTGGTCTCGCCGACGCCCGGCTTGACGAGGTTCACGTCGTGGATGCCGTACTCCTCGCTGATGCGTTCCACGGCCGCCCAGCCCTCCCAGGTCGGCGTGCGGTCGCCGGACAGCAGCTCCTTGGCCTGCGCGCCGACGGCGTCCGCGACCTCGGGGAAGCGGGCGGCGACGGCGTCCAGGAAGCCCACCGAGACGTCGGCGCCCGCGAGTTCGCGGTAGAACTTGGCGCCGTGGAAGTCGTACGGGCCGACCAGGTCCGCGCGCAGCACGGTGCGCGATATCAGGCCCGAGACGGTCGAGTTGAGGCACGCGGAGGGGATCAGGAAGTCCTCCCGGGTGCCGTACGTGCGCACGCAGGAGCCGGGGTCGGCCAGCACCGCGATCTCCGGGTCGAACCCGGTGACGCCGTCGGACGCCTCGAACTCCTCGATCGCGGCGGCCAGTTCACGGGTGATCGCACCCTTGCCGGTCCAGCCGTCGACGAACACGACGTCGGCGGGGTCGTGGTGGGCGGCCAGCCAGCGCAGGGCGTTGGCGTCGATGCCGCGGCCGCGCACGATGGAGACGGCGTAGTGCGGCAGGTCGAGGCCGTGCCGGAACTGCGCCCAGCGCCGCATCAGGACGCCCACGGGGGTGCCCGCGCGGGCGAGCGAGACGAGGACCGGCCGGGGCGAGCGCTCGGCGAGCACGATCTCGGTGACGGCGCCGACCGCCTGCGCCAGCCGGACGGCGGTCGTCTCCAGCGCCGCGTGGTACAGCTCCTGGTACTGCTCGCTGGGCTGGTACTCGACGGGCAGCGACTCGGCGTAGTGCGCGCCCCCGCTCTGGATGGCCTCCTCGCGCTCCTCGGTCGGCGCCTCCAGCGTCACGTCCGAGAGGTCCTGGAGCAGCCAGCCGACCTCCTCGGGCGCGTACGAGGAGAAGGCGGGGCCGCGGAGGGGCTCGGGCAGCATGGCGGGCCTTTCGGGGACGTACGAGGGCACGACCGCGAGGACGACGTGCGGGGTGTGCTCCGCGAGGCGGGCCAACAGGCCGTCCGGCGCGTGCAGTTCGGGGGTGTCGGCGGCGGAGTCGACCACGGCGATCACGGCGTCGAAACCGGCGCCGGCGACGTTGTAGGCGTACCGCTCGCCGGGGCCGTCGGCGGGGTCGTCGTGTGCGGGGAACACCATGCGGCTGCGTATCGCGTACCCGGGGTCGTCCACCGCGAGGACCGGTGAGCGGGTGGTGGTCGAGTACCGCACCTCGGCGTCGACGACCTGCTCGAGCTCCCGGGCGAGCCTGAGCGGCGCGTACATCAGCTCCTCGAAGCCGAGGGTCAGCACGCGGCGTGCGTCCACGGGGAGCGCCTCCGCGAGACGGGCGGCCATGGCGGGGAGCGCGGTCTCGAGGCGGGCCCGGTGGGCGGGGGTGAAGCCGTGCCGGCCGCCGTCCGGCAGGTTGCGTGGCCAGTTCAGTTCCACGCGCGTGACCGAGCGCGGGTGAGCGGGAGCTGGTCGCGCAGTTCCCCGCGCTCCTGGGGAGTCGGAGTCGGCCGCCACGGCAGCGTCTTTCAGGGGCGCGGGGAACTGCGCGACCGGCCACGACGCACCCGCGGCCGACGAACCACCCGGCCCGGCACCAGCAGACTCGTGCCGCGCGACCAGCTCGCGCCCCTTCTCCAGCACCCCCTCGGGCAGCCGTACCGTGCCCGAGGCGGCCGCCACGAGGTCGACCCGCGCGCCGATCTCCGCCGCGAAGTCCGCGAGCCGCCCCGCGTCGGCGGACGACCGCATGTCCACCAGGGCCACCACCACGTACCGCCGCCGGGGATACCGCTCGTGCAGGTCGCGCACGGTGTTCAGCACCGTGTTGCCCGTGGAGAACTCGTCGTCGACGAGCACCAGCGGGCCGTCCGACGCCAGCAGCGCCGGATCCTCCGGCAGCAGCAGGTGGGAGGTGGCGTGCGAGTGCGACTCCTCGAAGCCGCCCGCGGCAGCCACTCCCGCGACCGGGCGACGCGTGGAGTGCAGATAGGGCGCGAGCCCCAGGCCGTCGGCCACCGAGTGGCCGAGGCCCGTCGCCGTCTCCGCGTACCCGAGCACGACGGCCGCTCCGGCCTCCTCGCCGAGCAGGTCCCGCACCCGGCGGCCGAGGGTGAAGCCGTACCCGTACACGACGGACGGCGACTGCGGTACGTGCTTGCCGAGCACGTGGGAGACGAGCAGATGCGCCCGCTTGGGATTGCGCCGCAGCGCCAGCCCGAGCAGGTCGGTCAGCGCGTCGTCGCCCACGAGTTCGACACCGAGCCGCTCTGCGACCCAGCTGCCGGACCAGACCCCGTTGTTCACTGCGTTGATCATGCGTCCCTAGGTAGTGAGGCTCAGCCGGTCACGCCGGCGGCGAGCAGGTCCACGAAGCTGACGTCCTCGCGTGCGACGCCGAACACCTCGGCCCGCAGCATGGTCCGCTCGGCCCACGCGCGATGCGGCTTCACCTCGTTCATCTTGTTGGTGTACGCCGACCTCAGCACACCCCCGCCGCCGCGCTCGGGCCGCAGGATGTCGGCGGCGTCGCCGAACTCCTCGTGGCTGACCACGGACAGCGCGTGCACGGGCAGGACGTGGGAGGGGTGGATGCAGGTCTTGCCGAGCAGGCCGTTGGCCTGGTCCAGGGAGATCTCCCGCAGCAGCCCGTCCATGGCGTGCTCGATCAGTTTCTCGCGCAGCTCGACGGCCTGCCCCTCGAGGAAGGGGCTGGTCCGCAGCATCGGCTTGAACATGCGCTCCGGGACCCGGAAGTACTCCCACACCGGCCCGGTCACCGTGAACCCGGTGCCGTCGACCCGCCCCAGCAGATTCACCACGTCGGAGATCACGGAGGCCACGACATGGATGTCGTACGCGGTCATGTCGGGGGCCCGGCGCAGGCCGTACGAGGAGCAGAAGTCGGTCACGCCGAGCCGCAGCGCGAGCACGCGGTCGCGGTACTTGTCGACGACGCGGGCGATACCCTCCAGGCTCTCCACCCGCGACTCGCGGTAGAGCAGCTCGGGCGACTCCAGCACCGGCATCGCGAACAGCCGCCGCCCGCTCGCGGCCTCGGCGCTCGCCAGGGCCTCCAGGAAGGGGATGCCGCGCTCCTCGGTGAACTTGGGCAGCACGAAGCCGGACAGCAGCCGGACCGACGGCCCGAGCCGCTCGACGAGATCGGGGATCTGCTCGGGCGTACGGACCCGGACGAACAACAGCGGAAGGCCGGAGCCGCCGCCGTCCCGTGCGTCCAGCTCGGCGAACTGGCGTACGAGGTTCTCCTCCCCCGCCACCACGTCCGCGTCGTCGATCGAGTCCTCCAGGCACAGCACCATCGAGACCACGCCGCGCGCCGCCTGCTTGACGATGTCGTCGGCGAGGTGCGGGCGCGTGCTCGGGCTGTAGAGCGTGGCCCCGAGGGCCGCGGCGAGCAGCCGGGCCGGGGAGTTCGCGTCGAACTCGCACGGCTGCTGATGGAAGAGGCGCTGCCGCACCTCAGGGGCGATGTGCCCGAAATGACGCATAGGACTCCCCCGTGGCGCAAGGTAAAGCTGTGGATTCGTAAAGAGGTGGCCGGTAATAGTACGTAGAGATCCATGTCAGGGGTTCCCGCCGGGCATGAATTTCTGGTAACTCGGCCATGTCGGCGGCGCTGCGGGGCACCGTCGAAAGGGCCGCGGAGCATGCACCCCGCGTTGTCGTGACCAGGACCGAGAGGGCAGGATGACCGCATGACGCACGCGATGCTGAAGGGGTCGAACGTCCCGCTCGAGGCAACCACGGTCCGCGCGGTGCTGCGCTGGACGCCCGGGCAGGGGGTCCCCGACGTCGACGCTTCCGCGCTGCTCCTCGGCCCCGGCGGTCGTGTGCGCTCCGACGAGGACTTCGTCTTCTACAACCAGCCCCGGCACCCCTCCGGGAAGGCGAGGTGGCTCGGCAAGAAACGCGTCGCCGACGGCCTCACCGACACGATCCAGACAGATCTGGCCGGAGTCGAGTCCGACGTCAGCCGGATTCTCCTGGTCGCATCGGCCGACGACATCACCTTCGACCGTGTACAGGGGCTGCGCATCCTGCTGTACGACGCGTCGGCAGCCGAGGACGAGGCGGCGCTGCTGCACTTCGACATCAAGCCCCAGACCGGCCAGGAGACGGCCCTGATCTGCGGGGAGCTCTACCGCCGGGAAGGGCTGTGGAAGTTCCGCGCGCTGGGCGAGGGCTACTCGAACGGCCTGAAGGGCCTGGCCACGGAGTTCGGCATCTCGGTGGACGAGTCGGAGGCCGCGGCCGACGTCGCGCAGGCCCCGCCGGCCACCACGGCCGTGCCCGAGTTCTCCCAGCCGCTGCCCCCTGAGCAGCCGACCGCGGTCCCGGCCCAGCCGGCCTACGGCTACCCGCAGCCGCCGCTCACCACCCAGCCCGCCTACGGCTACCCGCAGCCCGCGGCGGCCGTGGCAGGCACCCAGTCCGGCTACGGCTACCCGCCCCCGGTCACCTCGGCCCCGGACCCGGACTTCCGCCTGCCGCCCCAGGGCCCCCAGTTCATCGGCCGCTGACGGGCCGGTCCCAGGGGGGTGCGGGAAACTGCGCGACGAGCCACGAACGCCCCGCAGCCGCCACACAACCGCACGCACCGAGCTCTCAGGCATGCCCCGCCGACGCCCCGCGAGGGATCAGCGGTCGACCTTGGACTTGTAGCCCCGACCCCACTGCAGCCCCCACCCGTAGAGGCGGTCCAGCTCGGCCTGGAAGCCGTAGACGAACTTCACCTCGCGGCGGACGACCAGCTCGCCCTTGACGTTCTCGATCATCACGACCGCGCACGAGCGGGCCTGCGGGTGGCGTTCGTCGAGGTGGATCTCGATGCGCGGGCCGTTGCTCGGGTACAGCGTGACGATCGCGTGCGTGCGGTCGAAGGCCGGCGTCTGGTCGTAGATGTAGACGAAGACCAGCAGGCGCTTGATCTGCTCGCGGTGGTCGAGGTTGACGTACATCGTCTCGCCGGACGCCGAGCCGAACCGGTCGTCGCCGCTGAGCTTCACGTACGGCGCCGCGTTGACGTCCCCGAAGTAGCCTCCGAGGGGCTGTACGACCCCCTTGGTGCCGTCCATGAGCTCGTACAGGCAGCCCAGGTCGAGGTCGACGTTGACCATGCTCTGGCCGTGGCCCATGATCTCGGCGGGCTTGAGCGCCTTGAAGGGGTGCCGGAACAGCGACTCCCGCGGCGAGCCGCCTATGTCGGAGGTCCGCATCCGCCAGCTGAGGTTGACCCGCAGATGGCCCGTGGCCGCGCCCTGCTTGGTCAGCGAGACCTGGTGGTGCCGTTTCGTCAGCTCGATCGCGTTCGTGGCCGCGCTGCCCGAGTCGAAGTCGGCGTCCCGCCCGCCCCACAGCCCGTCGAAGAAACCCATTCCCGCCCCCACCCGTCACCCGGGTCGCGGCGGACCCGGCCTTCCTCGAAAAAACCGGCGGGGCGGCCGGAGGCCGGCCGCCCCGCACAGAGCGTTCCCTCACCCGCGGGTGCGACACACCTGACGGGCGAAGCGGGCTGGATCGAGCCCGGCGAAGAGGTCGATCCCTACAAGGAGGTCGAGACCTCGGTCTTCTCGTCCGAGCCCGCGTCCCCCTCCGATTCCGCGAGGGCGCGGTTGCGGCGGACGGAGGACCAGAAGGACCAGGCGATCAGGATGACGCCGACGAGGCCGGTGATGACCTCGTTGATCTCGTACTGGATGGTCACCATCAGGATCACCGCGAGCGCGCCGATCGCGTAGTGGGCGCCGTGCTCGAGGTAGACGTAGTCGTCCAGGGTGCCCTGGCGCACCAGGTAGACGGTGAGCGAGCGGACGTACATGGCGCCGATGCCCAGGCCCAGCGCCATCAGCACGATGTCGTTGGTGATGGCGAACGCGCCGATCACGCCGTCGAAGGAGAACGAGGCGTCCAGGACCTCCAGGTAGAGGAACATGAAGAACGCGGCCTGCCCGGCCAGCACCACCGGCGACTTCTTACGGCCGGTGCGGGCGGCTTCCTCCTCCGCCTCGTGCTCGCGTTCCTCCTCTTCCTCCAGCCGGTCCTCGAAGAAGCCGGAAAGGCCGCCCACCACCATGTAGGTGATCAGGCCCGCGATGCCGGCGATCAGCACCGTCTGCGCCTTGTCGGCGTGGCCGCCGCCGTGCTGGTGGGCGTGGGTGGCGAAGGTGAAGGACGTGATCAGCAGGACGATCAGGGCGATGCACACCGACAGCATGTCGACCTTGCCGAGCTTGGCCAGCGGCCGCTCGATCCAGCGCAGCCACTGGATGTCCCGGTCCTCGAAGATGAAGTCCAGGAAGATCATCAGCAGGAACATGCCGCCGAAGGCCGCGATCGCCGGGTGGGCGTCGGTGACCAGTTCCTGGTAGCGGTCCTTGTTGTTCAAGGCCAGGTCGACGGCCTCGATGGGCCCCATCTTGGCGGTGATCGCGACGATGACGACCGGGAAGACCAGCCGCATGCCGAACACCGCGATCAGCACACCGACGGTGAGGAAGATCTTCTGCCAGAAGGCATTCATCTTCTTCAGGATCCCGGCGTTGACCACCGCGTTGTCGAACGACAGGGAGATCTCCAGGACGGCCAGGATCGCCACAATCCCGAAGGCCTCCCACCCCCCGTAGAAGACCGCCGCGACCAGACCGAGCGCGGTAATCGCGAACGACCAGCCGAACGTTTTCAGAAGCACTGGCTACCCAATCCTGTAGGTACGGGTCTCCCCCGCGCCGTACTCGGCTTTACGAAACATTGACTCCGAAGTCTAGAGCGATGCCCCGCAGCCCGGACGCGTACCCCTGACCTACCGCACGGAATTTCCATTCGCCCTGGTAGCGGTAGAGCTCACCGAAGATCATCGCGGTCTCGGTGGACGCGTCCTCGCTGAGGTCGTAGCGCGCGAGCTCCTGGCCGTCTGCCTGGTTGACGACGCGGATGAAGGCGTTGCTGACCTGTCCGAAGGTCTGTCCGCGCTCGTCGGCCATGTGGATCGAGACCGGGAAGACGATCTTGTCGCACTGGGCCGGCACCTGGCCGAGCTCGACCAGGATCGACTCGTCGTCACCCTCGCCCTCACCGGTGAGGTTGTCGCCCGTGTGCTCCACCGAGCCCTCGGGGCTCTTGAGCTGGTTGTAGAAGACGAAGTACTCGTCGCCCAGCACCCGCCCGCCGTTGCACAGCAGGGCACTGGCGTCCAGGTCGAAGGGTGCGCCTGTGGTGGAGCGTGCGTCCCAGCCGAGCCCGATCATGACCTGCGTGAGGTTGGGTGCGGCCTTGGACAGGGAGACGTTGCCCCCCTTGGCGAGCGTGACGCCCATGATGCTGGTCCTCCCCGAGATGGTGCTTTTTGGTTGTCCTGCGCGGCCGGGGGGGGGGGAAAAAAAGGGGGGGGAGAAGAAGGAAAAAACCATTCCCCCCCCCCCCCCCCCCACCCCCCCCACACCCCCCCCCCCCCACCCGCCCTCTCCC